>DATCJO010000009.1:0-184690 GCA_036562765.1 Tissierellaceae bacterium | reverse complement strand
TTTTTTTTGTAACGACTGCTTTTTGTCAATATATGACTAAAGCCCTAAAATTATTTTTAAAAAAAGATATGGAATGATTAAAAAATATAGTGTAAAATATTAGTAAAGTGGTAGAAAGTGGAGTAAAGTGGGAACAAGTATAAGTGAGTGGTTGATATGTTTATTGGTGAATATCAACATAGTTTAGATGATAAAGGAAGGCTTACAATTCCCTCGAAGTTTAGGATTGAGTTGGGGGAAGTATTTGTCATGACAAAAGGACTGGATAACTGTTTATTTATATATCCTAAATCTGAATGGTCTGTGTTGGAGGAAAAGCTTAAAAAATTACCACTTACTAATAGAGATGCACGAGCCTTTGTTAGATTTTTCTTTTCAGGAGCTTGCGAATGTGAACTGGACAAACAAGGCAGAGTTCTTATTCCACCAAATTTAAGGGAACACTCTAAGTTAAAAAAGGAAGCAGTTATTATAGGTGTATCTACAAGGCTTGAAATCTGGAGTAAAGAAGAATGGGATAAGTATAATAATGACGACAGCTTAAATTATGATGCCATAGCAGAAAAAATGGCAGAGCTTGGAATTTAATAGGGGGTATAAGATGGAATTTAAACATATTCCTGTTCTTTTAAATGAAGTCATAGATGGGCTCAACATAAAACCTAATGGAATTTACATTGATGGTACTATAGGCGGAGCAGGTCATTCAAAGGAAATAGTAAAGAGGTTAGATACTGGCAAACTCATAGGAATAGATCAGGATTTAAATGCCCTTGAAAAGGCAAAGGAAGTCTTGAAAGAGCATGAAGATAAGGTGATTTTAATTCACAACAACTTTAGGAATATTGATGAAGTACTAGATGAATTAGGTATTGATGGTGTAGATGGTATTCTTCTAGATTTAGGGGTTTCCTCCCATCAGCTAGATGAAGAAACACGGGGTTTTTCTTATAACAAGGATGCACCTTTAGATATGAGGATGGATGAAACTAAAAAATTTTCTGCTTGGGATGTAGTTAATAAGTATTCAGAAAAAGATTTGGAAAGAATACTTTGGGATTATGGTGAAGAACGATGGGCAAGAAGGATTGCAAAATTTATCGTAGAGGAAAGGAAAAATAAGCCAATAGATACTACTTTAGAATTGGTGAGCGTGATTAAAAAAGCAATACCCAAGGGAGCAAGGGAAGAAGGGCATCATCCAGCTAAGAAGACTTTTCAAGCAATAAGGATTGAAGTCAATGGGGAACTGGAAGTTTTAAAGGAATCAATTCCTAAGATGGTAAGAAGATTAAAAAAAGGTGGAAGAATTGCAATAATTACTTTTCATTCGTTAGAAGACAGAATTGTGAAGGATACTTTCAGGGAACTAAACAAAGATTGTACTTGTCCTCCAGGACTTCCTCAATGTATATGTAACAAGGTTAGGGAAGTAGAGATCATTACTAGAAAACCAATAGTACCTAGCAAGGAAGAAGTAGAAAGCAACCCTAGATCTAGGTCAGCCAAGCTGAGAATAGCGGAGAAAGTTTGATGTTCTAAAAAACAAAGGGGGAGAATAAATTGTTAGCAAGAGAATTTAATTATTACCCTGAAGAAAATCGAGAGATTCAGAAAAAAACAAGAGAAAAGGTTGCGAAAAAGAATAAAGAAAACTATAGCATACTCAAGCTATTTGCTTTATCCATACCCTGCATTTTCTTAGGTATTTCTCTCTTAATTTTATCCCGCTATGCCAAAATCACTTCAATTAGGCAAGAACTAACCCAGTTAGAAAAGCAAAAAGTGGAACTAGAAAAGGAAAAGATGAATCTTGTAGCTGAGTTAGAAAGGATTAAGTCTTCGGTAAAAATTGAAGAAGATGCAATTACAAAATTAGGGATGAACTATCCAACAGAAGATCAAATTGTATACATAACTGTTAATGTAGATGAAAATACAATAGAGCCAAAAGAAGAACTTACCTTTGTAGGGAAATTGAGTAGAATATTGAGCATGGTACTGAATTTCTTTTAGGGGGTATTTATTTTGATAAAACCCAGCTATTCATCAAAAAAGAGGTTAGTTTTTGCCCTTGTAATGGTAATGATATTATATGTTGCTTTAATAGGAAGGTTGGGATTTCTGCAAATTGTTAAGGGAGAGGAATTAAAAAAAGGAGCATTAGAGCAGTGGACAAAAGGCATAACGATCAAATCCAAACGAGGGATTATATACGACAGAAATGGTAAGAAACTGGCTATGAGTGTTAGTGCATCTACAGTTTGGGCCAGTCCTCCAGATATAAAAGATCCAGAAAAAACTGCCAAGGAAGTAGCAAGGATTTTAAATCTTGATGAAGATTATGTATATCAAAAAATTACAAAAAAGGTTGGCATAGAAAAGATAAAGCAATGGATAACTAACGAAGAAGCTCAAGAACTTAGAAAGCTCAAGTTACCAGGAATAGAGATAGTTGATGATAATAAAAGATATTACCCTTATGGGAATTTTGCTGCCCATGTTTTAGGTTTTACTAATATTGACAATAATGGATTAGAAGGACTTGAATTTACATATGATGCTTATTTAACTGGCACACCAGGGAAATGGGTAAAGACCACAGATGCAGCAAGTAGGCAGTTGCCTTTTGGCGATGAAAAAATCTATGAAGCATCGGATGGATTATCAATAGTAACCACTATTGATGAAACAATTCAACATTTTGTAGAAAAGGCAGCTGAAAAAGCATTAACAGTTAATAAGGCTAAAAGAGTAACCATAATAGCAATGGACCCTATGACAGGGGATATTTTGGCATTAACAAATAAGCCTGATTATGATCCCAATAATCCCAGGGAACCTTTAGATGAAGGGCTTAAAGAAAGTTGGGCTAATTTAAGCCAAGATGAGCTATTGGAAAAATGGTATGAAATGTGGAGAAATGGTGCCATAAGTGATGTGTATGAACCAGGTTCCACATTTAAGATAATTACAGCTGCAGCAGCATTGGAAGAAAATATTGCTACACCAAATTCTCATTATTATTGCAATGGATTTGTAAGGGATATTAAAGGAGTTGTTTTAAGATGTGCCCAATGGTATAATCCCCATGGAGACCAAACCTTAGTAGAAGCTTTAAATAATAGCTGCAATGTGGCTTTTGTAAGTTTAGGAAGGCAAGTAGGCAAAGAATTATTATTAAAATATATAAAGGCCTTTGGATTTGGAGAAAATACTGGTATTGACTTGAATGGAGAGCAAGCAGGCATTGTACCTCAAAGTGCGGAGAATATTAAAGAAGTCAACTTGGCTACAATGTCTTATGGTCATGGAATAGCAGTAACCCCATTGCAATTAATCAATGCTGCTTGTGCAATTGCCAATGGCGGGAATTTAATGGAACCAAGATTAGTTAAAGAATTAATAGATAGTGAAGGAAATGTCGTAAAGACCTTTGAGCCTGTAGTAAAGAGAAAGGTTATATCTGAATCTACATCAAAGACAATGTTAGAAATGATGGAAGAAGTAGTAAGAGATGGTACTGGTGCCAAAGCATATATTCCTGGCATGAGAGTAGGCGGGAAAACTGGTACTGCTCAAAAGATTATTGATGGTAGATATGCTCAAGGAAAATACATAGCATCTTTTGTAGCTGTAGCTCCAGTAGATGATCCCAAAATAGCTTTATTGGTTGTAATAGATGAGCCCAGTGCTGGTCAGTATTATGGTGGAACCATAGCTGCACCTGTTGCAAAGGAAATTTTAGAAGATACATTAAATTATCTTGAAGTTACACCTATATATACTGAAGAAGAAAAGAAAATGATGACTGAAACTGTTAAGGTGCCAGATGTTAGGAATATGAAGATTGGCGATGCTGGAAAGACCTTAACAGAAATTGGATTAAGATATACCACTGAATATTTGAACTTGACTTCTGATTCAGTTGTTATAGATCAATTCCCATTGCCAGATACTGAAGTACAAAAGGGCTCCATTGTGGATTTATATTTGAATATAAATGAAGCAGAAACTATAATAATGCCAGATTTAATTGGAAAAGATAAACAAGAAGTAATAAAAATACTTGATAATTTAAATCTAAACTATGAATTAAAAGGAGAAGGAAAAGCAAAATTCCAAGACCCTAATCCTGGAGCTATAATAGATATTAATAGAAAAATTGTAGTTGAATTTGATGGGACATAGGAGTAATATATTAGAGGCAACTTTACAAGTTGCCTTTTAGTTAATTTTTATTAAATAAATGTGTTAAGAGGTGTAGAAATGTTATTAAGGGATATAGTTAATGATTACCAGTATTCTTTGATAAAAGGCAGCTTAGATGTGAGCATAAATGGAATAAATAATGATTCGCGAAAAGTTAAAAAAGGGGAACTATTTATTGCAGAAAGAGGATTTACTGTTGATGGGCATGATTTCATTGAAGATGCTGTGAAAAATGGTGCTGTTGCAGTTATAATAGATAAAGATGTAGATGTAAAGGAAGATATTACAGTTATTAAAGTAGCTGATTCTGTTGATGCTTTAGCAAAATTTTCAAGTAATTTCCATAACAAACCTTGGAATAAACTAGAACTTATTGGAGTAACTGGAACCAATGGTAAAACTTCTACTACATATTTTGTAAAAAGTATTCTAGAAAAATACAACAAGAAAGTCGGCATAATAGGTACAATTGGAGCCTTAATAGGTGATGAAGAATTAAACATAGTAAATACTACACCTAATGCATTAACTATACATAGCCTTTTAAAGGAGATGGTAGACAAGGGATTTGATTCTTGCGTTATGGAAGTTTCTTCCCATGCATTGGAACTTAAGAGAGTTAATTATATGGAATTTAAAATTGGCATATTTACAAATTTAAGCAAAGACCATTTAGACTATCATAAAACTATGGAAAGCTACTTTCAAAGTAAATTAAAGCTCTTTTATAAAACAAAAAGCTATAATATTATAAATGCTGATGATAATTATGGAAGAAGAATAATAGATATAGTAAGAGATAGAGTTCCAATATTGACATATGGAATCCGTGAAAAGGCTGATATTTACGCTACAGATATAGAATATGGCTTATCAAAAGTAAAATTCGTTTTGAATACTCCAAAAGGTAAAATAGACATCCTATTAAATGTACCTGGCGAATTTAGTGTATATAACAGCCTTGCAGCAGCAGCATGTGCTTATGCTTATGATATAGATTTAAAGACTATAAAAAATGGATTGGAATCTATACAAGGTGTTAAAGGGAGATTTGAAGTTGTACCTACAAATACTGATTATACCGTTATTATAGATTTTGCTCATACTCCAGATGGCCTTGAAAATGTCCTTAAAGTAATTAAGGAATTTGCTCAAGGAAGAATAATAGTAGTCTTTGGGGCTGGTGGCAATAGGGACAGGACAAAAAGGCCAGAGATGGGAGAAATTGTAGCAAAATATGCAGATTTATCCATAGTTACTTCTGATAATCCTAGATTTGAAGATCCTGAATCAATAATCGATGATATTCTAGTAGGTACAAAAAAAGCAAAAGGAGAATATGTTAAGATTGTTAATAGAAAAGAAGCAATTCATTATGCTTTAGATATTGCAAAACCAAAGGATATTATTTTATTGGCAGGAAAAGGCCATGAAACCTATATTTTAATCAACGGTGAAAAGATTCCTTTCGATGAAAGGGAAATTGTATTAGATTATCTAAAAACAAACTAAAAGATTAGAAACTTGAGAGGAGAACAATATGATAGAATATTTAGATATAGTCAGAAATATAATAATGTCTTTTGTTATTACACTGATTTTGGGGCCAATCATTATTCCATTGTTAAAAAAATTAAAGGTTGGCCAAAATGTAAGAGAAGATGGACCTAAAACCCACCTAAAAAAGTCAGGGACACCTACTATGGGTGGGATTATGATAGTTATTGCTCTAATTATTACGATTTTAACATCTGGGGTACTAAATCGTGACATGTATGTATTGTTGTTATCAACAATAGGTTTTGGTCTAATAGGATTTGTAGATGACTATATTAAGGTAATAAAAAAAAGATCCTTAGGGTTAAAGCCATACCAAAAGCTTATAGGTCAAGTAATCCTTGCTACTATACTAGCAATATATCAATCTAATACATCTGTTTTAGGGACAAAATTAATAGTTCCATTTCTAAAAAATTACTATTTAGATTTGGGACCATTATATATTCCATTCATTGCATTTGTAGTTGTGGCTACAGTAAATAGTGTTAATCTAACAGATGGGTTGGATGGATTGGCGTCAGGTGTTACATTAATTATATTATCATTCTTTGGACTTGTTGCATTAAATTTTGGTATGGATAGCATATCAATTTTTTCCACAACTCTAGCTGGTGCTTGTTTAGGTTTTCTAATTCATAATGCATATCCAGCTAAGGTTTTTATGGGAGATACAGGTTCAATGGCATTAGGAGGGGCAGTATCTGCCATAGCAATACTGTTAAATATGCCATTGTTTATCCCTATTGTAGGCGGAATATACTTTGTAGAAGCCTTATCTGTCATAATTCAGGTAATTTCATATAAACTAACTGGCAAAAGGGTTTTTCTAATGAGTCCATTGCATCATCATTTTGAACAAAAGGGATGGAAGGAAACAAAGGTTGTAGCTGTATTTTGGATTGTAACTTTAATACTTTGTTTAATAGGAATAGTCAGTGTACCTTATTAGAAAGTGAGATGATATTATGGATTTATCAAATTCTAGAGTACTTGTTTTAGGACTTGGCATATCAGGAAGGTCTGCTGTAAAGGCTCTTCATAGATTAAATGCTCAAATAGTAATATCTGATACAAAAAGTGAAGATGAATTAGCTGGTTTTTTTAAGGAAATCAGTGGAATATATGTAGAAAAGTATCTTAATACAGACAATGTACCTTTAGAAAATATTGATTTAATAATTAAAAGTCCTGGAATACCTCCTACTAACCCAATTGTTGTCGAAGCGAGGAGGAGAAATATTGAAGTAATAACAGATATTGAATTGGCATATAGGATTTCTCCTACTGAAAAAATAATTTCTATAACTGGAACAAACGGGAAGACTACAACTACTGCATTAATTGGGGAGATTTTCAAAAGGGCAAAATATAACACTTATGTAACTGGAAACATAGGTGTAGGTATATTAGAAAAGATGATAGATGCTAAAAAGGATGATGTATTTGTAATTGAAACAAGTAGTTTTCAACTGGAAGATACAGTATATTTTAAGCCAAAAGTAAGTCTAATAACAAATATAACTCCAGACCATTTAGATTGGCATGGTTCATTCGAAAATTATGTAAATGCAAAGAAAAAAATATTTAAAAACCAAGATGAAAATGACTATACAGTATTGAATTTTGAAGATAGTATAATTAGAAATTTCCAAGATGAAATTAATTCAAATATTATCTGGTTTAGTTCTGAAAATGTTTTAAATAAAGGCGTATTTGTCAGTGAAGATTATATAGTAATTAAGGATGAAAATTATTATGAAAAAGTAATACCATATAAAGAATTGAAAATTTTGGGAAAACATAATTTAGAAAATGCCCTAGCTAGTGTTGCAGTTGCTTTTGCGATGGGAGTAAATTTAGATTATGTAAGAGAAGCACTAAGGGAGTTTCCAGGAGTAGAGCATAGAATAGAGTTTGTTAAAGAAATAAATGGGATTAAATTTTACAATGATTCGAAAGGGACTAATCCCGATTCTACAATAAAAGCTATCGAAGCTCTTGATGGTTCTATAATTTTAATAGCAGGCGGTTATGACAAAGGGTCTCAATTTAATGAACTAATAGAATCCTTCAAGGGTAAGGTTAAAGAGCTAATCCTAATGGGTGAAACAAAAGAAAAAATTAAAGATGCTGCATTACATCATAATTTTACAAATATACATTTAGTAGAAAATATGAAAGAAGCTGTAACATTAGCATATAAATTAGCTAAAGAAAAGGATAATGTATTATTATCTCCTGCTTGTGCATCCTGGGATATGTATAAAAATTACGAAGAAAGAGGTAAGGATTTTAAAAAGGTTGTTTTTGAGATAGAGGTGAAATAGATGGCAAGTAAAGAGACCCTTCAGAGAAAAAAAGCTGTTGACTTTCCATTGATGATATCGACATTAACTCTTGTATTCATTGGAATTATAATGGTTTTTAGTGCCAGTTGGCCTGAAGCCATGCAAGAATTTGGTGATGGATATTATTTTCTAAAGAAACAGCTGATATCAGCTTCAATAGGCTTAGTAGGACTTCTTATTGGAATGAATATAAATTATAAGATATGGAAAAAATATGCACTTCCACTTTTTATTTTATCTATAGTACTATGTATGCTAACTCTAACTCCTTTAGGTAGGGAGCTTAATGGTGCAAGAAGATGGATTAGTTTAGGATTTACAACTTTCATGCCTGCAGATGCTTTGAAGATTGGCTCTATCATATATTTTTCTAAATTCCTTGCAAACAAAAAGGATAAGATATCTTCTTTAGTACAGGGAACATTGCCTGCTTTAATTATAATAGGTTTATCTTGCGGGGCTATTTATATACAAAGGGATTTAGGAACTACAATTGCTTTAGGTGCTACTTTAATTGGAATGTTCTTTGTTGCAGGGATGAATTTAATACATCTATTTTTCTTATCTATTGCAGCTATTGGATTTGCAGCATTGGCAGTTTTAACTCCTGGAAATGAATACAGGCTAAAAAGAATAATAGCTTTTACAGATCCATTTGCATATAAACTAGATATAGGTTGGCAAGCTGTTCAATCTTTATATGCCCTTGGTTCTGGAGGATTGTTTGGATTAGGATTAGGAAAAAGTAGACAAAAATTTTTTTACATTCCTGAATCATATAATGATTTTATATTTTCTATAATAGGAGAAGAATTAGGGTTCCTTGGCACTACATTTGTTATAATTCTTTTTATGATATTAATATGGCGTGGAATAAGAATAGCTTTAAGCGTTGACGATGCTTTTGGATGTTTTCTAGCATCTGGTATTATTGCATTAGTAACAGTACAATCGTTAATCCATATTGCAGTCGTTACATCTTCTATACCTACAACTGGAATTACTTTGCCTTTTGTATCATATGGCGGAACTTCACTTATGATTTATATGTCTGCTATTGGGATACTGTTAAATATTTCTAGACATGCAAATTTAGATAGGAGTTGAAAAAATTGAAATACTTGATATCAGGTGGAGGTACAGGCGGTCACATATATCCTGCTTTAGCCATTGCAAAAGAAATACAGCTAAGAGATAAAAATGCCAATATACTTTATGTAGGCACTAAGGAAGGTCTAGAAGCAGAGTTAGTGCCTAAAGAAGGATTGAAGTTCAAAACAATAAGGGTAAAAGGATTGCCCAGGAAATTAAACAAGGATTCTTTTGTTGCAGTAAAAGAATTAATTCTTGGCTTATTAGATGCTAGGAAGATTTTAAATGATTTTAAACCAGATGTTGTAATAGGGACAGGAGGATATGTTTGTTTTCCAGTAGTTTACATGGCAAAGAAGAAAAAGATACCTGCTTTAATTCATGAGCAAAATGCATATCCAGGTATTACAAATAAGATATTATCGAGATATGTGGATAGGGTTGCAGTTACTTTTGAAGAAGCTAGGAAATACTTTAAGTATCCTGATAGAGTAGTAAAGACAGGGAATCCTATTCGCAGGGAAATACTTGAAATAAATAAAGAAGATGCCTATAAAAAGCTTAATATAGATAAAAATAAGCCTTTTATTCTATCCTTTGGAGGTAGTGGAGGGCAAAAGAAGTTAAATGATGCAATCTTTGAATTCATAAAAGGTGGAATTAAGGATTTACAGTTAATCCATGTAACAGGCAAAAGGTTTTATGATGAGTTTATGGAAAAAATTAAAAAGGAAAATATTGATTTAGGTAAAAACATCAGAATTTATCCCTATTTCTATCAAATACCAGAGGCGTTGAACATTGCAACCCTTGTTATTACTTCTGCTGGGGCTATCACTTTGGCGGAAATTTCTGCAGTAGGTGTACCAAGTATATTGATACCAAAAAGCTATACAGCAGAAAATCATCAAGAATTTAATGCTAGGGCCTTTGAAAAAAATGGTGCAAGTATATTGATACTTGAGAAGGATTTAAAAAATACAAAATTAGACGATATAATATATAACATAATAAAAGATGACAAGAGATTGTCAAAAATGAGAGAAAACAGCAGGAAAATGGGTCAAATTGATGCAGCTAAAAAAATATATGAGCTTGTTCAAAGCATCATCAAATAAATTAAAGTAACCCCAAAACCACCAATGCATAATATGGTTATATACTTGATGTAAGCGGAGGTGGTTTAGTGGGCAAGTATATAATTAATGGCGGGAACAGGTTAGTAGGGGAAGTATCAGTTTCTGGTGCTAAAAACTCCGTATTGCCAATATTGGCAGCCACCGTCATTGGAGAAAATAAAAGTACATTACTTAATATACCGAATCTAAGAGATGTAGAAATAATGGAAAGTATATTATTATCTCTTGGATGCTCTGTTAAAAGGGCAGGTAACATTATGGAAGTTGATTCTAAACCATTAAATAAGGTAATAGTGCCTGAAGAACTAGTTAGAGAAATGAGATCTTCCATAATTCTAATGGGTGCAATGTTATCAAGAACTGGGGAAGTTGTAATCAGCTATCCCGGTGGCTGCGAAATTGGTCCAAGGCCAATAGATTTACATCTTAAAGCATTAAGAAATATGGGAGCAGTTATTGAAGAGTCCCATGGACTTTTGTACTGTAAAACCGATGGATTAAAAGGTTGTGATATACACTTAGATTATCCATCTGTTGGAGCAACTGAAAATATAATCTTAGCTGCTGTTAAGGCAAAAGGAACAACTGTAATCAGAAATGCAGCTAGGGAACCTGAGATAGTTGACTTACAAAACTACTTAAATAAGGCAGGGGCAAAGGTTTCTGGTGCTGGTACTTCAATAATAACTATAGAAGGAGTTAAAAAGCTAAATGATGTAACCCATACTATTATTCCTGACAGGATTGTAGCTGGAACTTTTATGGTGGCTTCAGCTATTACAGGTGGAGATATTATATTAAACAATATTGTTGTAGAACACATATTGGGAATTATAGCGAAGTTAAAAGAAACAGGTGCTATTATATATACTAATGGAAATTCTTTAAAAGTTGTAGGACCTAAGAAGGTTAATCCTATCGAAATGATTCAAACCTTACCATATCCTGGTTTCCCAACAGATATGCAAGCCCAAATGATGGCATTATTGACTATTGCCAATGGAACAAGTGTTATTTGTGAAACAGTATTTGAAAACAGGTTTAAACATGCAGAAGAGTTAATTAGAATGGGGGCTAATATTAAGATATTTGGTAGGGTTGCTGTTATAAATGGAGTTAAAGAATTAACTGGTGCAAAAGTAACTGCTAAAGATTTAAGAGGTGGAGCTGCATTAACCTTAGCAGGTTTAGTTGCAAAAGGAACTACAGAAGTTCAAAATATCTATCATATAGATAGGGGATATGAAAACTTCCATATTACATTACAAAACTTGGGGGCAGACATAGTAAAAGTTAATTAGCAGCATTTGCTGCTAATTCTACATATGCTTAGAGGTGAAAACATGAGAAAAATCTCTAGAGTAGAGAGAAAGATGAGGAGAAAAAGGGTTTTTTTTAGAATATTGCTGTTGGGGGTTGTTATTAGTCTTTTTATAATTTTAGCGTTTAATGCTGATATTTTTTCCATTAAGGAAATTGATGTTATGGGGAATAATAAACTATCTAAAGATAATATAAAATTAGGATCGTCAATTTCAATTGGGGAAAACATTTTTAAGGTGAGTACACGAGATGGAGAAAGGAATTTGAAGAATCTAGCGTATATTAAAGATGTCAATATAAAAAGAAAGCTTCCTAATAAGATTTTAATTGAAGTAGCTGAAAGAAAAGAGGTAGCACAAATAAAAAATATATCTTCTTATGCAATAATTGATGAAGAAGGATTTATTCTGGATATAAAAAATGATGAAAGTGAAAACTTACCGTTGATAAATGGTTTGAATATAGATGATAAAAAGATAGGTGAAAATATAAATGATACTAATAGTATAAAGGAGACATTTGAATTTATAAGTGTTGGACATGCTTTAGGCTTGTTACAAAAAATGAAGGAAATAGATATGGCAGATAATGACAATATAAATATTACGCTAAATAATGGTATTTTAATTGCCTTTGGCAGTATAAATAATGTAAAATATAAATTGAATTTACTAAATGAAGTTATAAAGGATATTAATAATAAGGGATTATCTTGCAAAATGATACTAATGAATAAAGGGGATAATCCTATAATTGTACTTAATGAGGAGTAGGATGGTAAATGAAAAAATATAAGGAATATTTGGCATTAATGCTTGTGTCTATTTTTCTTGGAATTATAGTATCTATTCAATTTAAGACTGTAAATAAAACTGTAGGTGAAGGCATTTTACCAACTCAAAGGGCTCAGCAACTTGCTACAGAACTTAAAAAGCTTCAAAATGAAAGGGATTTACTATTAAATCAAGTTGATGAACTGGAAACTAAAATTAAACAATATGAAATGAACGAAATAGATAAAAATAAGTATGCTGAAAGCTTATATAATGATACAATGAAATATAGGATGCTGGCAGGATATTTAGACTTAGAAGGACCAGGAGTTGTTATTGAGATACATGACCCACCAGTAGATTTAGAGTATGGAGAAGGTTATAGCATCATAGATGAGTTGGATTTAGTATTACAGGTAATATCTGTATTGAATGCAGCAGATGCAGAAGCAATTTCTATCAACGACCAAAGATATACATCCTTTACAGAAATTGAGAAGGCAGGAAATCACATTGAAATAAATGGCGTATCAACTAGTCCTCCAATTGTTATAAAGGCTATAGGACCGCCTGATACATTAGAGTCAGCATTAAATATTAAAGGAGGAATAGTAACAATTCTAAGGAATTATGATTATTTGGTTCAAGTATACAAGGAAAACAATATCAGGATACCAAAATCTAGAAAAGTCAAGGAATTTATTTATGCTAAACCTGTGGAAGAGAACCAGGACTAATGGGGTGATTTTATGAAGAGTCAAAATCCTAAAATCATCCTGACATTATTTAGCATTATGATAGGAATCTTTATATCTACTCAAATAAAAATGAAGCTAGAAACAATCACTCCTGTTACAGTAAGGACTCTGCAATCGATGAAAGATGAAATAAACTCTTTAAATAATGAAATAGCTGAACTAAACAATACATTAAAAGTAAAACAAGAACAGCTAGCAATACTTGAAAACATCGCAAAAGGCGATGACAATATCATAAATGTTTTATTAGATGATATAAAGCATAATAAAATACTTGCTGGGAAAACTGCCCTTGAAGGTCCTGGTATTATAATAAAGATGTATGATAACCCAGAAGAAAGACCTTTTGGATATGATTTAAATGAAGATGTTATACATGATGTAGACATTTTAAACATAATAAATGATTTAAGAAGGGCAGGCGCTGAAGCTATAAGCGTTAATAATGAAAGAGTAGTTGCCACATCTGAAATTAAATGCGGTGGACCAATTATCAGGATAAATGGCAGAAGTTCTGCTACTCCATTTATTATTAAAGCCATAGGTGACCCAAAAGTTTTATATGCAGCAGTTAATGCACCAGGGACATATGGGGATTTGCTGAAAATTTATAATATTGGTTTTGAAACTACCATAGAAGATTCTATTTATATTCCAGCGTATAATGGGGATTTTGAATTTAGGTATGCGAAACCCGTGGGAGAGGATGATTAAGTTTGTTTTTTGCGTTAATTGGAATTTTATTGGGAGTTGTAATTGGCTTTCTTTTACCTTATACTTATGATACAAGCTATTCACTTTACGTTTCAGTAGCAATTTTAGCTTGCTTAGATTCTGTCTTTGGCGGTATCAGGTCAAATCTAGAAAACAATTTTAACATAAGAATATTTCTTTCTGGTTTTTTTGGAAATGCAATTTTGGCAGCTTTTTTGGCATATCTTGGCGACAGATTAGGAGTTCCTCTTTATTATGCCGCTATTTTTACATTTGGTGGTAGGCTTTTTGAAAATTTTGCTAAAATTAGAAGGATTTTGTTATTCAAAGGCAAAAAGTCTAATTAAGATACTGTTTAATTAAAGAAGGATAAGCTATTTTAAGATAAGGGGGAAAAATGATGTTTGATTTTGATGTGGATGTTGACCAATTTGCGAAGATTAAAGTCCTAGGGGTTGGGGGTGGAGGTAACAACGCTGTTAATAGGATGGTTGAATGTGGAGTAAGGGGAGTAGATTTCATTGCCTTAAATACTGACAAGCAAGCCCTTAATTCTTCTAAGGCAGATATAAAACTTCAAATTGGTGAAAAACTAACTCGTGGTTTAGGTGCAGGTGCGAATCCAGAAATAGGAGCTAAAGCTGCAGAAGAGAATAGAAATGAAATAGCAGAAGTTTTGAAAGGAGCAGATATGGTATTTATTACAGCAGGTATGGGGGGAGGAACTGGTACAGGTGCTGCACCAATTGTAGCTGAAATTGCAAAGGAATTAGGCATCCTCACAGTAGGTGTTGTTACAAAGCCATTTAGCTTCGAAGGTCCTAGAAGGGCGAAGCATGCTGAACAAGGTATTGAACAGTTAAAAACTAAAGTTGATACTTTGGTTATTATTCCAAATGATAGGCTTTTACAAATTGCAGATAAGAAAACCACTATGCTTGAAGCATTCATGATGGCTGATGAAGTGCTAAAGCAAGGCATTCAAGGCATATCAGATTTAATAGCAGTTCCTAATCTTATCAATTTGGACTTTGCGGATGTTAAAACTGTAATGCAAGGCAAAGGAATTGCCCATATGGGAATTGGAAGAGCTTCAGGTGAAAATAGGGCAACAGAAGCTGCGAAACTAGCAATTAAATCGCCACTATTGGAAACTTCAATAGATGGAGCAAAATCTGTATTATTAAACATCACTGGTGGACCTGATATGGGAATATTTGAAGTAAATGAAGCAGCTGATTTGATTAGGGCTGCTGTTGATAAAGATGCATACATAATATTTGGAGCAGGCATAGATGAAAGCCTAAAAGATGAAATTAAAATAACAGTAATAGCAACTGGCTTTGACGATGTAAATCAACAAAAGAAGAAGGAAACTTTGAATAAAGTAGATGCTAAAAGTCAAGTTGCTGCTAGCGTTGATGATGAATTAGACATTCCAGTTTTCTTGAGAAGAAGAGATAAGAAATCAAATTAAATGAAAAAACGTATCTTTTGTAGAGATACGTTTTTTTTATTGCCTATAAATTGACAAAAAATTTAGAATTTATGTCCTATAATAAATATAAAAGAATAGAATAAGTACTAAGTTTATATAATTATAGGAGGAATTTATTTGTATGTCATAGCTGAGTATTTATTCTTAGAAAATTTTCTGATAAACTTTACGATTTTGCATATAACAAGAATAATCACAAAAACTAAGGTAAGCAATAAAAGAATTTTAATTGCTTCTTTTTTATCGGCATTATATCCCTTTGCATTATTCATACCTTCAATAAGGTTCCTTACAAATTTCTTTATAAAAATAATAATATCAATTATTATTGTAAAAATAGCATTTAATTCAAAATCCATAAAGTTATATGTAAAACAGCTATTTGGATTTTATCTTGTTTCTTTTATTTTTGCTGGTGCAAGTATTGGAATGTATTATTTGTTACAAAGCAATTATAATCTGTTGACAAAAAATATTTCAATAAAAGAATTTTCTGCTAGATACCTTGTGTTAGGAATAGGGCTAGGAGGAGTTCTTATTAAAAATATATTCGATTATTTCCATGAAAAAGCTTTAAAGGAAAAGGAGTTATATGAAGTAACTATATATTTTGATAATAAATTTTCTTCCCTTACAGCATTACTAGATACAGGAAATTCGCTGACTGAACCATTAACTAGATTGCCTGTATTTATTGTCGAATATGAAATTATAAAAAATTTAACTCCCTCTGCATTAAGGGAATTATTTGAACATAATAATGAAGATAACCTAATTGAAATTCAAAGTGCTGTAGAAAATCTACCAGAAAAAAATATCATTAGAATAATTCCTTTTAAGAGTATTGGTTCAAAAAGGGGAATTTTATTGGGATTTAGGCCTGATTATGTAGAGATAAAAAAAGATGAAACTTATTTAATATGTAGTGATGTAATTATTGGAATATATAATGGAAGGATATCATCAGATGACCATTATAAGGGGTTGCTTAGCCAAGAAATTTTAAATAGGGGGAATGTAGATGTTGAAAAAAATGAAATTTAGAATAAAGATTATTTTATATAAAGTATTAGGCAAGTTTAATATAATAAAAACTATTTATTATATAGGCAGTGGAGAAATATTGCCACCGCCACTTTCTCCGGAAGAAGAGGACTATTATCTTTCCTTAATGAAAGAAGATGAATCGGTAAAATCAATATTAATTGAGAGGAATTTAAGATTAGTTGTCTATATTGCAAGAAAATTTGAAAACACAAAGGTCTCCATTGAAGACTTAATATCAATTGGAACAATTGGGCTAATTAAGGCTGTGAATACTTTTGAACCAGATAAAAACATTAAATTAGCAACCTATGCTTCAAAGTGCATAGAAAATGAAATATTGATGTACTTAAGGAGAACAAGCAAAACTAAAGCAGAGATTTCCCTTGATGAGCCTTTAAATACTGACTGGGATGGTAATGAGCTTTTATTATCTGATATTCTTGGAACTGATGGAGATATTATTTTTAAAAATATCGAATCTGAAATAGACAGAGTATTGCTTAATCAAGCAATAAGTAAGTTGTCAGGTAGAGAAAGAATGATAATAGAGCTTAGATTTGGATTACATACTGGAAAAGAAAAAACTCAAAAGGAAGTTGCTGATTTATTGGGTATTTCCCAGTCTTATATATCAAGGCTTGAAAAAAGGATAATAAAAAGGTTGAGAAAAGAAATGGTAAAGCAAATGTAAAATGGTTTCAATGTAAATATTTTTTTGAATAAAAATAATGTTGAAGGCAATAATTTTATAACGAAAGGGGCAATACAGCGTGAAAGGATGAATGTAAATGCATGTATCAAAAGTAGAAATCTGTGGAGTAAATACATCAAAGCTTCCAGTACTTTCTAATGAGGAAATGCAAGAATTATTTGTTAAAATAAAGGCGGGAGATAAGGAAGCTAGAGATAAGTTTATTCAAGGGAACTTAAGGCTTGTACTCAGCATTATACAAAGATTTAATCGTAGAGGAGAACATGTAGATGATTTATTTCAAGTAGGCTGTATTGGTTTAATTAAAGCTATAGATAATTTTGACTTGAATCAAAATGTTAGATTTTCTACCTATGCAGTGCCAATGATTATAGGCGAGATAAGGAGATATTTAAGGGATAATAATTCCATAAGGGTATCTCGATCCTTAAGGGATATTGCATATAGAGCTTTACAAGCAAGAGAACAACTGATAAATAGGAATTCAAAGGAACCAACTATATATGAAATAGCAGAAGAGCTAGATATACCTAAAGAAGAAGTTGTATTTGCTTTGGAGGCAATACAGGAACCAGTTTCCTTATTTGAACCAATATACCATGACAGTGGTGATGCAATTTATGTAATGGATCAGGTTAAGGACGAAAAGGCTGAAGATGAAGTTTGGTTAAGTAAAATAGCGCTAAGGGAAGCAATGGAAAAGCTAAACAGCAGAGAAAAGCAGATTATTAAGTTGAGATTTTTTGAAGGTAAAACTCAGATGGAAGTAGCGGAGGAAATAGGAATTTCTCAAGCTCAAGTTTCTAGGTTAGAAAAGCATGCCTTAAGGCAGATGAGAAAATATATTTAATGCCTTAATCCCACCAAATTCTTGTCATATTTATACCCTGATTTTATATATAAATTAGTAGGGTATAATATGAAAAGAGGTGGGATTATGTTAAAATTATCAGAAATGAGGGAAAAAGAAATAATCAATATAAATAATGGGGAGCGAATGGGATTTGTTGATGACTTTGAGATAAATTTGGAAAAAGGCCATGTTGAAGCCTTAATAATTTCAGAAGGTGGAAAAATATTGGGGTTATTTGGGAAAAATTCTGAAACGATTATTAGATGGAGTGATATAGTAAGAATAGGTACAGATACTATCCTTGTTGACTATAAAGGGGATGTATAGTTAGACATTTAATCATTAATATAATATAATAAAATTGAACTTGATAAAAGGCGAGGTGTGAAAATGAGATGTCCCTATTGTTCATTCCCTGAATCTAAGGTAATAGATTCAAGGCCCACTGAAGAGGGACAAGCTATTCGTAGACGAAGGGAATGTATTAAATGTGGTAAGAGATTTACAACTTACGAAAAAATAGAGGAAATCCCTCTTATGGTTATAAAGAAAGATGGCAATAGACAAGTTTTTGATAGGAATAAGATATTGAATGGAATTATAAAGGCTTGTGAAAAAAGGCCAGTTCCTATGGAAACTATAGAAAATATTGTTGATGAAATAGAAAAGACCCTTTATAATTCTATGGAAAAGGAAGTTACATCAAAAGCCATTGGAGAAATGGTAATGAATAGACTAAAAGATGTAGATGATGTAGCCTATGTAAGATTTGCTTCAGTATATAGGCAGTTTACAGATATAAATTCATTTATGGAAGAGTTGAAAAATTTATTAGATGAAAATAATAAGAGCAATAGGAGATAGCTATGGGAATAGTACAAAAGCATTATAATAATATTTTGTATTATGAAATTGATGGATTTAATAAATTTGGAGATATTACCCACTTATTTTCTTCAAGGATAGGATGGAATCAAAATAGGATTTTCGAAGATTTAAGCACATTGTTAGATATACCTGTAGAACGAATTTTCAGAGCCAGACAAGTTCATGGTAAAAATGTAATATTAATAAACAATCAAGAGAACAAAACTATTATAAATATGGAAGCTGATGGTCTAATAACAGATGTTCCCGGAACTGCATTATGCACCTTTCATGCTGATTGCGTTCCTATATATTTCTACGATAATGTAAAAAAAGTTATAGGAATCGCCCATGCTGGGTGGAAGGGAACCTTAAACAACATAGTTGAGGTAGTTGTAGATAAAATGGTGAAATACTACAGGACTGATTTAGATGATATATTTGCTGCAATAGGCCCTTCAATTGGAGTTTGCTGTTATGAAATAGGAGAAGATGTTGAAAAGCTATTTATGGATAGATTTTCAGATGACAGTATTTTTGTTAAAAGAGATGATAAGACATATTTAAATCTTTGGCGTGCAAATACGATAAATTTATTAAATGCTGGTATAAATTTTAATAATATTTATCACAGCGACTTTTGCACTTCATGCCACATAGATACTCTTTATTCTTATAGAAGGGAAAAGGGTACAAAAAATAGAATGATAGCAGCTATTATGTTAAAGAATTAAGTTAAGGATGATATTATGAAAGATGTTGATCTAAATAAAATACTAGTGCAAAATATTTTGCATCATGCAGATATAGGCATTCATGTCATTGATAAAAATAGGAAAACAATTATTTACAATGATGTTATGGCTAAATTGGAGGGCTTAGAAAAAGAGCAGGTATTGGGGAAAGACATATTGGAGATTTTTCCAAGCCTAAATGAAGAAACATCTACGCTCATTAGGGTTTTACATACAGGTGAACCAATACTCAACAGCACTCAAACTTATTTAAATTTTAAGGGCCAAAGGATTACTACTGTAAATTCTACTATTCCGCTATATAACGATGATAATGAAATTATTGGTGCACTGGAGATATCAAATAATATAACACATATTAAAAATTTATCTGATCAGCTAATTAAGCTTCAAAGTGCGCTAAATTCTAAGAGATCGTCAAAAGATTCTAAAAATAAGATAAAAAGATATAATTTTCAAGATATTATTGGCATATCTGAAGCAATTAAAGCAGCAAAGAAAATTGCTAAAAAAGCAAGCAATTCCCCTTCAAGTGTTTTAATTTATGGTGAAACAGGGACAGGCAAAGAACTGTTTGCACAAAGTATTCATTATGGCGGAATAAGGGCCAATAAGCCTTTTATAGCACAAAATTGTGCAGCAATTCCTGAGGCATTGTTGGAAGGGATATTATTTGGAACGGAAAAAGGAGGTTTTACAGGAGCTGTTGAAAGAGAGGGAATATTTGAGCAAGCCAATGGCGGAACATTGATGCTTGATGAGATAAATTCAATGTCTTTGCCATTGCAGGCTAAGTTATTGAGAGTATTACAAGAAGGATATATTAGAAGAATAGGAGGTACAAAAGACATACCAGTTGATGTAAGAATAATTGCTACAACAAATGAACACCCATTGGAAAGCATAAAAAATGGAACTCTTAGAAAAGACCTTTTCTATAGGTTAAATGTAATATTCATTCAAATTCCTCCTTTATCTGAAAGGAAAGAAGATATTCCAATTTTAGTTGATCATTTTATAAATAAGTTCAATAAGGAGTTAGGCAAGAAAGTTAAAAGAATATCAGATGAGGTAATGAATCTTTTTATGAATTATACTTGGCCTGGCAATGTAAGGGAGTTGGCAAATGTAATTGAGGGAGCAATGAACATAGTAGATGAAAATGAAACGGTTTTGCATAAGAAGGATTTCATATCTTCAATGCATATTATGAATAGTATGCCTCTTCGAAGCCCATTTACATATGAAAAAGATGATAAAAGTTTGCCAACAATTCTAGAGGAAGTTGAGAAAGACTTCATAATCAATGCTTTAGAAAACAATAACTATAATATAACAAGGGCTGCAAAGGAGCTTGGTATAAAGAGGCAAACATTGCAGCATAAAATTAAGAAGTTCAACATCAAGCTAATATAAAGGCCATCATACCTAGTGCAATAAAATTTGCATTAAAATGCAAATTTTATTGCACTTTTTTTATAAAAAAATAAAATATTCTGTAAATTGATTTTAAAATAATTGTAAATTCAACATTTTCACATATGAAAAAATTATAAATAGTTGGCAAAGAAATTGCATTATATAAAGGCAAGAATAATTTAAAGGAGGTATTTTGAATGAGAAAAGAAAATGTAAAAGTTATAGTTTGGGGATTAGGTGCAATGGGGAAAGGCATAGTTGAAATGCTTTTAAAGAAAAAAGGCGTTGAAATAGTTGGCGCAGTAGTTAGAGGAGATAAAATAGGCAAATCAATGTATGAATTAATTGGTATTGATAGAGGGGACAGACCAGATGTAATAGCTGGTTCTTATGAAGACGTGATTAAAGAAGGCGCAGCTGATGTTGTAATAATTTCAACTGACTCATATACTAGGACAAACTTTGATAAGATTAAATATTGTCTTGAAAGAAAGATAAATGTAATCTCAACAGCAGAAGAAATGGCTTATCCAAAGGCTCAATCACCAGAATTAGCTGCAGAATTAGATAGAATTGCTAAGGAAAATGGAGTTACTGTTCTTGGTACAGGAATAAATCCAGGACTTATTATGGACTTGTTGGTAATTACTTTAACTGGAGCTTGCATTGATGTTGAAAGCATAAAGGCAGAAAGGGTTAACAACTTATCACCATTCGGACCTACTGTAATGCATGAACAAGGCGTTGGTATAACTGTAGAAGAATTCAACAGAAGAGTTGCAGAAAATGATTTGGCAGGACATATTGGATTCCCAGAATCAATAAATATGATTGCAGATGCTTTAGGCTGGAAATTAAGTGGTGAAATCAAACAAGAAAAGTCTCCTATAATTTCAAAAGTCTATAGAAAGGCTCCTCATGCAGAAGTACAACCAGGAGATGTTGCTGGATGCTTCATGAAAGGGTATGGATACGTTGATGGCGAACTAAAAATCGAAATGCTTCATCCACAACAAGTTGAACCACAATTAGAAGGTGTAGAAACTGGAGATTATATTACAATTAAGGGTACACCAAATATAAGCATGCAAATAAAACCAGAAGTTCCAGGAGGAATAGGAACAATTGCTATGGCAGTCAACATGATTCCTCATGTAATCAATGCAAGCCCAGGATTGAAGACAATGATAGATTTACCAGTACCAAGGGCTATAATGGGAGATATGAGAGAATTAATTGAAGAATAATACTTATTTTGGATAATAGTGAAAAGTTAACAGTGAATAGTTATGTAGGTAAATATTTAACAACTCGAAAGTTTAATCCTTTCTATTGAGAACGTGATAAAAAAGACTCAGGATGGCAATTTCTGTCGTCCTGAGTTTTGCCTATCAGTTACTGAACTAGTAACTAATTCCAGTTAATTGTAGTTTTTTATAGTAAATATCAACTATAATGGGAAGGGGCGTGATTTAATGGACGCAAAACGTGGTGATTGGGTAAGAATTCATAATATAATCCTTGAAGCTGGACAACGTGCCCAAAATGTTCCAGAAGATACACAAAAAGTACCACTAGAAATGTGGGTAAAAGGGTTCTTGCTTGATGAAAGTGCAAATATTGGAGACAGAGTAAAAGTAGAAACTTATATAGGTAGAGTAGTTGAGGGTACTTTAGTAGAAGTTAATCCATATTATAAGCATAATTTTGGCAAAGCAGTACCAGAACTTCTATATGTAGGTCGTCAAGCAAGAAAGCTTTTACTTGAGGGGGATGAAAAAGTTGACTAAAGATATGAGCTATGAAGCTGTAATGTTAAGAAAAGGGGAAATAATGAAAAAAGCCATTGGAATAGATTATGATAAATATGAATCAGGAAGTATTGCCTTTGACTATGAAAAGATGATGAGAGAAACTGGATATTCTTTACAAGAGGTTCAGGAGATTCAAAGAAGCGTGTCTGTAGGAAATACTCCAATAATAGAGCTTAAAAATCTAACAAAGTTAGCACGAAAACTAGCACCTAAGGGAAAAGGGGCAAGGATATTTATAAAGGATGAAGCATGTAATCCATCAGGAAGTTTTAAGGCAAGAAGAGCTTCAGTTTCATGCTATCATGCTAAAAAATTAGGATACAAAGGAGTTATTGCTGCAACTTCAGGAAATTACGGAGCAGCAGTAGCTAGCCAAGCAGCAATTCAAGGGCTTAAATGTATAGTAGTTCAAGAGTGTTATGATTCAAGAGGAATTGGACAACCAGAGATTATAGAAAAGGCAAGGGCCTGCGAGGCTTATGGTACAGAGGTTGTTCAACTTACTGTCGGGCCAGAACTATTCTATACTTTTTTAATTTTGCTTGAAGAAACTGGATTCTTCAATGCTTCTCTATATACTCCATTTGGTATTGCAGGAGTAGAAACATTAGGATATGAAATAGCAATGCAATTAAGGGAAAAAGAAGGAAGAGACCCCGATGCAGTGGTTGTTACCAATGCTGGCGGTGGCAACTTAACTGGTACAGCTAGAGGATTGATTAAAGCAGGAGCACTAGATACAAAGATAATTGGGGCGAGCGTTAACCTAGAAGGGCTTCATATGGCTTCTGATATTCAGTTTAACAAAAAATCTTTTACAACTGGTCATACTGGATTCGGTATTCCATTTGCTACTTGGCCTGATAGGTCTGATGTTCCAAGGTCTGCAGCAAGGCCACTAAGATATATGGACAGATATGTAACAGTTAATCAAGGTTCTGTATTTTACATGACAGAACTATTAGCACAGTTGGAAGGGCTTGAAAGGGGGCCAGCTGGAAATACATCATTGACAGCAGCATTTAAGCTTGCTCAAGAGATGGATGAAGATCAAATAATAGTAGTTCAAGAAACAGAATATACTGGTGCTGGAAAACATGTAAATGCTCAGCTAACTTTTGCAAAAGAAAATGGAATAGAAATTATTATTGGTGACCCTTCAGAAGAAATTCCAGGAAAGAATATAATTCTGCCAAAAGACCCATCTTATATAAACATTAATGATATTGAGTTAGATAGAATAAGAAAATCTTACATTAGGAATGCAATTAATCATACTGGCGTAAGGTCAGTTACTAAGGAAGATTTAGAATTTTTAGCAAAGGATACTAAAACTGATGTTGAATTCATAAAAAATGTTTTAGACGAATTTGGAGTTAAATATTAATAATTTGGGAGGGATATGATGAAAAGAGCTGATGATTTTGAAGAAAGAAGAAAACATCTTGCAAATTTGACTGAAGAGGAATTGGAAAAAAGGTTTTGGGAATTAGCTGAAAAGATTGTGGACCCTCTTGTAGAGTTGGCTAGAACCCATACTACTCCTTCAATTGAAAGGTCAGTATTATTGAGAATGGGATTTTCAAGCATCGAAGCTAAGGCCATTGTTGATGGTGCCATTGACAGAGGACTAATTGGAAAAGGAGCAGGACATATAGTTTACAGATTGGCAAAAGAAAAGAATATGGGAATTAGAGAAGCAGGCCTAAAACTTGCAGCAGGAGAAATGTGGGACGATGTTGTTAGGATATTTAAAGGAGGTGCAAACTAATGGAACTAAAACCAAATGAAAAATTGGATATTGAATATATATTAAAGGATTTGGACAAATATAGACCAAGAAGAAGAGGATGGCATTGGAGAGAAGGGACTGGACAAAAAAGGAAAATTGGGAAATTTGAATACTATGACATGTCAGAACCTCTAAAGAACAGTGTTCCATTACCTGCAGCAAAGTATTTTGATAATATTGACCCACAACCAAAGGCTGTAATAACAACAGAAATTGCATCAGGAAGATTTGAAGATGATATAAGGCGTATGAGGATGGCTGCATGGCATGGTGCTGACCATATTATGGTAATTAGGACTGCAGGACAGTCACACTTTGATGGACTCATAGAAGGTACTCCTCAAGGAGTTGGAGGAATCCCTGTAACTAGAAAACAAGTTAGGGCTACAAGGAAGGCTTTAGATTTAATTGAGGATGAAGTAGGAAGACCAATTAATTTCCACTCCTATGTATCAGGCGTAGCTGGACCAGAAATTGCAGTTATGTTTGCTGAAGAAGGCGTAAATGGCGCTCATCAAGACCCACAATATAACGTTCTATACAGAAATATCAATATGGTAAGGTCCTTTGTAGATGCAGCTGAAGCTAAGAAAGTAATGGCTTGGGCAGATATGGCTCAAATAGACGGGGCACATAATGCTAATGCTACAGCAAGGGAAGCATGGAAGGTAATGCCAGAGTTAATGGTACAACATGCTATTAACTGTATGTTCTCTGTAAAAGTTGGTATGAAGAAGGAAAACATCTGCTTGTCAACTGTACCACCAACAGCACCACCAGCACCTTGCATGAGGTTAGACTTGCCATACGCAGTTGCATTGAGGGAATTATTTAAAGATTACAAGATGAGAGCTCAAATGAATACAAAATACATTGAATCATCTACTAGGGAAGCAACAGTAACCCATGTATTGAATCTGCTTATTTCTCAATTGACAAGTGCAGATATTCAATCAACTATAACTCCAGATGAAGGAAGAAATGTTCCATGGCATATTTATAATATGGAAGCAATTGATACAGCAAAACAAGCCTTTGCTGGTATGGACGGATTAAAAGAAATGGTTCAATTAAGAAGACATGAAGGAGAATTAGCTAAAAAGGTTAGGGAATTAAAGGAAAGAGCTGTTCTATTCATGGAAGAAATCCTAGAAGTAGGCGGATACTTCAATGCTGTTGAACAAGGATTCTTTGTTGATTCTGGATTATATCCTGAAAGAAATGGTGATGGAATATTCAGAAAAATTGATGGTGGCGTTGGTGCAGGAACAGTTTATGAAAGGGATAAGGACTATATGGCTCCAGTAACTGCACATTTTGGATATAACAATGTGGCTCAATATGGCGAAGAATATGTAGACGATCCTTCTAAATTAATTGGTGGCTGTACATTTGAAGACCCATCTAAGATTGTATTCATAGATGAGTTGGATGAAACTGACAATGTTAATGTTAGATTAGAAGAAGTAAAGGAATTAAGAACAACTACTAGGATTAAACCTGAAATGGAATGGCTTGGAGATGGAATTGTTCTAATTACATTATTCTTACCAACAGACATAAGAACAGCTGAATACGCTGCCATAGAAATTGGAAAGAAAATGGGATTAGAAGATGTTGAAGTAATACACAGAGAAAGGATGCAAGATGCAGAAGGTACTCGTATTGAACTTAAAGGAAGAGTGACATTTACTATTGATACTAAGGACTTAGTAATACCACCTGAACCAAAGGTACTTTCTGAAGATGAAATAAGAAAAGAAATCGAAAGGAAACCAATGAAGATAGTTGCTGCAACAGTTGGCGAAGATGAACACTCAGTAGGATTAAGAGAAATCATTGATATTAAGCATGGCGGTATCGAAAAATATGGTATCGAATGTCATATATTAGGTACTTCAGTACCTGTTGAAAAATTAGTTGATGCAGCAATTGAATTAAATGCAGATGCTATACTTTGCTCAACTATAATTTCCCATGACGATATTCACTATAAGAATATGAAAAAGCTACATGACCTTTGCGTAGAAAAGGGCATCAGGGATAAGGTAATACTTGTAGCAGGTGGAACTCAAGTATCTAACGATTTGGCAGTTAAAGCTGGAATGGATGCAGGGTTTGGAAGAGGAACAAAAGGTGAACATGTTGCTACCTTCTTGGTAGAAAAGAGGAGAGAAATTGAAAAGAGGATGAACTATGAAGATTGATTTATTAGTAGCAGAAATAGGCAGCACTACAACTGTTGTCAATGGATTTGATGGACTTGACTCCTGCCCTAGATTCATTGGGCAGGGGCAAGCCCCTACAACTGTCCTAGAAGGGGATGTAAATGCTGGACTTAAGGCTGCAATTGCTGATTTAGCAAAGAATATCGGTGAACCAATAGAATATAAAGAATTATTGGCATCTAGTTCTGCTGCTGGTGGCCTTAAGATGACTGTCCATGGTCTTGTGTATGATATGACCGTAAAGGCAGCTAAAGAAGCAGCCTTAGGTGCAGGAGCCAACATTAAGTATATTACAGCTGGGAAACTTAGAAAATCTGATTTGAGAAAAATAAAGGAAATAAATCCAAATATAATTTTAATTGCTGGCGGAGTTGATTATGGCGAAAGGGAAACAGCATTGTATAATTCTGAGTTAATTGCAGAGATGAATTTGGGAATTCCTGTAATCTATGCAGGTAATATAGAAAATCATGAAGATGTTAAAGAGATATTTGAAGAATCAAATTCTGAACTATATATTGTAGATAATGTCTATCCAAGGATTGATGAGCTAAACATAGAGCCTACTAGAAAAGTCATTCAACAGGTATTTGAAAATCACATTATCCATGCCCCTGGTATGGAAAAGATAAGGGAAATGGTAACAGGTCCTATTATGCCAACTCCTGGTGCAGTAATGGCAGCATCAGAACTACTATATAACGACTTAGGAAATTTAATGACAGTAGATGTAGGTGGGGCTACCACTGATGTCCATTCTGTAACTGAAGACAGCGATGAAATTTCAAGAATATTAATTAATCCGGAACCTAAATCAAAAAGGACAGTAGAAGGTGATTTAGGTGTTTATGTCAATATGAAAAATGTAGTAGAATTAATAGGTAAAGAAGAATTAGCAAAACAGCTTGATATTTCAATGGATGAGTTAGAACACTTAATAGCTAATCACAAGCCAATACCAGAAACTGTATTAGAAATTAGGTTTGTTGAAGCTTTAACGTTACATGCTACTCTAACAGCTGTCAAAAGGCATGCTGGGCAATTAAAGCACCTATATGGCCCTAGCGGGAAGAAAACTATTGCAGAAGGTAAAGATTTAACTGGAGTAAAATACATCATTGGCACTGGAGGAGCCTTAACTAGACTACCTAGGAGGAAAGAAATACTAAGAGAAATTCCACTTTCCAATACTGGCAATATGCTTTTACCTACAAAAGAATCAACTGTTTTGATTGATAATTATTATATTATGGCTTCATTAGGCGTTATGTCTAGGAAGTATCCAGATGCTGCATTAAAGCTATTACATGAAAGCCTCAAGGGGTGATAATGTGTCCTATCCTAAATTGATAGTTGATTATGAAGTATTGAAGAATAATGTTAGAACTGTAGTCTCCTTATGTAATAACAAAGGTATCAAGGTAGCAGGCGTTACAAAGGTTTTTTGTGGCAATCCTAATATAGCAAAGGCCTATGTTGAGGGAGGAGTCAGCTTTTTAGCAGATTCCAGAATTGAAAACTTAAAAAGGTTAAAGGACTTTGATGTTCCAAAAATAATGTTAAGGCTACCTATGATTTCAGAGGTAGAAGATGTAGTAGAATATGCAGATATATCCCTTAACTCTGAATTGGAAACTATCAAAGCACTATCTGAAATGGCACTAAAGAAGAATAAGATTCACAACATTATATTAATGGTAGATTTGGGGGATTTAAGGGAAGGCTATTATGAAGAAAGTGATTTATATAAGGCGATAGATAAGGTCTTGAAGCTAAAGGGAGTTAAAATAATAGGCCTTGGTACTAATTTAACATGTTATGGCGGAGTAATTCCTACTATGGAACATATGAATAGATTAAATAGGCTAAAAATGGAAATAGAAAAGAAATATAATATTGAATTGGAAATTCTATCTGGTGGCAATTCTAGTTCTCTATATTTGCTTTCAGATAATGATTTAGGTACAATTAATAATTTGAGATTAGGGGAGTCTCTAGTTTTAGGAAATGAAAGTGCTTATGGGAATCAGTTGGAAGGAACGAGAAATGATGCATTTAAACTCCAAGCAGAAGTTATAGAAGTAAAAATGAAGCCTTCTGTTCCAAAGGGAGAAATAGGAAAGGATGCTTTTGGAAATGTACCTACTTTTGTCGATAGAGGAATTAGAAAGAGAATAATCTGTGCCATAGGAAAGCAGGATATTGATTTGGATACCTTACATCCAGTTGATAAGGGGCTTATAGTACTAGGTGGAAGTTCTGACCATCTCATAATAGATGGTTCAGATAGTGAAATTGATTATAAAGTTGGAGATATCATTGAATTTACTATGGATTATGTTTGCCTTTTAAGGGCAATGACTTCTGAATATGTTAAGAAGGAAATCGTATAATATAGTATTTGGGCTTGGTTGTAGCCCAAAGCTTTTTTTGTAGTAAACAATAACATGTTTTTGTAAGTATCATATAGTGGTATAAATAAAAATAATTATCTGTAAATGGGAGATTGCGATGAAGGATAGAAGTACTGAGAAAAAAGGCAAAATTATTGGGATGAGGGTTATAAAAACTGCTATATCGTCTTATATCTGCTTTCTGTTGAGCTTTATTAGAAAAACTAGTCCATTTTATTCAGTTATTGCTGCAATTTTAAGCATGCAGACTGATCCTGAAAGCAGTGTAAAAGTTGGAAAAAGCAGAATGGTAGGGACAATTATAGGCGGTATTTATGGGTTTGTTGCAATTCAATTAATAAATATGTTAAATATTCAGCTATTTGGATATCTACATTATTTTATTTTAACTTTATTTTTAATACCTATAATTTATACAAATGTATATCTAAAATATCCGAGTTCTACCTATATTAGCTGTGTCGTATTTTTAAGCATAACTGTTTCCCATGGTGGAGATATGAATCCCATGTATTTTGCAATTAATAGAACAATAGATACATTGATTGGAATATTAGTTTCAGTGATTATCAACAGGATTATGTAATACACCTAATGTTAATTAGGTGTATGTTGCTATAAGTATTAAAAAAACTTAATAAATAATTTTAATGGATAGGGTATGAATTTTATAAATATATTAGTATGAATAATTTATCACATTAAATAATTAAAATTAATTATATTATAAGGTAATAAGGGGTAGATGGTATGTATGACATTATTATTAAAAATGGGCGTATAGTTGATTTTGACAGCAATAATTTGAAAGTTAAGGATATAGGGATCAAGGATGGGAAAGTAGAAAACATAAGCAACAGCATATCTAATGGGAAAATTGAAATTAATGCAGAAGGGAAAATAGTTTCTCCAGGTTTTATTGATATCCACATGCATGAAGAAGTATTAGGATATACTGATGATGGCGATGATTATGACATAGCAAATAAAATGCTAAATATGGGAGTAACCACTTGTATAGGAGGAAATTGTGGTAATCTTAGGCAACCATTAAATGAATTTCTAAGCTTTGTTGAGAAGAATGGGGCACCAGTTAATTATATGCTTTATACTGGCCATAACACATTTAGGGATATGCTTGGCATAAGTAAATATAGGGAAGCAACAAAGGAAGAAATTGCTAAAATGGTTGAAATGATAAAATACGATTTAGAAAATTATGGTGCCATTGGAGTATCTTTTGGAATTGAATACTCACCTGGAATATCCTTTGAGGAATTAGCTGAGATTAGTAGTTCATTAAGAGATTATGATATTTTATTATCTGCCCATTTTAGAAAGGATGCTCAAGAAGGAGTAGCATCTGTAAAAGAAATGATAGAAATTTCGGAGATTTCAGGATTACCAATGCAAATATCCCATATTGGCAGCTGTATTGCAATGGGAAACATGAGAGAAGGATTAGATTTAATTAGGAATGCAAGAAATAATGGATTAGATATAACTGCAGACTGCTATCCTTATGATGCATTTAGTACTAGAATTGGCAGTGCAGTCTTTGATGAAGGTTGTTTTGAAAGATGGAATAAGAGTTATGATGCTATTTTATTAACAGAAGAACCATATAGAAATGTATATTGTACAGAAGAAATCTTCTATAAGGTAAGAAAAGAATATCCAAATATGTTGGTTGTAGCATTTGTTATGAATGAAGATGAGGTAATTGAAGCATTGAAGGAACCTTTTGTATTTGTTGCAAGTGATGGATTGTTGCATAAAGGTCAAGGGCATCCTAGAGCTGCAGGAACATTTCCTAGAGTAATAGGAAAATATGTTAGGGATGAAGGTAAGTTAGAGCTAATAGACCAGTTGAAAAAGATGACTAAACTCCCTGCAGAAAGATTGAAGTTGAAGGATAAAGGAGAAATTAAGGAAGGAAAAGATGCTGATATAGTTATATTTGATTATGACAAGATAATCGACCGTGCGACTTTCTTTAATCCAACAGAAAAACCAATAGGCATTGAATATGTAATATTAAATGGCAAGGTTGCAATAGAAAAAGGAAATGTTTTGAATAGTAGGCTTGGAAAAGCAATCAGAAGGAAACAATAGCTGTGGGGTGAATAATATGATTGAAAAGATTAACGAGATTACTAAAAGCATATTTGATGATTTAAAAGAATTAAATGAGTTTATTTATCACAACCCTGAATTAGGATATGAAGAATATAAATCTTCAAATGCCCATATTGATTTACTTAAGAAATATGGATTTGAAGTTGAAGAAGAGTATCTTGGAATAAAGACTGCCTTCAAAGCTTATTATAAAGGGGAAAAAGATGGCCCTACAGTGGCATATTTGGCAGAATATGATGCGTTACCTGGTATTGGCCATGGCTGTGGTCACAATCTATTAGGTACTGTAAGCACTGGTGCAGGCATAGTACTTAGGCATTTCATCGACGAAATAGGTGGAATGGTTGTAGTATTTGGAACACCTGCAGAAGAGACCAGTGGGGCTAAAGTATTAATGGCTGAAAAACATGCCTTTGATGATATTGATGTAGCAATGCTTGCCCATCCAGCTGCATCTTATTATAAGAGCGGAACATCTTTAGCTTTAGAACCTATACAGTTTACATTTAGAGGGAAAGCCTCTCATGCTGCATCAGACCCAGAAAAAGGCATAAATGCATTAGATGCAGTTATACTGACATTTAACAGCATCAATGCTCTAAGACAACATATTTTGCCAACAGCAAGAATTCATGGCATAATCACTGAAGGCGGCAAGGCTGCCAATATAGTTCCAGATTTGGCAATAGCACAGTTTTATGTTAGAGCCACTACAAAATCATATTTAGAGGAATTATCTGAAAAGGTAAAAAACTGTGCCAGAGCTGCTGCTTTAGCAACAGGAGCTACTTTGGAAATTACAAATTACGAATTCAAGTATGATGATTTAGTTACTAATCAAACTCTATCTGAGGTATTTAATAAGAGTTTAGAGATTCAAGGCATACATTGTGATAAGACAAGAGACACATTTGGCTCATTAGATATGGGTAATGTAAGCTATGTTTGCCCTGCAATCCATCCATATTTTGGGATATGTGAAGATGAAAATGTGCCAGCCCATTCTGAAGAGTTAAGGGATGCTACTTTAACTGATTATGCCTATAAAAATATGGTGATTACAATAAATGCCCTAGTAAATACAGGAATTCAGGTTATAAAAGATAAAGAATTGTTAAAGAAGATTAAAGATGAATTTTATTCTAAAGTAAAGAAAGCCAGATAACCTGGCTTTTTCTTTTGCATTAAGTTGACTATTTTAAGGGATTATTATAGTATAGAAATAAGCAAATCCAATGATTAAAGGTGTGATTTAATGGACTTATTTACATTTAACTTAAAGGAAAAATTAAAAAGGAGTGCACCTTTAGCAGATAGAATGAGGCCTACAACATTAGATGAATTTGTAGGGCAAGAACATCTGGTAGGTAAGGGTAAAATTTTATATAGATTGATTAAAGCTGATAGGATTGCTTCCATGATATTTTATGGCCCACCAGGTACAGGAAAGACAACATTAGCAATGATAATAGCAAATAGTACCAATATGGCATTTGAAAAGCTTTCTGCTGTAACATCTGGAGTAAGCGATATAAGGGAAGTCATAAATAGAGCTGAAGAAAACTTAAAGGTTTTTAATAAAAGGACAATTCTCTTTATTGATGAAATCCACAGGTTTAATAAAACTCAACAGGATGCATTATTGCCCTTTGTAGAGAAAGGAATTATCATTTTAATAGGAGCAACTACTGAAAATCCATTTTTTGAAGTTAATAAGGCACTTTTATCAAGGGTTATGGTGTTCAAACTCGAACCTTTATCTAAAGATAATTTAAGAGAACTTTTAAACAGGGCATTGAATGATAAAGAAAGGGGTTTAGGGAATTTAAAGATAAATATTACTGATGAAGCAGTTGACTATTTAATTACTATTAGTGAAGGGGATGGCAGAACTGTTCTTAATTCTTTAGAAATAGGTGTTCTTTCAACTCCAGCCAATGATGATGGAATAATACATATTGATTTGGAAACAATAAAGTCATCAATACAGATTAAGACTCCAAAATATGATAAAGATGGCGATGAACATTATGATACCATATCAGCATTTATAAAAAGCATGAGGGGCTCAGATCCAGATGCAGCTTTATACTGGCTGGCTAAAATGATTAATGCTGGAGAAGACCCAAAGTTTATTGCAAGAAGAATTATAATATGTGCTGCAGAAGATGTTGGGAATGCTGATCCAAATGCCTTGAATATTGCTGTTTCTGCCTTTAATGCTGTAAATGCTATAGGTATGCCAGAAGGACGAATACCTTTAGCTCAAGCTGCAGTTTATGTTGCTACAGCTCCAAAGAGTAATGCTGTATATAAAGGGATAGATAAAGCCTTGGAAGATGTTAAAACAAAGACAATAGGGAAGGTACCAAAGCATTTAAAGGATGCTTCATATGCAGGAGCAAAATCCTTTGGGCATGGAATAGGTTATAAATATCCTCATGATTTTAAAAATGCTTATGTAAAGCAGCAATATTTGCCTGATGAATTTGTAGGGAAAAAATATTATGAACCTACAGATTATGGCTACGAAAAGGAAATTAAAAAAAGATTAAGTGAATTAGTTGACAACAGCGATTGAAACAAATATAATTAGATAAAAATACCAAAAACTTTGAAGGGAAGAGTAGATATAAGTGGTAGTTATAGGGAGTCGATGATAGTGGAACATCGATACGAAGCTTATATCGAAGAACATCCCAGAGTTTCTAACCGAAATCCAAAGGAGAGTAGATTTAGACGGTTTCACACCGTTATCTGTGAAGCACATGACTGTGTGTTTGAGTGAGCTTTGCTAATTAAGGTGGCACCGCGGAAGTAAACTTTCGTCCTTTTGGATGAAGGTTTTTTTTATGAGTGGGATTTATATTAATTTACATAAATGGGTAAATTTATGGAAAACAATGGCTAAAATATTATATGGAAGGGAGAATAAATATGGTAATTAATGTAAGAGATATCTTTAAGGAACCAGATAAGTATTTAAACCAGGAAATAGTTGTAGAAGGATGGATAAGGACTTCTAGAATGTCAAAAAACCTAGGTTTTATTGAATTAAATGATGGAACATTCTTTAAAAACATTCAAGTTGTTGTTGATGATAAGCTTTCAAATTTTAAAGAGGTGGAAAAGCTTCCTATTAGTTCATCGATTAGAGTCAAGGGGTTATTAGTACCTTCACCACAACCAAAGCAACCTTTTGAAATTCAAGCTAAGGAAATAGAAGTTGAGGGATATTCTACTTCTGATTTTCCACTACAAAAGAAAAGGCATAGTTTTGAATTTTTAAGAACAATTGCTCATCTAAGGCCTAGAGGAAACACTTTTAGCGCAGTTTTCAGGGTAAGGTCTTTACTTGCTTATGCTATTCATAAGTTTTTCCAAGAAAGAAGTTTTGTATATGTCCATACTCCAATAATTACTGCTTCTGATGCTGAAGGCGCAGGCGAGATGTTTAGAGTTACTACTTTGGATTTAAACAACCTTCCACTGACAGAAGATGGAAAAGTTGATGATACACAGGATTTCTTTGGCAAAAAGGCAAATTTAACTGTATCTGGTCAGTTGGAAGCTGAAGCCTTTGCATTGGCATTTAAAAAGGTATACACCTTTGGCCCAACATTTAGGGCAGAAAATTCAAATACAGCTAGACATGCAGCAGAATTCTGGATGGTAGAACCAGAAGTTGCCTTTGCAGATTTAAATGACAATATGAAGTTGGCAGAAGATATGATGAAATATATTATTAACTACGTATTGGAAAATGCAAAGGAAGAAATGGAATTCTTTAATACATTTATTGATAATGAATTGTTGAATAGATTAGATAATGTGGTTAACTCAGATTTTGGAGTTGTGACATATACTGAAGCTATTGATATGTTGAAGAAATCCGGAGAAAAATTCCAGTTCCCTGTAGAATGGGGGATGGATTTGCAAACTGAACATGAAAGGTATATCGCAGAAAAGCTATTTAAGAAACCAGTATTTGTTGTAGATTATCCAAAGGATATAAAGGCATTTTACATGCGATTAAACGATGACGGAAAAACTGTAGCAGCAATGGACCTTTTGGTTCCAGGTGTAGGGGAAATCATTGGTGGTTCTCAAAGAGAAGAACGATATGAAATATTGGAAAAGAGGATTATTGAAAACAATATGGATTTAAATGATTACTGGTGGTATTTGGAATTGAGAAAATATGGTGGCACAAAACATTCTGGATATGGATTAGGATTTGAAAGGGCTTTAATGTATATAACTGGTATGACAAATATTAGAGATGTAATACCATTCCCAAGAACAGTAGGAACTGCAGAATTTTAAAAAGCCCTTGATTTAGATGGAAAATTTGGTTATAATTGTTTTTAAATTAATAAATGCGATGAAAGGAAGTAGTAGACCCCATATCAATTGAAGAGAGCTGTCGGTTGGTGCGAGACAGCATTGATCAAGGTTGAACTCGTCCTTGAGCAACTAAGGTGAACCAAAGTAACCTTAGTCGGTAATACCGTTATCATTTCGAGTGGCTTTTTATAAGCAATTAGAGTGGTACCGCGGAATGACCTTTCGTCTCTATTTAGGGATGAGAGGTTTTATTTTTATAATGAAGTATATAGAAGCTAATAAGATAGGAGGTAGAATCGTGAGAGAATACAAACCTAACGAAATTGAAAAGAAATGGCACAAAATTTGGGAAGAAAAAGAACCTTTTAAGGCATTAAATAATTCCGACAAGCCAAAATTCTATGCTTTAGTAGAATTTCCTTATCCATCTGGTGAAGGTTTACATGTAGGCCATCCAAGACCTTATACTGCTTTGGATATAGTTGCAAGGAAAAGAAGATTAGAAGGATATAATGTTTTGTTCCCCATGGGCTGGGATGCTTTTGGATTGCCAACAGAAAATTTTGCCATAAAACATAAGATACATCCTGCAAAGGTTACTAAGAAAAATGTAGATAGGTTTAGGGAACAATTGAAATCTTTAGGTTTTTCCTTCGATTGGTCAAGGGAAATTAATACTACAGATCCTAATTATTATAAATGGACACAATGGATATTTTTAAAATTGTTTGAAAAGGGCCTTGCTTATAAGAAAGAAATGCCTATTAACTGGTGCCCATCATGTAAGATAGGATTAGCCAACGAAGAAGTAGTTCAAGGGCGATGTGAAAGATGTGGTGGAGAAGTAGTTAGAAAAGTAAAAAATCAATGGATGTTAAAGATAACTGAGTATGCTGATAGGCTAATAGATGACTTGGATATGGTAGACTATATTGAAAGGGTAAAGATTCAACAAAAAAACTGGATTGGAAGGTCTGAAGGTGCAGAAGTTGAATTCCAAATTGCAGGAAAGGAAGACAAGTTAAAGGTATTCACTACAAGACCTGATACATTATTTGGTGTAACATATATGGTTATTGCACCAGAACATCCTTTAATTGAAAAATATAAAGATGAAATAGAAAATCTAGCTGAAATTAGAGCATATCAAGAAGAAGTAAGCAAAAAGTCAGATTTTGAAAGAACAGAACTTGTTAAGGAAAAAACTGGAGTAGAAATAAAAGGATTAAAGGCCATAAACCCTGTAAATGGTAAAGAAATACCAATCTGGATTTCCGATTATGTTTTAATGACTTATGGAACTGGAGCAATAATGGCTGTTCCAGGACATGATACAAGGGACTGGGAATTTGCAAAGAAGTTTAATCTTCCTATCGTAGAAGTTATTAAAGGTGGAGACATAGAAAAAGAAGCTTATACTGATATAGATAAGGGAGTAGTAGTTAATTCAGATTTTATAAATGGCATGACTCCAAAAGAAGCAAAAGAATACATGATTAAGTGGCTAGAAGAAAAAGGCATTGGTAAGAGAAAGGTTAATTATAAGTTAAGAGACTGGGTATTCTCAAGGCAAAGATATTGGGGCGAACCAATACCTTTAGTACACTGTGAAAAATGCGGATGGGTACCTGTACCAGAAGAAGAGTTGCCAGTTCTTTTACCAGATGTTGAAAATTATGAGCCAACAGATACTGGAGAATCTCCTCTAGCAAACATCAGGGAATGGGTTGAAACTACATGTCCAAAATGTGGTGGACCAGCAGAAAGGGAAACAGATACAATGCCTCAATGGGCAGGTTCTTCATGGTATTTCCTAAGGTATATAGATCCCCATAATGATAAAGAATTAGCTTCAAAGGAAGCTCTAGAATACTGGTTGCCAGTGGACTGGTATAATGGTGGAATGGAACATACTACATTGCACTTGTTGTATTCTAGATTCTGGCATAAGTTCTTATATGATATAGGAGTTGTCCCAACACCAGAACCATATTCAAAGAGAACTTCCCATGGCTTAATTCTTGGAGAAAACAATGAAAAGATGTCAAAATCAAGAGGAAATGTAGTAAATCCAGATGATATAGTAAGGGATTATGGTGCAGATACTTTAAGAACCTATGAAATGTTCATTGGTGACTTTGAAAAAAGTGTACCATGGTCAGAAAATGGAGTAAAAGGATGTAGAAGATTCCTAGAAAGGGTATGGAGGTTACAAGATTTATTAGTAGAAGGAGAAGGATATACTAAAGAATTAGAAACAAGCATTCACAAAACTATTAAAAAAGTATCTGAGGATTATGAAACATTGAAATTTAATACTGCAATTGCAGCATTAATGACACTACTAAATGAATTCTATGACCATGGAAGCGTAAAGAAGGAAGACTTAAAGACATATCTTCTATTATTAAACCCTGTGGCACCTCATATTACAGAAGAAATGTGGCAATTAATAGGATTAGAAGGATATTTACATGAATCAACATGGCCAAAATATGATGAAGAAAAAATTAAAGATGATGTCATAGAAGTTCCTATACAAGTTAATGGTAAGGTTAGAGGAACTGTAATTGTAAATGCAAATGCTACTCAGGATGAAATAAGAGAAAAGGCTAAACAAGACAGCAATATTAGCAAATATTTGGATGGCAAAACTATCGTTAAGGAAATATTTGTTCCAGGGAAGATATATAATATTGTAGTTAAGTAAAATTAAATAAAATAGGGCACGATTTTAGTGCCCTTTTTTTTATTAACATCGAGTATGTGAATGTATAGATTATTGTTGTCAAAAATATATTTTTATGGAATAATATTTCCGTATTATTAATTAAAAGAAAGGGGGAAAAATTGATGTCAAAAATAAAAATAGTAACTGATAGCACAGCATATATCACAAAGGAATATGCTGAAAGAGAGAATGTAGCCATAGTTCCATTAAATTATGTATTTGGAGATGAAGTTGGGAAAGAACCTTTTCCAGGGCAATTCAATGAGTTTTATGAGAAACTTAAAAACACAAAACTATTTCCATCAACTTCTCAGCCATCTGCAGGTGATTTCTATGAAGCTTTTAAAAAGGCCTTTGAAGAAGGATATGAGTCAATAATAGCAATTCTTTTGTCGTCTAAAATTAGCGGTACTTATAACAGTGCAGTACTTGCTAAAAATATGTTAGATAACAAAAGAATTGTTATTATTGATTCATTAAATGCAGCTGCTAATTTGAAGTTTTTAGTTGAAGAAGCTGTTAACATGTCCAAAAACGGACATACAATTGAAGAAATTGAAAACCACTTAGAAAACATGAAGAAAAATATGCATGTATATTTTACAGTTGAAACTTTAGAGTATCTAAGTAGAGGTGGAAGGCTTTCTGCAGTACAGGCCACTGTAGGGAATATACTAAATATAAAGCCAATAATAGAATTAAGGGACGGGGAATTGAAACTATTGGAAAAAGTAAGAGGAAAAAATAAAGCAATTTCAACAATAATTGAAAAGGTACCTGAAAATGTAAAAAGAATTGGCATATGCCATGTCTTAGATGAAGAATATGCGGAAAAAATGAAATTAACATTACAGGAGAAATTTCCTCAAGCTTTAATATCAGTTGATGAAATAGGTCCAGTAATTGGTTCACATCTTGGCCCCAAAGGAATTGGCGTTTGTTTCTTTTAATACTGTTGAATAAAAGATATAAAAAGTCCAAAAAATATGATATAATTATGACGAACACTTTAATGGAGGTGCATTAGATGAAGAAAATATTAGTAACAGGAGCCCTAGGCCAAATTGGTTCAGAATTAGCAACTGAGTTAAGGCGAGTTTATGGGGCCAATAATGTGGTTGTTAGCGACATACAAAAGAAAGAAGGGCATGAAAAATTAATAGAATCTGGACCATTTGAAATAATAGATGTAACTGATGCCAACCAAATATACGAAACAGTAAAGAAATATAATATTAATACAATAGTGCATCTTGCTGCATTATTATCAGCAGTTGGCGAAAAAAATCCTGAAAAATGCTGGGATATAAATATCAATGGATTGCGTAATGTATTGGAAGTAGCTAGAGAAGAAAATTGCATGGTATTCACTCCAAGTTCCATTGCAGCTTTTGGTCCAAATACACCTAAGGATAAAACACCACAAGATACAATTCAAAGACCAACTACTATGTATGGCATAACGAAAGTGGCAGGAGAATTACTATGTGATTATTATTACTTAAAATATGGTGTAGACACTAGAGGTGTTCGTTTTCCAGGTTTAATTTCATATGAAACACTTCCAGGTGGAGGAACAACGGATTATGCAGTCCACATTTACTATGATGCATTAAAAAATAAGAGATATACTTGTTTTATAGCAAAAGGTACATTTATGGATATGATGTATATGCCAGATGCCCTTGATGCTGTAATAAAACTTTTAGAAGCAGATCCAACAAAATTGAAACACAGAAATGCCTTCAATATTACAGCAATGAGCTTTGATCCAGAAATGATAGCAGCCTCAATTAAAAAGTACATTCCTGAATTTGAAATAGAATATGATGTTGATCCTGTAAGACAAGCAATAGCAGAATCATGGCCAAATTCTATTGACGATTCTGCTGCTAGGGAAGAGTGGGGATGGAGCCCAAAATACGATTTGGATTCAATGACTAAGGACATGTTGGAAAAGTTAAGAATAAAACTAGGAATAGAATAATACAGGGTGTTTCACCCTGTATTATTTTTAAACAGTTATAATTGGTTTATAATCCTTTGTGGTTGTTACTAATTTGCTGTTCTTCATGAAGTTTTTTTCAGTTATCTGCCAAGAGTGGCTACTTATGTTGGCCCTTCTTATGACTACATGGTTGAATCTATCTGTTGAATATACTTTTATTCCTTTGTTTTTACACCTCATTAAGAAGTCAGTATCTTCTCCATGAGATTGATGAGGGAATTTTACTATTTTAAAGATTTCCTTATTAATAGTTAAAGTGGAGCCAGCAACAAAACCTACATATTGATGTTCGTAATTTGGATATCTAATGACCAGTGAATTATTGCTTTCTAGGTAGCCATAGACACTTAATTTTCCAACAACACCTGCTTCTGTATATTTAAATGCATTTATCATGTCAATTAAATAATTTGGGGCATAGTAGTCATCGTCATCGAATTTAGATACATAAGGATAACTTGATAGTTCAATAGCAAAGTTTAAACATTCTCCTAAGGATTTATTCTCAGGTAATTTGTATATTTTTACATCTTTGTATTTTTTTACTTCTTCTTTCCATATATCAATATCAATTGAATCTTTATTTATAACAATTATTAGTTCTTTTATTGGATAAACTTGCCTTAAATAATTGCTGATTATATTTTTCAATGAATTTGGCCTTTTAGTACAGGTGATAATTGATACTCCTTCTTTTGTTTTGTTAGGGTTTTCTATGTTTAATTTTTCTAAAATAGTGTTAAACCTATGACCATAGGTATGATGATTAAATATTTCTCTGATGCCAAGTACTGCTAATTTATCCCTCATTTCTTTATTATTTAGTAGTGTGTTTATTAACTTATCTGTTTCCTCTTTGCTTTTGGACATTAGAACAATATCTTTAAAGAAATTTTCAATTCCCTTGGAATAACTACTTATTACAGGAGTTCCACAAGCAAGTAGTTCAAATACTCTTCTTGAAAAAGTGGTAGGGCTATTAGTTACAGAATTTACATTTAAGAAAATGTTGTATTTTTTATATTCTTTTATTATTTCTTCATAGTTTAGAGAGCCTTTTATATAAGGACGATATTCATTTGGGAAAGAAAAATGTTTCACATTCATATCTTTGAATCTATTAAATATCACTAAATCATATTTAAAAGCAGGTTTTAATATTATTTCCATGTCAGCACATCTTTTTGGATATTTATCATACCAGCTGCCTGCAAAGGCGACATTTCCAACTTTCATAATATCTTTATTTATTGGATTATGAATCTTTGGCTGAGCAGCAAAGGGAAGCAAATATACTTTGTTATGTTTTACTATTTCCCTGTATTTTTTTATTGAATTCGCGTCTGTAGTGAAGATATAGTCGAAAAGTTTTGCAGCTTCAATGAACATTTCAAAATCACTTGGATCTTCTTTTGCCCAGAAGACTGTAGGAATTTTCTTTTCTTTACAGTATTTTATAAGTGATGGAAGAGTATTATTTTTGTGCTTATGAAGATTGACAATTTTATAAGTCCATTGCCTATCTAATCCTTGCCACGCAGATTCAACTAATAAGAAGTCAGGTTTAAAATTATCTATAATTTTTTTCCAATTATTAGTTCCTAATTGAATAAAATTTCCCTCATATTTAAAGCACTCATAACTGAATTCATCTAAAATGCAAGCAACTTTTATTTTATTTGTAGTTTTATTTTGATCAAATTCGTAATTTGGAAAATTGTTTTTAACATATTCTTTTAAAAAGGATTTATAATTATTAATCAATTTATTACCCCCCTATTAGCTTTTCATTAGATTATGATATTCAAAGGATTTTGGTAGATTTATTTTTTCAATAATATTTGTTGCATCTAACATGATTGGAGTGTCCATTAATTTGGCAATTTCATTAAAATCTTCTTTAAGGAACTCATCGTGGTCAACTAATATTATCAGGAAATTACTTCTTAAAACAGACTCATATCTAATATTATCATAATTGATAGCATCGACTAACGGATCATATATTTTAACATCATAACCCTTATCTTTTAACATCCTAACTATTTCCATAGAGGGGCTATTTCTGATGTCACTTGTATTTTTCTTATAGGTTATTCCCCAAATTCCTATTTTTGGATTATCAACTTTATTTAAAAATTTTTCTATTTTAGAAACTATATATTTAGGCATGCTATCATTAATTTTTCTTGCAGTGCTTATAAGTGTTGAAGAATTTGGGAACTTATCTATGATAAAATGAGTGTCAACTGGTAGGCAATGACCACCAACTCCTATTCCAAAGTTTGGAATATTTACCCTAGGATGTTTATTTGCAAGGAATATCACATCATAAGGATCTATATTGAGCTCATTGCAAGATAATAGTATTTCATTAGCAAAGGCAATAGTAACATCCCTAAAGGAGTTTTCAATCAGCTTTACCATTTCAGCTATTTCTGCAGTTGTTGTGTGAATTTCACCTTTTACAAATTTTTCATAGAATTTTTTTACATTATTAGAACAATTTTCAGTTATACCTCCAATAATGCGATTATTGTGAACTAATTCATATAGGATATTTCCTGGTATTACCCTTTCTGGACAATGGGCTAGATAGATATCTTTACCTATTTCATATCCTAAAGCTTCTATTTTTGGTTTTATTATTTCTCTCGTAGTTAGTGGTGGAATTGTAGATTCTACAATGACTGTGTTTCCTTTTTCTAAATAAGGCAATATGCTATTTATTGCATCATTTACATATGATAAATCTGGTTTATTTTCTTTATCTAATGGTGTAGGAACGCAAATAATAAAAATATCAGCTTTATCTGGTTTTGTATCTATAAAAAAAGACTTATTTAATGTTTTATTTAAAATAGCATTTAAATCTTTTTCGTTTGTATAAAATCTATTTGATTTCAATCTATTTACATAATCTTCATTAATATCAACACCCAATACATTATATCCTGAAGAGGCTATTAGACATGCAGTAGGTAGTCCAATAAAACCGATGCCTAAAACGCAAACATTCATAAAAACACCCCATTTAAAACATATCTATAATTATAGATATGTTTATTTGGGGTTTATTGACACATTTTTAAGATAAATTCTTTATAATCTTCTACCTCAGTTAAGAACTTGCAATGCTTTAGTATGAAATTATTGTCAATTTTCCATGTGTGTTTATATCTCATATTTCTTATATATACATAATGAAATCTATTAGTTGAATAAATTTTATAACCTTTTCTTTTAGCTAATTGACAAAATTTTACATCCTCTCCCAGATTTAAATGTGGGAATTTAACACTTTGAAATACTTCTTTTCTAAATGTCAATGTTGCTCCAGCCACTCTATCAACAAACATATTTTCCCGACCTGCATTCATTAGGCCTATAATTTTCTTTTCTGTAAAATAAACATAATAACATGCTTTTCCTACTATTTGAATATTTTCATCAGAAAATAACTTTTCCATATCAGATAAATATTGAGGGCTGTAATAATCATCATCATCGAATTTTGCTATTATTGGATATTTGGCGTGTTCTATGGAGATATTTAAGCATTCTCCCAAAGTCCTTCTGCTGCCTAAAGGCAATATCTTTATATTATCTTCATTTGTTATTTTATTCTTTATATAATCGATTTTTATATCATAATTTAATCCAATGATTAATTCTTTGGGATCATAATCTTGGGATTTGAAGTTATTTAGGATGTTTTCAAAAGAGTTAGCTTTGTTAGTAGGACAGATAACAGAGATACCTAAACCCATATCTACACTCCAATTCAGTTTAAATAAAAATGTAACCAAAATTTGACTTCATAATATTAATACTATAAGGAGGGGAATTTATGAACGATAATTTCTATCTTTCAGTTTTTCAAACTAAAAATCAAGCTATATTTCTTCATTCTAGACTACAATCAAAAGGCCATACTGGGGTTAAATTAGTATCTACTCCTTGTAGTATTAAAGCTGGATGTAATTATTCAATAAAGTTTAGAAATAAGAATTATATAGATATTTTAAAGAAGGAAGCTAAAGAAATTGGCATCGATAAAATTGATTTTTACTATGCTAATAGGGTTAATGGGAGATTAACATATAGAAAACTGCAAATATAGTTATTTAAAAATTTTCTCCCATATAGACTTATTTTTATTTTTTATTAGGTTTTCTAGAATATCTAATTTTTTCATATTTTCTGATTGATTATTAGCTAATTTTTCTAAATTTAAGCTTATTTGATTCTGATTATTTAAGATTTCTTCTAATTTATTGTTTATTTCAAACATATATTGAAGATAATTATCTATTTTTGAATTTATTTCTTCATCATCGCAAGTATTTACTGCTTCATAGTTGATTTCACTTTCATTTTCTGAATTAATAACTGTTTTTTCAGGAGATTCTCCTTCAAAAAGCGATTTATTATTAAGGAAATGGTGCAAAAAAGTAATTTTTTCATCATTTCCTTCTACTATGAATGCTGTATTTATCTTATCTGGATAATTTAATGGGCTTATTTTTAGTTTTACAATTTCAGTGTTATCTTTTATGTAATGCTCCTCATTTGATTTTATCCAAGTATTTCCATAGTTGTCTGACTTCAATAATATAATTTTATCTTTTGAATTAAATAATAAATTTAAAATATTGTTATGTTCAAATAGTATTGGATAACCATTTGATACTGTTATACTTGGAAGCTGTATTTCGTTCCATTTGTATTTATCTCTGCCACTTAAGCTCATTCTAATCATTTTAAGATTAAATTTATACCTTAAATCTTCAATCCAAATGCAATGTATGTTATTGCGGGAATCTATTAATAAATATGGAAAGAAGTTATTGATATTGTCATATGAAAGTAATTCAGGATGTGGATTCCACATTTTTCCGTAAAGGCTATAAAAGCTGTGATAGATTTGAGAGTAGTTGTTAATGTGATTAACATATAGTAGATGAATGTTCCCTATACTATCAACATCTACAATGAATGGTTCAGGTTCTTTTTTTGATATGTATCTTACTACATTGTATTGTTCTTCTCTTTTGTTATCATAGACTACATGCTGTATTGTCCAAATATTTGAATTTATTAAATGGGAATAGTTATAGATTAGATGAAGTTTATCTTTAATAATTAGTGTTTCAAATTGATTATAGATATTAGATTTTAAATTGAACATAGCTATTATATTTTTGTGCCATTGACCATCGATATATTTATAGTAGCAAAGTTCCCCTGTATTGATTAATGCAATTAAATGAATAATGTCATTTTGATCTATTGTGGCAGAGTAATTATAGACTATGTCGTCATTAAGATCCGCAGACTCTATTAGGTTCATATTGCAATCTAATTGCTTATACATGATATTTCCTCTAGAAGATATATCAAAAACAAATATCTTTTCTTCTGAATTGACAATTACATTTTTATTGAGATTAATCATTTATTTCACCTCCAAATAAATTTAGTAGCAGATTGCTGTATATATACATAATATGATATTGACAATAAAAATATAAATAAAAGGAGTGAATGTTGTGGCTGAAGCTAATTTAAGAGAAATAATCAGGCAGCAACAAGATGTTGACTGTGTTATAGTTGATAAAGTATTTGCAAGCTGTCAACAAAGAGAATGTTTTCCACAAGTTGAAGTAAATATTGGGGATAATGCCTTTGGCAGAATAAGATTTAGACCAGGATTTATAGTTCCAAATACTTTAATTGTAACAGATACTGATACTCCTAATTTCAGAAGGGTTAGATTTACTCTTAGAATTCCATTCCAAGTGTTGGATCCAAATGGAAATATTATAACTGAACAATTTCTACCAGATATTTTAAAGGATATAATTATTTATCTTCCAGATGCTAGAGATGAATTTGAGTTTAGAATAGTTGTTGAAACTGCTTCCGAAGTATTATCAACTCCAATTAGAAATGGAAATACTTTAACTTTCCCAGTGGGTGTATTTATAATTATTAAAGTTGTTGGTACAGTGCAATTGTTAATACCATCCTTTGGCTACTGTCCACCACCACCAGAATGTACTGAATTCAGCCCAACAGATGTATGTGAAGAATTTGAATATGCAGATTTTCCAGATTTCTTCCCACCACAATTAGAAGCATAACATATTAACTCAATAGTATTTATAAGTGATTTAAATAACTTAAACTAATTAAAATTGATAAGATACTTCCAATGTAAACAATCTAATAAAAATAGATGTTTACTTGGAAGTATTTTTTTTGTGTATGTTGACATTATAACAAGGGTATAATATACTTAAATTGAAATACCAAGTGAAATACTTGGGATTAAAAGAGGTGAAAAAATGAGGCTATCTACAAGGGGAAGATATGGTTTACAAGCAATGTTTCAATTGGCCTTATATTATGGACAGGGTCCAGTTTCATTAAAACAAATTGCCATAGAGCAGGATTTGTCTGAAAACTATTTAGAGCAGTTGTTTTCTGTTTTGAAAAAAGAGGGCTTTCTACATAGTGTAAGAGGCGCTCAGGGTGGATATATGTTATCTAAAAATCCTAGTGAAATTACAGTTGGTCAGATTCTTAGAGCATTGGAAGGGAATATCGCTCCTCATGAGTGTGTTGCTGATGAAGATTTTATTTGTTCTAAGGAAGACAGATGTGTAACAAAGCTTGTATGGATGAAAATAAAAAATAGCATTGACCAAGTTATTGATTCTATTACTTTACAAGATATGATTGAAGATAACAAAAAGCTTATTGAACAGGAGGCTGAAAAATGAAAAAATATATTTATATGGACAATGCAGCTACAACACCTGTAAAAAAAGAAGTATTAGAAGAGATGTTGCCATATTTTTCCGAAAAGTATGGTAATCCATCTTCTGTATATTCTTTAGGTAGTGCATCTAAAAGGGCGATAGAAGATGCAAGAGAAAAGGTAGCGAAAGTTTTAGGTGCAAACCCTAAAGAAATTTTCTTTACCGGTGGCGGTTCAGAATCTGATAACTGGGCTATTAAAGGGGTAGCCTTTGCCAATAAACATAAAGGGAACCACATCATAACTTCAAAAATAGAACACCATGCTGTGCTTCATACATGTGAGTATCTCGAAAAACATGGTTTTGAAGTTACTTATCTAGATGTAGATGAGTATGGAGTTGTTGACTTAGAACAATTAAAGAATTCCATAACTGATAAGACAATTCTTATATCTATTATGTTTGCTAATAATGAAATTGGTACTATTGAACCTATAAAGGAAATAGGTGAAATAGCAAAGGGAAGGAATATATATTTCCATACTGATGCTGTTCAAGCTGTAGGGAATATTAGAATTGATGTCAATGAATTGAATATTGATTTATTGTCCATGTCAGCCCATAAATTCTATGGACCTAAAGGAATAGGGGCTTTATACATTAGACAAGGAGTAAAAATTGACCCATTAATTGCTGGTGGTGCTCAAGAAAGAAACAGAAGAGCTGGTACTGAAAATGTTCCAGCTATTGTCGGAATGGGTAAAGCCATTGAGTTAGCCTATGCAAATTTAGAAGAAAAGAATGAGAGAATTAGAAGATTAAGGGATATGTTAATTGAAAAAATACAAGCTAATATTCCTTATGTTAGATTGAATGGTCATCCTACAAAGAGACTTCCAGGCAATGTGAATATGTGCTTCCAATACATTGAAGGAGAATCTTTACTTTTAAGCTTAGATATGGAAGGAATTGCAGCTTCCAGCGGATCTGCATGTACTTCTGGCTCCCTTGATCCTTCACATGTATTATTGGCAATAGGTTTGCCACATGAAATTGCCCATGGTTCTTTAAGATTAACCTTGGGAGAATTTAACACAGAGGAAGAAATTGATTATGTTGTTGAAAAATTAGTTAAAATAGTTGAGAGATTAAGAAGTATGTCACCATTATATGAAAAAGTTAAGGAGGAAAAATAATGTATTCACAAAAAGTAATGGACCATTTTATGAATCCTAGAAATGTAGGAGAAATGCCAGATGCCGATGGTGTAGGTGAAGTTGGCAATCCAAAATGTGGAGATATAATGAAAATGTATCTTAAGATTAAAGATGGGGTAATAGAAGATGTAAAGTTTAAGACTTTTGGATGTGGTGCTGCAGTAGCATCTTCAAGTATGGCAACTGAATTAATAAAAGGAAAGACAATAGAAGAAGCTATGAAACTTACAAATAAGGCTGTAGCAGAAGCTTTAGATGGACTTCCCCCAATAAAAATGCACTGTTCAGTATTAGCTGAACAAGCGATTAAAGCTGCATTATTAGATTATTCAAAGAAACATAATGTTCATATACCTGGTCTTGAAAATGTAAATCTTGATGAAGATCCTCACCATCACGAACATGAATCTGATGAATAAAATTACAAAAATATGAAAAGATAGATAATATTAACAGAATTTAAATCTCCTTTTGTGGCAATATATAATATAAATAATAAAATTTCATACCACAAAAGGAGATGGATTCTATGTTTAGCAGAAATAATGGAGCATTTTGGGGTACGGTTATCGGTACATCATTAGGGATAATTATTAGTTCTAGGATGAAGCCTTTTAATAGTAAAAAGATGATTAAACTTGCTAGAAAAGTTAAATCTAATATTTGGGATGGTATGAGCTCATTATGGGATTAGGCAGCTAAGGCTGCCTTTTTATAATAAGGGGAGTTGAGGATGAGAAGGCTTAATCCGCCAATTTTTATTTATAATCTGACATGGATTTTGTTTACAATCCTATTGATATTAGCAATATATTATCTAATAAATATAGGAAATAATTTTATTCCTGATGAGAAAAAAATCAGAATTAAAGCCCGAAAAATGCTACCGATACTTGTTTCATTGGCTTTATTATACATATTTATTGCTCTTTTAAGAAAGTATGATGTTTTATCTGATATATTTTTTACTGTTATATTATCAGCTGTATTGGCATATTTATTTAATCCTATAATCAATTATTTTGAAAGTAAAAAGATAAAAAGGGCATTTGGAGTCATCTTGCTGTATTTAGGTATTCTATGTTTTATATTTATATTTGCCTTATTAATTATTCCAAAGTCTAGAAGTGAAATTAAGGGATTAATGAATAATATGCCCGTTTATATTGAAAAAATATCTATAATAATAGATGAAATGTATAATAAGTATTATTCAACCATCGGAGAACTTCCCCCATTGTTTCAAGGCGTTCAGCAAGTTATAATGGAGAATATTGTTGGATTTGAACATCTAATAATGGATGGATTAAAATCCTTTGTAGGAGGAATATTAAAGACTTTTTCGAAATTTATATCTATAGTTTTAACTCCAATTTTGACTTTCTACTTTTTAGTTGATAAGGATTACTTTAAAGAGAAAATAATGAGCTTCATACCTGAAAAAAATAGGGAAGAAATAAGAGGTCTATTTATAGAAATTGATAAATCCATGTCCTTATATGTAAGAGGAAAAATTATTATGGCAGCTTATGTGGGAATTGCCACTGCCATATTATTATTAATATTAAAAGTTGATTTTGCACTATTAATTGGTTTTATAACTGGTGTGGCAGATATTATACCTTACATTGGACCTTTTCTTGGCTTTTTCCCTGCAGCATTTTTTGCTTATTTAGATAAGCCAATAAAGGCTATATGGGTATCTATAATCTTTTTATTGATACAGTGGGTAGAGAATAATATCTTAGCACCAAAAATACTGGGTGAGAGCACAGGTTTACATCCGCTATTGGTTCTTATTTCAATTATCATTGGCGGTGGTATTTTTGGAGTGTTGGGTATGATACTTGCAGTACCTGTTGTTGCCATGTCCATAATTCTATATAGATTTTTGAGCCAAAAGTTGAATTTGGCTCTAAAAACGAGGAAGTAGAAGCTTTCATATTGACAAAGTAAGTTTATTAAATTATAATCCAAATATAATATAATAGGTAATTTGTCCCCGTTTAGGGGATTTTTTTCAATGAACGGGATTTGATAATTTTAAGATAAATGTGAGGTGTAAAAAATGAAAAAAATGGGTTTACATGAAATTAGGAAAGAATTCTTGGAATTTTTTAAAGGAAAGGACCACTTAGTTGCACCTAGCTTTTCATTAATACCAAAAAATGACAAATCATTATTATTGATAGGGGCAGGTATGGCGCCTTTAAAGAAATATTTTACTGGGGAACTGACACCACCTCATAGAAGAATGGCAACATGTCAAAAATGCATAAGGACGGGAGATATTGAAAAAGTAGGGAAAACTGCGAGACATGCTACTTTTTTTGAAATGTTAGGTAATTTCTCATTTGGAGATTATTTTAAAAAGGAAGCTACAGCTTGGGCATGGGAATTTTTGACAGAGAAACTTGGATTAGATAAAGATAGACTTTGGGTTAGTATATATGAGAAAGACGATGAGGCATTTGAAGTTTGGAATAAAGGTGTAGGTGTTCCAGCAGATAGGATAATCAGATTGGGAAAAGAAGACAATTTCTGGGAACTAGAAGTTGGCCCTTCTGGACCTTGTTCGGAAATATATGTAGACAGAGGAGAAAAGTATGGATGCGGTTCTCCTGATTGTAAGCCAGGTTGTGATTGCGACAGATTTATTGAAGTTTGGAACTTAGTTTTTACTCAATTTGATAAGGATGAAAATGGAATCTATCATCCACTTCCACATCCAAATATTGATACCGGTATGGGCCTTGAAAGAATAACTGCAGTGATGGAAGGTGTAGATACTATCTTTGATATTTCTGCCATAAGGGAAATATTAGAAAAGATCGAAGAAATATCAGGTTTTAATTATGGTAAAGATGAAAAAAGAGATGTCTCCATGAGGGTTATAACAGACCACTCTAGGGCGATGACATTTTTAGTATCCGATGGAGTATTGCCAAGCAATGAAGGCAGAGGATATGTCTTAAGGAGATTAATACGTAGGGCTGCAAGACATGGAAAATTGTTAGGAATTGAAAAGCCATTCTTAAGTGAAGTTGCTGAAGTAATAATTAATTCTTGGATGGTAGAATATCCAGAATTAAAAGAAAGAGAAGATAAGATTAAAAAGGTTATTAATGCAGAAGAAGAAAAATTCCAAGAAACTATTAATCAAGGTATTGATATATTAGAAACATATATTGAAGAAATGAAGAGGGAAAATGAAAAAGTTTTATCTGGTGAAAAGGCATTTAAATTATACGATACTTACGGATTCCCACTAGATTTAACAAAGGAAATATTATCTGAAAAATCCCTAGAAGTAGATGAAGAAGGATTTAATAAGAATATGGAAGAACAAAGGGAAAGGGCTAGAAAGTCAAGAGAAGAAGATGACAGCGGCTGGAGTTCAGTAAAGGAATTAGACATCTTTGAAGGTTTGACAACAACATTTAGGGGTTATGAAGTTGATAAGTTAGAAACTGAAGTAATTGGGCTATTTGCAAATAATGAAAAAGTTGATGAATTAAATGCTGAAGAAGAAGGCATCATTGTTCTAAAGGAAACTCCTTTCTATGGAGAGTCAGGTGGTCAAGTAGGCGATACAGGAATTATTGAAGGTAACAACTTCAAGGCTGTAGTTTTAGATACACAACGCACTAAAGGAGATACTTCCCTTCATATTGTTAAAATAGTAGATGGTTCTGCAAAAGTTGGAGATGAAGTTGTGGCTGAAATAGATACTGAAAGGAGGAATTCCATTAGAAAGAACCATACTGCTACACACTTATTACACAGAGCATTAAAAGACGTTTTAGGAGAACATGTAAATCAAGCAGGTTCAATAGTAATGCCTAATAGACTAAGATTTGACTTTACACACTATGAAGCAGTAACAACTGAAGAATTGAAGAAAATAGAGGAAATTGTAAATTCAAAGATATTGGATGCTATTGATGTGGTTACGATTGAAACTTCTTTACAAGAAGCACAAGATTCTGGAGCCATAGGCTTATTTGAAGATAAATATAAAGATAGGGTTAGAGTATTGAAGATTGGCGATTATTCTAAAGAGCTATGCGGTGGAACTCACGTATCTAATACTAGCCAAATAGGTATGTTTAAGATAATTTCCGAGTCGAGTATTGCAGCTGGTGTAAGAAGAATTGAGGCTATAACTGGAAAGGCTGTATATGATTACATTAATGAATTGGAAGAAAGCCTAAATGAAATGTCCAGCATATTAAAATCCAATAAGGCTAATTTAATAACTAAAGTTAAATCTTTAGTTGATGAAGTAAAGGAAAAGGAAAAAGAAATAGAAGCTTTGAAATCTAAAATGGCAATTTCCTTAGCTGATGATATTTTAGCATCTAAAGTAGAAGTTGAAGGCATCAACCTAGTAACATATAAAGTAGATAACATGGATATGAATACTTTGAGAAATCTTGGTGATAAATTAAAAGACAGGTTGCATTCAGGAGTAGTTGTTTTAGCTAGTGTATCTGATGATAAACTTTCATTTGTATCAATGGTAACTAAGGATTTAGTTGAAAAGGGAATTCATGCTGGCAATATAATTAGAGAAGTTGCTAAAGTCACAGGCGGTGGTGGCGGTGGCAGACCAGATATGGCACAAGCTGGTGGAAAAGACATTAGTAAAGTAGATGAAGCATTATCGTTAGTATCAGAAATTGTAAAATCCCAAATTAAATAGTGCTTGATAGGAAAAAATATTAGCATTTGCTAATATTTTTTCCTATATGTTATAATACAAGTATACTAGGGGGTGTTTTTGTGAATAATAAATTTGATGAAACCATGAAATTTCAACCACCAAAAGATAAACCCGGTTCCGTTAAGGAAATAATTCTAACTGTATTTAATGCACTTGAAGAAAAGGGATATGATCCAGTAAATCAACTTATTGGATATATTTTATCGGGGGATCCAACTTATATTACAAGCCACAATAATGCTCGTTCGATTATCTGCCAAATAGAAAGAGATGAATTGTTAGAAGAACTTATTAGGACATACTTAAAATTAAATAAATAGGAGAGACTCAATTTGAAAGCAAGAAAGCTTTTGGTGTTTTTGCTATTGCTTATTTTTATATTTTCTAAAGCATCTTATGGGGATAGACCTGTAGACAAGGTATATTTGATAGTTATTAATAGACTGACTCTAGATGATATTGAAAAGATGGATAATCTGAAGAAACTGGTATCAAGTGGCAGTATTGGACTAATGAATACTAAGGGATTTTCCAGTTATACAGGAGTAGACAGTTTTCTTACTATTAATTCTTCAGAAAAAACATATGGGAATTATAATACTATATATTTTGTACAATTAGAACCTAATGGACCATTAATGAATAAAGATATAAAAAAGATAATAGGCTTAAATTCAAATAACAATTATTTGCCTAACATTGGTGCTATAGGTGATAATTTACACAGCGTAGGATTAAAAACTGCAATTTATGGCAATAGCGATTCTATTTCTACACCATATAGGCTTTCTGCTTTGATACCCATGGATTCTCAAGGCATAGTTGATTATGGGAATATAGATAATATAACAGTAGAAGATTTAGATAATCCACTTCTTTTAAAAACAGATTATGATAAATTATTAGAAGAAGTAAAAAATAGCCTTGGGGATTTAATTGTTATTGAAACCGGAGATTTAGACAGGCTTTTTAGAAATTTTAATTTTTTATCTGAAGAAGAATATATAAGCTTAAGAAATGATATTCTATTAGATATTGATGATTTCGTGGGAAAGCTGATTAGCAATATAGATTCAACAAATTCAATTGTTATGATAATCAGCCCCAATAGCAGTGACATAAATATAGACGATAGTAAGCTAACACCAATTATTATTTGGGGCAAAGATATTAAAAAAGGGATTCTAACTTCTGCAACTACGAAAAGGCGATTTCTAGTTTCTAATATTGACATTGGACCTACCATTATGGATTTTTTCAATGGTCCAAAGGATAATATGTCAGGTAATTCCATAAAGGTAATTGAAGCGAATGTGAGCATTAATGATGTTGAGGTCATTAATGAGCAGATAAATACAACTTCTAAAGTTAGGTATAATTCTTTATACTACTATGGGATTTTTTCTATTGTAGTTTTGTCTATATTTATTCTACAGACTATTACTAAAATTCGTTTGCCAGAGAAATGGCAAGATATAACTAGGATTCTACTTTATGAAGTTTTAATTATTCCAAGTATTTTTATTCTAGTTTCATTGTTTAGAATAAGGTCTTTATTTGGATATTTAATTATATTGTTTACTTTTATTGTGATGATATTTATAATATTATGGTTAGCTAGAAAAAATGAAAGTTTAGTTTTATATATAGGCCTTTTTTCTACAATTTTGATTATACTTGATTTGATGCTTAGGGGTCATATAAGCAGATTTTCTGTATTATCACATGATCCTATTATTGGGGCAAGATATTACGGTATAGGCAATGAAATGGTTGGCCTCTTATTAGGTTCTGTGACATTATTTTCTATGGAGATTTTAAAAAGGAAAAATAAAAGCATAATTCCTTTGTTGATATATATATTATCTGCAATACTTGTTGCTCATCCAAGTTTTGGGGCAAATGTAGGTGGAACTATTGCTTTTGGAATTGCAATAGCTTTTTATATAAAAGAATATTTTGATAAAAAACTAAATGTAAAGAAGTTCATATTAATATTTATCAGTTTAGTATTAGTTATCTCAGTTATGGCTTTCATAGATATAAATTATAATCCTAATCCTACACATTTAGGTAAAAACATACTTCTTATAAAGGACAGAGGCTTGAGTTATGCTGTTCAAATAGCCATAAGGAAGATATTAACTAATATTAGGTTAACAGGGAATTCGTTCTGGACCTATTTATTGCTAGTAAATCTGATTTTTCAAGGAAGCCTTTTTTATTATTTATACAAAATTGATATGAATATTTTGTTGCCTTCCATAGCTGGTTTGGGAGGAGTAATTGGAGGATTTCTATTTAATGACTCTGGATTGTTATTAGCAAGTATATCCATGAATCTCATATCAATTGGTGTATTTTTAAATTCATATTGGAATAAGGTGAAATAAATTGGAAAAGGTACAACTTGGGAATACCGGACTAATGGTATCTCGACTTTGTTTTGGATCCCTAACTATGACTCCATTTCAAGCAGGTTTATCTGTTGAAGAAGGAGCCTATCTAATTGAGTATGCTTTTGATAAAGGGATTAATTTTATAGATACTGCTGAAATATATGAAAATTATAATTATATTAGAGCTGCATTAAAAAACATAAAGAGGGAAGATATTTGCATATCAACTAAGACTTATGCATATACAAAAGAATTAGCTAAAAAAAGTCTTGATTTAGCTTTGAAGGAATTGGGTACAGACTATATAGATATTTTTTTGTTGCACGAACAGGAAAGCATTCATACAGTTAGAGGACATTTTGAAGCCATTGAATATTTCATTAAGGAGAAAGAAAAAGGCAAAATTAGGGCAATTGGATTATCTACACATAGAGTTTCAGGAGCTGTAGCTGCAAGGGATGTAAAGGAAATTGAAGTAATTCACCCAATAATAAATAAATATGGCATTGGAATACAGGATGGAACTATAGAAGACATGTTGAAGGTAGTTGAAGAAATATATAAGCTAGGAAAAGGGATTTATGCCATGAAGCCATTGGGTGGTGGACATCTAATTAAAGAAGCAGAAAATGCCTTTAATTTTGTTAAATCGATACCATATATTCATTCCATAGCTATAGGTATGCAATCTACTGATGAAATCGATGCTAATATAAGCCTAATTGAAAGGGGATATATTCCAGAAAATTTAATAGAAAAATTAAAGAATAAAAAAAGAAAATTAATTGTTGCTGATTATTGCATTGGGTGTGGAAATTGTGTTAGAAGGTGTAAACAAAAGGGTATAAGCATTATTAACGGAAAAGCAACTCCCAATGAAAATTGCATATTGTGTGGTTATTGTGCAAAAGTATGTCCTGAATTTTGTATTAAAGTAATTTAGAATGGGAGAGTTTAAAAAACGATGGAAAGGATTATGGGTTTAGATGTAGGAGATAAGACAATAGGAGTAGCTATATCTGATTTACTGCAAATTACTGCACAAGGGCTTACAACAATAAAGAGAGAAAGCAATGAAAAAGATTTAAAAAGACTAGAGGAAATAATAAATGAATATAATATAAAAAAAATAGTAATAGGTCTACCAAAGAATATGAATAATACTATTGGACCACAAGGTGAAAAAGTCATTAAATTTGCAGAAAAATTAAAAAATAGATTTAATGCGGAAATAATATTTATTGATGAAAGATTGACAACTTGTGAAGCTGAGAGGTTGTTAATCAAAGGCGATATGAGACGTGAAAAACGAAAAACTGTAATAGACAAAGTTGCTGCAACTTTCATATTACAGACGTATTTAGATAGAAAGGGGAGAAATGACAGTGAAAGATAGAATTGTACTTATTGATGAATTAGGTAAGGAGCAAGAATTCTTGGTTTTGGCTACTTTTGGACTAGACAATGATGATTATGCTGCATTAGTGCCAGCAGATGATATAGATAGTCCTACTTATATTTTAAGAATTGAAAGAGATGAAAATGGAGATATTTTACTTCGAGGTATTGATGATGAAGAGGAGCTACAAGAGGCTATTGCAGCATATGAGGAGATTCAAAAGGAAAATTATCAATAATTTGTAAAGTCAAAATTTATCAATTAATTAGAAAGAAAACGGGTGAAAAGTATGCAAATAGATTTAAGCAATATTAAAGGGAAATTACAAAATGAAGGTTATAAACTAACTACTCAAAGAAGAGCTATATTAAAGGCAATTATAGATAATAATGATGATCATTTAAGTGTTGAGGATATCTATAATATTGTGAGGAAAGAATATCCAGAACTAGGCATTGCTACCGTTTACAGGACTTTACAATTATTTGAAAAGCTAAATATCGTTTATAAAGTAAATTTTGATGATGGATGTAGCAGATACGAATTGACTAGTGACAGCCACCATCATCACCATTTAATTTGTATGAAATGCGGAAAAGTAATGGAAGTAAAACTAGATCTTTTGGAAGCATTAGAGGAGGAAATAGAAAGGGACGGGCAGTTTACCATTGTGGATCATAATGTGAAATTTTATGGATATTGCAGGGAATGTAAAGAAAAGCTAGAAAATGAAAAATCCCAAGATGATAAATCCCATTAGGGATTTATTTTTTGAGGATATGATTTAAAGAATAATATTGAGTAGAAAATGTAAACTTGGAGAAAATACTAAAAAAGGAGTGATAGTTTGAGAAGACCCAGTAGCATAAAAATAATTCCATTGGGCGGACTTGGAGAAGTCGGGAAAAACATAACAGTCATAGAATATAAAGACGATATTGTTGTTATAGATTGCGGAATGACTTTTCCTGAAGATGAAATGTTGGGTATTGATGTGGTTATCCCTGATATTTCCTATCTGTTAAAAAATAAAGAAAAAGTTAGAGGGTTTGTTTTAACCCACGGACATGAAGACCATATAGGTGCACTACCATATATATTGCCAAAACTTAATGTTCCCATATATGGAACAAAGCTAACCTTAGGATTATTGGATTCAAAATTAAAGGAGCACAATATAAATAATGTGAGTATGAATGTTGTAAAGCATGGAGATGTAATAAAATTAGGTGCATTAGAAGTTGAATTTATAAGAACTAGCCATAGTATACCTGACAGCTCTGCTTTAGCAATACATTCACCAGTTGGCACCATTATCCATACAGGAGATTTTAAAGTTGATTTTACCCCAATAGATGGTGATGTTATAGATTTAAACCGCTTCGCTGAATTAGGAAATAAAGGGGTATTAGCATTATTATCAGACAGCACAAATGCTGAAAGACCAGGGTATACAATGAGTGAGAAAACAGTTGGCAATACATTTAGGGAAATTTTTGCAAATCATAAACATAGAATTATTGTTGCTACCTTTGCATCTAACATCCATAGAATTCAGCAAATAATAGATGCTTCTGAAGAGAATAATAGAAAAGTAGTACTATCTGGTAGGTCTATGGTAAACAATGTTGGCGTTGCCATGGAATTAGGATATTTGAGGATAAAGGAAGGTACTTTAATTGATATAAATGAAATGAACAAGTATCCTGACAATGAAATTACAATAATAACCACAGGAAGCCAAGGCGAACCTATGTCAGCACTATCAAGGATATCTTCTTCAGAGCATAAAAAAATACAACTTCAACCAGAAGATTTAGTTATTATTTCCGCTACTCCTATTCCTGGTAACGAAAAGACTGTTTCTAAAGTTATAAATAATTTAGTTAAGAAAGGTACAGAGGTAATTTTTGAATCATTGGCAGATGTCCATGTATCAGGACACGCTTGTCAAGAGGAACAAAAACTTATTTTAACTTTAGTTAAACCTAAATTTTTCGTACCTGTTCATGGAGAATATAGACATTTAAAGAAACATGCAGAAATTGCCCAAAGCTTGGGAATACCTAAAGAAAAGATATTTATGCTGGATAATGGTGATGTTTTGGAAATAACCAAAAATTCTGCAGTTGTTACAGGTTCTGTACCAGCAGATAATGTTTTAGTTGATGGATTAGGTATTGGCGATGTAGGTAATATAGTTTTAAGAGATAGGAAGCATTTATCTGAAGATGGACTGATTGTTGTTGTGGTAACTATGAGTAAAAGGGAAGGCAAAGTATTGGCTGGACCTGATATTATTTCAAGAGGTTTTGTATATGTTAGGGAATCTGAAGATTTGATGGAAGAAGCTCGTAACATTGTAAGAGAAGTTCTTAATGAGTGTGAGAGAAAGAATATTACTGATTGGGCAACATTAAAGTCCAATATTAGAGAGACTTTGAAAAATCACTTGTATGGGAAAATAAAGAGAAATCCAATGATTTTACCAATAATAATGGAAGTATAATATAAATCCCTAGTATAGATTTATACTGGGGATTTTGATATAATATTATAGGCAATGTTCTGGAAGGAATTAAGGAGGTTTTTGTTTGATAAGTACTCTATTAAAATATCTAGGTGTATTAGTATTGGGCGGGATTATTGGATATAAATTTAAATTATCATCTAAGTTTGAAGAAAAACTAGTTACTGTTCAAACTATTTGCTTGCTTTTTTTGTTATTTGTTATGGGTGTAACTATTGGAATTAATGATGAAATCATTTCAAATATCTTTGCTATTGGTTTAAAAGCAGCTGTTATTTCAATTTTTACGGTGGGATTTAGCATACTATTCGTATTTTTGGTAAGAAAATTTATTCCTTTGGAGGAGGAAAAAATTGAGCCTTAAAATATTCATTGCTGTTTTATTAGGTGTGATAACAGGATATTTTTTTATTCCTGCTGATTTTGCAAATAATATAAGTTTTATAGTAGATTTGGGACTCATGATATTGCTGTTTTTTGTAGGAATAGATATTGGGAAGCAAAAGGATATTTTTAATAAGATAAAGAAGCTTGGATTTAGAATAATTATAGTTCCATTGTCAGTTATAGCAGGCAGCATATTTGGAAGCATGTTGGTGGGCTTATTGTTAGGTATGAATGTAAATGAAGCTGGAGCCATTGGTTCTGGTTTAGGCTGGTATAGTTTAAGCTCAACGATATTATTATCGAATGGATATGTAGAGTTAAGTGCTTTGGCTTTTTTATCTAATGTATTTAGAGAAATAATAGCTTTAATATTTATTCCTGTTATAGCAAAATATATTGGCAAACTTGAATCCGTTTCTGCAGCAGGAGCAACAGCAATGGATACTTCATTGCCAGTAATTTCAAGAGCTACTGACCCACAAACAGCTGTTGTTGCTTTCATAACTGGGGTAATTTGTTCTATGGCTGTACCAATAATTCTTCCTATAATTTTAAATATGTCTTTTTAAAAGATGAATCAGTCTATTTATCTTAGGAGGGTATTTATGAAGACAAAATATTTAACAAGAGCAAGTATAATTGCTGCTATATATATTGTATTAATTTTGGTTCAAGCATTACCTTTCCCATTTGTCAATTTGACTTTTGGGCCATTACAACTTAGAATTGCAGAAGGATTGGTTTTGCTTCCTTTAGTTGAAAAAGCTGCAATTCCTGGAGTTTTTGTGGGCTGTTTGCTTTCTAATCTATTGCTATCTTTATATTCTGGATTTGGGTTAATTGATATCATCGGTGGAAGCTTAGTGACACTAGTTGCAGCTTATTTGACATCAAAGATGAAAAATAAATTTATGGGAATGTTGCCACCAGTGGTATTAAATGGGTTAATTGTATCTATATGGGTGTCCTATTTTACAAAAGTACCATATCTTGTTACAGTTTTGGGAATAAGTGCTGGAGAATTGTTATCAGTTGCTATTTTTGGCAGTATAGTTCTTTCAGTTTATGAAAAAGCAACAAAGGCAAAAGAACTTTAAATGAGTAGATAGTGGCTTTATTTGGCCATTTATGTATAGCTATATTTAATCTTTTCTATTATTTAAGGAGTTGGAAGGTTTAATGGAAAAAGCAAGTATAAAAAAGAAAAAAAGGAAAAATAGATTTTTAACTTTCATGTTGGGAATTATATTAATTATTGTTATTGGAGTTGTTTATATAAAATCTTATTATGAAGAAAGCCTAGGACCAATGGATAAAGAAAATCCTAGAGACGTTGTTGTGGAAATCCCAGTATCTACTACTACAGATGGTATTGCAAATATATTATATGAAAATGGACTTATAAAAAATCCATTGATATTTAAATATGAAGTCAGGAAAAGAGGGATTGACAGCAAACTTAAAGCTGGTGAATATAATCTATCAACAGAAATGGATTTAAATACCATAATAGAGAAATTAGTAGAAGGTACAAAAAATACAAATACAGTGAGATTTACAATTCCTGAAGGCTATGAATTGATTCAAATAGCTGAAAAATTAGAAAAAGAAGGTTTAATAAATAAGGAAAGATTTCTTGAGCTAGCAAATAACAAAAATAATTTTGAGGACAAATATGAATTCTTAAAATTACTTGATGATAATCAAAGTCTAGAAGGATTTTTATTCCCATCTACCTATGAAATATATGTTGGTTCACCAGAAGAAGTAATAATAGAAAAGATGCTTGATGGTTTTCAAAATATTTATAACAGAATAATAAAAGATAGATTAAATGAAAGCGAATTTACTTTAAACGAAATAATAACTTTAGCCTCAATTGTAGAAAGGGAAGCAAAATTAGATAGTGAAAGGCCTATGATTTCTGCAGTATTTCATAATAGGCTTAAAAAAGATATGCTGTTGCAATCCTGTGCAACTGTACAATATATTTTAGGAGAAAGAAAGGAAGTATTGACTAATGAAGATATAAGTATTCAATCTCCGTATAATACTTATATCAATAAAGGATTACCTCCAGGACCAATTGCATCTCCTGGAGAGGCTTCTATCATTGCTGCACTTGAACCAGCTGATGTAGATTATCTGTTCTTTGTATTGACAGGAGAAGATGGATCCCATACATTTTCCACTACTTATGAAGAACATTTAAGAGCAAAATCTAAAAGATAAGGGTTGATGAGATGAGCCAAATTAATGAAGACTATATTGAAGAATATATTAGGAGTTTACTGCCTGTATCCAGTGGTATACTGGCTGATTTGGAAAAATATGCATTAGATAATCATGTGCCAATAGTTCAACCTGAAGTGGCTCAGCTGTTGAAGGTATTGTTAAAAATAAAAAACCCAAAAAACATCCTTGAGATAGGTACAGCCATTGGATATTCAGCAATACTTATGGCTGAAAATTCATCTGATAATTGTAAAATTACAACTATAGAAAGACGCAAAGATATGGTAGAAAAAGCTTTGGAAAATATATCTAAGACACCATATAAGGATAGGATTAAAGTATTAGAGGGCGAAGCTGAAGAGATTTTATCATCCCTTAATGATAAATACGATTTTATTTTTTTAGATGCAGCTAAAGGCCAATATATGGAATTTTTCAATAAATGCATAAACTTACTTGAAAAAGGTGGAATTGTTGTATCTGATAATGTCCTTTATAAGGGCATGGTGGCTACTGATGAGTTAGTGATTAGGAGGAAAAAGACTATAGTAAAAAGGCTTAGAACTTTTTTGAAATATATAAATGAAACCGAAGGTTATATATCCTGTATAATACCAATTGGAGACGGATTAGCTATAACTTACAAGGAGGAATAAAGTTGGAAAGGGTAGAATTGCTGGCACCTGCTGGTGATTTAGAAAAATTGAAAATGGCAATTACTTATGGTGCAGATGCTGTATATCTTGGAGGAGAAAGTTTTGGTTTGAGAAAGGCATCCAAAAATTTTACTTTGGAAGAGATTGAAGAAGGCATTAAGTTTGCCCATGAAAGAGGAAAAAAGGTATATGTTACTTTAAATATAATACCCCATGATGAAGATATGGAAGGCTTAGAAGAATATGTAACAAAATTGTATGAAATGAAAACAGATGCAGTTATTGTATCTGACCTTGGAATGATGTCAGTTATTCAACGTACAGTGCCTAATTTGCCTATCCATATTAGCACTCAAGCATCTGTAACTAATTATGAAACTATTATGTTTTATTATAATTTAGGAATTAGAAGGATTGTACTTGCTAGAGAATTATCATTAAAGGAAATCGAAAATATCATAAAGAGATTGCCTAAGGATATGGAAATAGAAACATTTGTGCATGGGGCTATGTGTATTTCCTATTCAGGTAGATGCCTATTAAGTAACTATATGACTGGAAGAGATGCAAACAGAGGAGATTGCGCTCATCCATGCAGGTATAAATATGCTTTAGTTGAGGAAAAGAGGCCAGGGCAATATTTCCCTGTATATGAAGATGAACAAGGAACATTTATTATGAATTCCAAAGACCTCTGCATGATTGAGTATTTACCTCAATTAATAGAAGCAGGGATAAAAAGCTTTAAAATTGAAGGCAGGGTTAAAAGTTCATATTATGTAGCTACTGTAGTTAGATCTTACAGAATGGCTTTAGATGAATATTATAAAAATCCTAGAGAATATAAATTCAACCCAAAATGGCTAGATGAAATTAAAAAAGCCAGCTACAGGGATTTTACTACTGGTTTTTATTTTGGAAAGCCTGATTCTAACGCCCAAGTTTATACATCTTCTTCCTACATTAGGACTTATGACTTTGTAGGACTAGTATTAGATTATGATGAAAAAACTAAAATTGCAACAGTAGAACAAAGAAATCGTATGTATGTTGGTGATGAAATAGAAGTTTTTGGGCCTAACAAAGATTATTTCGTACAAAAGATAAGTAAAATGTGGGATGAAGAAGGAAATGAAATAGAAGTTGCACCACATCCACAACAAATAGTTAAGATTTTTATGGAAAGACCAGTAGAAAAGATGGATATTTTAAGAAAAAGTCGGGAGGATTGATTTTATGAAAAGACCACTTCTAATTGGGATAAGTGGAGGGACTGGTTCAGGAAAATCAACGGTTTCTCAAGAAATTTTCAAATTAATCCCTGAGAAAAAGATAGTAATTATAGAACAGGACTCATATTATAAAGATCAATCTCATTTAAGTTTTGAGGAAAGAATTAAAACTAATTATGACCATCCATTGGCATTTGACAACGAATTGCTTTTAAAACATTTAAATGATTTGCTAAACAACAAACCAATACAAAAACCAATTTATGATTTCGAGCAGCATACTAGGAAAAAAGAAACTGTGACTGTTGAGCCTAAAGATATTATTATATTAGAAGGCATATTGGTTTTATATGATGAACGCATAAGGAATCTTTTAGATATAAAGATTTTTGTTGATACAGATGCAGATGTTAGGGTAATAAGAAGGATTCAAAGGGACATCAAAGAAAGAGGTAGGACTTTAGATTCTGTGATTACACAATATATGACAACTGTTAGGCCAGCACATCTGCAATTTGTTGAGCCAACTAAAAGATATGCTGATATAGTCATTCCTGAAGGCGGTTATAATAAAGTAGCTATAGACATTGTAGTTGCTAAAATTAATTCAATATTGAATAGTAATGATTAGTTAATAATCTCCCTAAAAGTGGAAACACTAAAAAGGGAGGTTTTTTTATGCAAAAAAGTAAAAAGGTAAGATCTAGGGTTTTTGCATTTAAGGTATTTAGTTCAATACTATTTTTAGCACTTATAGGAAGGCTGTATTATATTCAGATTTACAATAATGAAGAATTGAAATTAGAAAGCTTGAAACAGAGAAGTATAGAAATAGTATTTAGTGCTAGTAGAGGACCTATATATGATAGGAATTTGATGCTGCTTACAAATAAAGAGAAAATCAAAACATTAGTAGGTCAGAGAGAAGCAATACTAAATAATAATGATTTGTTAGAAAAAATTAGAAAGAACACTAGACTTTCAAATAGAGAGCTATTAAACATTTTAAATTCAAATAGCAGTATTGTACAAATTCCGTTGGAAAAAGATATTGAATTTTCAGAGGCTAATAACATTTTTATAATAGATAAAGTCAAGAGATATTCTGATGAAAATATTTTGTCACATGTTATAGGCTATATAAACAGATCAGAAAATCGAGGAGAGACTGGAATAGAAAAGGTTTTTGATGAGTATTTAAAGAATTCTGATAGGGAATCGTTGTTTGTTGAATATGATAAAAATAGGTCATTAATTTTAGGAGGTTCATATTTTGCCAGCAATTCAAATAATGATGAGGATCCTGCTGGTGTCAAGCTAACAATTGATTATAGAATTCAAAAGATAGTGGAAGAGGTTTTAGATGAATCAAAGGAAAATGGAGCTGTTATTGTTGCAGACTTACAAAGTGGAGAAATACTTGCTATGGCAAGCAGACCAAATTTTAATCAGGAAAACATAGAAGCATATTTAAACAGGGATGATATGACACTTTACAATAAAGCTGTTCAAGTATCATATCCGCCAGGCTCAATATTTAAAATAGTTGTTACTTTGGCTGCAATTGAAGAAAACTTAGATATTTTAGACAGAGATTATTATTGTAATGGATATGAAAAAATAAATAATGTTATTATCAAATGCAATAACACTGAAGGGCATGGTAAAATAGATTTAACTGAAGCCTTTGCAAAATCCTGTAATTCAGTGTTTATTCAAATTGGGAAGGAAATCGGAGCAAAAAAGATTATAGATATGGCAAGAAAGCTAGGCTTTGGCCAAAAGGTTAATATAGGGTTATTAGAAGAAGTAGAGGGATTTCTACCAGAAGGCGAAGAATTACTAGGTCCAGCAATTGGAAATATTTCCATAGGTCAAGGGAAGATTCAAGCAACTCCACTACAAATTACTAATATGATGCTTATAATAGGCAATGATGGGATTAAAAAGGATATGACTATTATACAAGGAATCACAACAAAAGATGGCAGAATGATTAAACCATATAATAAAGAAAAAGATGAAAGAGTTATTAGTAAAGAATCTGCTAAGATAATACAAGGACTGTTAAAAGAAGTCTTGAATTCAGGAACTGCCAGTTCATTAGATTTAGAGGATATCGGTGGAGGTGCAGGGAAAACAGGTTCTGCAGAGGGAATTTTAAAAGGAGAACCAATAATACATGGCTGGTTTGCTGGCTACTATCCCAGGGAAAATCCAAAATATGTTATAACTGTGTTAGTTGAAAAAGCTAGTTCAGGTTCAAAATCAGCTGCACCGATTTTTGAAAAAATATGTAAAGAAATATATTCAGAAATTTATTAGGGACTTGCACATTATACCTCCCTTGTAACATATATTGTTATATGTAAAAGGGAGGTTGAAAGCTTGAACAATTTATTGTTGTTGATTTTGAATATTGCTTTAAAACCCTTTGTGGTTTTATGTGGATACATGATAAATTCCAATTCCTTCCCTCAGCCATTAAGTAGGGAGGAAGAGGAACGATATCTAAAGTTATATGCTGAAGGAGATGAAAATGCAAAGAATATATTGATTGAAAGGAACTTAAGGCTAGTAGCCCATATAGTAAAAAAATATACTAATACTGGGAAAGATACTGATGATCTAATATCAATTGGTACTATTGGATTAATAAAAGCTATTTCCACTTATGATTCAAAAAAAGGAACAAGGTTAGCTACATATGCTGCAAAATGTATTGAAAATGAAATACTAATGACAATTAGGTCTACTAAAAAAAATAAATTAGAATTATCATTACAAGAACCAATTGGAGTAGATAAAGAAGGAAATGAAATAAATTTACTTGATATTTTGGGTACAGATGTAGATAAAATAATAGATGAAGTTGATCTAAAATTTCAAATTAAAAGATTATATAGAGCCATAAATCAAGTATTGAAGGATAGAGAAAAGGTTATAATAGAGCTAAGATATGGCCTTATAGATGGAAAATGTAAAACACAAAGAGAAATAGCAAATTTGTTAGGAATTTCAAGATCTTATGTGTCAAGGATTGAAACAAGGGCACTGGCTAAATTAAATAAAGCATTAATGAGTAAAGAATAAAGTGCCAATCCAGATTAATACTGGATTAGCACTTTTTTACTATCTAACAGTATTAGTAATAGGAGATGTAATTCTTCTTAATAAATCTTCAAATTCATCTGCGAAGTTAGAGATAATGTTACCATTATTTATTTGAGTGCTTAAATTTCTTATTCTAGTCATTAATGTTGGGTCAGAAGTAATAGATACTGTCCTTATATTCCTATCAGCTGCTTTTACAGCTGCTTCAATTCTGTTTCGCAAATTAGCATCTATTGTATTTGTTAAATCTCCTCTTACATCGACACCAACAATTGCCCTGTTTCCATTAATCAACACAGTAGCTCTATTAACTTCGGGCAATGCTTCTACTCTTTGAGCAATTATATTAGCTCTGTTGGACATGCTACTTAACTGTCCGTTAGTAATGTTATTAGTATTTGGATTATTTGTATCAAATCTAACCATCTCGTTATTAAGATTTAAGTCAGTGTCCATGCCAGTATTTAAATTAGTGTTTAGTCTATCTCTAGTATTAAACCAACGATTATCGTTTAACCTAGTTTGGGTACCTAAGTTTCTCATATTAGTATTAGTTGGTGTACACCCTGCAACTGCTATTAAGAGGATTAAGGATAGAGCAATATATTTAATTTTATTGTTTTTCAAATTATCCACCTCCTACAAATAGTCTTGCACAGAATAACTTTTTTATTTAATCTAGTTTTTATACGAATTGTATAAACCAGCCATTATTTTAAATTTTTTGTTGATTAAATTATAAATTTGTATTTAAATTAAAGACTGTTGGTAGATAAAAGGTATTTTAAAAAAATTTAACTAATCTTGCATTGATGTTATTAACTTTTTATACTAATTAAAACCAATAAATTTTATTTATGATATAATTCCTCTTAAAAGGAGGTTTGGAAATGTACATAAATTGGAATACATCGCTTTATTGTCTAATTGGGAATCCAGTAGATAAATCATTATCACCAATCATTCATAATGAGATATTTAAAATTTTAGAAAAAAATGCAGTTTATTTATCTTTTAATATTGAAAATAATAAACTTAGAGATGCAATAGAAGGATTTAAAGCAATTAACGTAAAGGGCTTTAATGTAACAGTACCATTTAAAAAGACAATAATTCAGTATTTAGATGGCTTAAGTCCTGAAGCTAAAACTTTGAAAGCTGTAAATACTGTAAAAAACGAAAATGGATTATTAATTGGATATAATACTGATGGAGAAGGATTTTATAAAACCCTGTTAGATAATGGTATAGAAATTAAAAGTAAAAATATATTGCTACTTGGAGCTGGTGGTGCTGCTTTTGCTATTGGAATTACTTTAAGCACTAAAGAAATAAATGGCATATTCATAGCAAATAGAACTAAAGAAAAAGCTGTGTTTTTGGAAAATGAAATTAAAAAATTAAATAAAAATGTTATAACTTGTACAGATGATTTAAAACTTGAAAATGTAAAGAAAGAAGATATTGATATTATTATTAATGCCACTTCAATTGGAATGTATCCTATGGAAAAAATGTCACCTATAGAATTAAAAGGATTTAAAGAAAATACAGTCGTTTATGATATAGTGTACAAGCCAAAGGAGACTAAGTTAATAAAAGAAGCTAAAAAAATGGGTTTAAAAACTTTAAGTGGTCTTTCAATGTTATTTGAACAAGCAATTCTTAGTCAAAAAATATGGCTAAATTTAGATGAAAATTTTTTGAAAAAAGCAAAAAAAGTAGAAGGAATTTTAGCAAGTTATGTAGAATAAATATATCTAGTAATATCTTAGGTGATATTATGACGAAAAATATATTAAAGCTTGAGCAGTTATTGATATCGTCTGGGAAAATTACAGAATCTCAGCTAGAAGAGGCATTAAGTATTCAGAGAAAAACTGGGAAAAAAATTAATGAAATTCTAATTGAAAAAGATTTTATTACAGAAGATGAAATTATTAAAGTTTTAGAATTACATTTAGGAATACCATATATAGATTTAGATAATTATCAAATTAATCCAGAAGTCGCAACATTAATTCCAGAAAATATTGTAAAGCGACATGAACTAATTGCAGTTGATAGGAAAGATAACATATTAGTTATCGCAATGGTAGATCCGTTAAATATATTTGCATTGGATGATGTAAAATTTCATGTAAAAATGGATGTTCAACCTGTTATATCAAATAGAGAAAAGCTGTTAAGAGCAATAGATAGGTTTTATAGCAGTAAAATTGCAAAAAAAGCTATTGAAGAATTTCAGGAGACTTATGAAAATTTTCATTCAAGTATAATAGAAAAACATGAACTGATAGAAGTGGTATCTGCACCAGTTGTAAAGCTCTTAAATTCAATAATTGAACAAGCTGTACGAGAGGGAGCATCGGATATACATATTGAACCAAATGCGGAAGATATAAGAGTTAGATTTAGAATTGATGGAGATTTAAAAGATATAATGAATTTATCCAAATCAAGTCATTCAGCCATAATAACTAGAATAAAGATTATGGGCAAAATGAATATTGCAGAAAAAAGACTTCCTCAAGATGGCAGAGTTGAATTAAAAGTAGCAGGTAGAGATATCGATATGAGAATCTCTACCCTACCTACAGTTTATGGCGAAAAAGCTGTAATAAGGTTATTGGATAGAATGAGATTTCTTATCAAAAAAGAATCTTTAGGATTTACTGAGGAGGATTTAAATACTATAAAGAAAATCATTTCTCAACCCTACGGTATGTTTTTAGTAACTGGGCCAACTGGCAGTGGCAAGACAACTACATTATATTCAATACTGCAAGAACTTAACTGTACAGAGAAGAACATTGTTACAATTGAAGATCCGGTAGAATATAAGTTAAAAGGAATAAATCAAGTACAAGTAAATGTAAAACCAGGTTTGACTTTTGCTTTAGGCTTAAGGTCAATTCTTAGACAAGATCCAGACATCATTATGGTAGGAGAAATAAGAGATAATGAAACAGCTGAAATTGCTGTTAGGGCAGCAATAACAGGGCATTTAGTTCTATCAACTTTACATACTAATGATTGCCCTTCAACAGTTATAAGATTAATTGATATGGGAATAGAACCATATTTAGTTTCATCAGCAATAATAGGTGTTTTATCTCAAAGGCTGGTAAAATTGCTTTGTCCAAAATGTAAAAAGCCATATGTAGCAGGTGATATGGAAAAGCAGGTATTAGGTGTAGAAAAAGATAAAGAATTAATATTGTACAAGCCTACTGGATGTAGTTTTTGCAATGGTGGATATAGAGGAAGAACAGCAGCATATGAATTAATGCCAGTTACAGAAAATATTAGAAGGCTAATTAATAAAAATGCTAACACAGATGAAATACGAAAAAAAGCCATTGAAGATGGAATGAAAACATTAATTCAGTCTGCAAGTAGGCTTGCATTAGAAGGTAAAACATCCATTGAAGAGGTATTGAGAGTAGGATATACATTAGGATAGGGGGGAATAGATGGACATATTAGAATTGCTTAAAATAGGTACTGAAAAAAGAGCTTCAGATATACATATTGCAGTTGATGCACCACCAATATTGAGAATTGATGGGAAATTAATTCCTCTTAAAATGAAACCACTAAATCCAAAGGAAACGAAGGAATTAGTATATAAAACCTTGCCATCAACTTTAATTGATGAATTAGAAAGAAAAGGAGAAGTTGATGCATCTCTTTCATATAAAGGAGTCGGAAGACTTAGGGTGAATGCATATAAACAGTGTAGATTTTATGCTATGGCATTAAGATTAATTCCATTTGAAATTCCAAATTTTGAAAGTTTAGGGCTTCCAACAGTAGTTAAAGAGTTAACTAAACTTTCTAGAGGATTAATTTTAGTTACAGGTCCAAGCGGAAGCGGAAAATCAACGACATTGGCAGCCATGATTGATTTAATTAATAATGAAAGATGTTGTCATATTATAACTTTAGAAGATCCTATCGAATATATTCACATGCACAAAAAAAGTATTGTGCATCAAAGAGAAATAGGTACTGATACTCATTCTTTTGCTAGTGGCCTTAGAGCTGCATTGCGACAGGATCCTGATGTCATATTGGTAGGAGAAATGAGAGATTTAGAAACCATTTCAACTGCTTTAACTGCAGCAGAAACTGGTCACCTTGTTTTATCTTCTTTACATACTTTAGGTTCTGCTAATACGATAGAAAGAATAATTGATATCTTTCCGCCTTTTCAACAGCATCAGGTACGAATTCAATTATCAAATGTATTACAAGCCATAATATCACAACAGCTATTACCAAAATCAAATGGAGAAGGGAGAATAGCTGCTGTTGAAGTTATGATAACAACCCCTGCCATAAGAAATTTAATTAGAGAAGAAAAAGTACATCAAATAGACACTGCGATTCAAACTGGAGCTAAATATAAAATGCAAACAATGGAGAATTCAATACTAGAATTGTATAGAAAAGGTTTAATAACTAAAGAAACTGTTCTAATGCAATCTGTTAGTAAAGAACATCTAATGCAAATCATTAAGGGTGATATTTAATGACTTATAAATATAGAGCAGTTTCTAAGAATGGAGATATTGTAGAAGGAGTTTATGAGGGAAAAGATGAGTTAGATGTTCTGAATATGTTGAAACAGAATAATTATTTGCCTATATCTGTAGAAAAGCATGCAACTACGATTTCTAAGAGAGATTTATTTTCTCCAAGTGTTAAGAAAAAAGACTTAGCATTGTTTTGCAGACAATTTTATGCAATGCTAAAAGCTGGAATAGGAATAATAAGGTGCTTGGAAATATTAGAAAAACAAGTGGAAAACAAAACTATGGCTAAAGCCATATCTAAGGTAATTGAAGATGTTCAAAAGGGCTTTACTTTGTCAGAAGCAATGGGAGTTCACAAAAATGTATTTCCTCAATTATTATTAAATATGGTAAAAGCTGGAGAGGTAAGTGGTAATTTAGATACAATAATGGAAAGAATGGCAATTCAATATGAAAAAGAATACAAAATTGAGCAAAAAGTAAAGTCAGCGTTGATTTATCCTGTATTATTAGCATTTATTACTCTATTAGTTGTAATTTTTCTATTGATACATGTGATTCCTAATTTTGTTGTATTTTTTGAAGAAAATGGCTATACTTTGCCTTTACCAACAATAATTTTACTGAATATTAGTAGACTATTGAATGAATATTGGCATTTAATTGTTCTTATTATAATAGGATTTTCTTTGATTATTATAGTGTATAAAAATACATCAAATGGAAGAACATTAATAGATTCAGCGAAGCTTAAAATTCCGTATATAAAAGATATAAATATAAAAATAATAGTAACTCGATTTACTAGGACTTTATCTACATTATTAAGTAGTGGAATACCACTTATTCAGTCAATAGAAGTTGTAAGTAATATTATTGGGAATAGTGTGGTTTATTCTAGACTTCAGACTGTAAAAGATAATGTGAAAAAAGGAATTACATTATCTAAAGCCATAAGAGATATAAAAATATTCCCTCCTTTGGTTGACTCGATGATTTATGTTGGAGAGGAATCAGGGGCATTAGATGATATATTATTGAAAACTGCTGATTTTTATGACGATGAAGTTGAAAATTCTTTATTGAGAATAACATCATTACTGGAACCTATTTTGCTAATAATTATGGCAATAATTATTGGATTTATAGTAGTTTCAGTCGTATTACCAATGTTTGAAATGGTTGATATATTGCAATAATTGTTGAAAAATATTAAGGAAATGTCATTATTTCTTATTATAAATTAGAGAAATATCGAAATTTGAATATTTCCTGGGCAAACTATATTATAAGTTATAAAAAAGATTTCTATAGATTGAATGATAAAACATAATTTGGGGGTGATGGGATAGGGAATATTTGAGGTTCTAATTTAGTCTAGCTTTATTTCTATAATAAAGTTAGCTAAGGGGGAAATTTTTATGCTTATATTTACTAATCAAAAAAAGAATAAGAATGGATTTTCATTAGTTGAACTGATTGTTACTTTAGCAGTAATTGGTGTTTTGTCAACAATTGTTGTGCCAAAATTGACATTTTCAAAGAAAAAAGCTGCGATAACAGCCCATAATGCAAATGTTCGAACATTAATGAATGCAGCTAATTTATTTATAGTTGAAAATGAAATTAAAGGGGAAATTACATGGGAAAAAGATAGAAATACAGACCAGTGGAGAAAATACCTTCAGGAATGGCCAAGTCCACCTAAAGGCACAGGTAATGAGGAAGTAGATGGAAATCAATATGTCGTTGAAATTAATGAAGATGGAACAGTCAAAGTAATACCTGGTTTATTAAACGAGGAAGGACAATTAGACAATTAATTAATTAATCTGGAATGCATATTATAAATAAATAGTTTTTAATGGGAGATTAATATGATCCTATTGATTTTCATATATGGATTATTGATTGGCTCATTTATTAATGTTTGTATATATAGGATACCTCGTAAAGAAAGTATTGTTTTTCCTTCTTCCCACTGTATATATTGTGGTACTAAACTTAAATGGTATGATTTAGTACCTATAATTAGTTATATAATCCTAAAAGGGAAATGCAGATATTGTGGTAAAAGAATTTCACTACTTTATCCTTTCGTTGAATTTTTACATGCGTTAATTTATATAATGCTGTATTTAAAATTTGGCCTATCTTTAGATCTGATTTACTATGCTATAATCTTTTCTTTATTGATTATTATATTCTTCATTGACCTATATTATATGGTTATCCCTGATATATTAGTTTTTATGATTTTGGTTGCTACGATAGTTTATAAATTTCTTTTATTTCTTATATTTGAAAAAAACTTAAATTTAATAAATAGTTTCCTCGGATTATTAGTTAGTGGTTTATTATTTATATTGATAATTTTCATGTCAAAAGGTGGAATGGGAGATGGAGATGTTATTTTAATTAGTTCCCTTGGGTTTATTTTGGGAATTAAAAAAATATTATTAACTATATTGTTGTCTTTTATAATTGGTGCAATCTTTTCCATCTTTATGTTGATTTCAAATATTAAAGGCATGAAAGATCCAATTCCTTTTGGGCCCTTTATAATCTTAGGATTTATCATTTCATTAATATGGGGTGATCAGATTATTAACTGGTATATAAACATGTTCTTAACTTAAAGGAGGAGAATCATTGAAATTGCAGTTATTTAGAAAAAAGATATTATCAATTGATTTTGGTGGAAATGAAATAAAAATCGTAGAAGGACAAGTTGTAAATAAAAATATAAATATTCATAAAGCCTTTACTGTAAAATTACCAAATAATCTATATAATGATGGCGAGATATTAGACTTAAACGCGATAGTTAGTTTAATTAGAGATTCCTTGAAAGCTAATAAAGTAAAATCTGATATTGTACATGGGGTAATAAATAGTTCTAAAATTATAACTCGAAATTTGACAATACCTGAAGTGCCTGAAAATGATATACCTTCTTTAATTAAATACCAATTAGATGAATTATTACCTGCTCCAATAACTGATTTTATAACTGATTATCTATTAGTTGGTAAAAGAAGAGAAGATGGAGTTGAAAAGATAGATATTCTTGTTATATGCATTCCTAATCAAATGGTTTTAGACCATTTTGAATTAATTAAAGCAATTGGTTTAAAGCCTTTAGTTTTGGATTATCAAGGTAATTCAGTAGCTAAGTTGTTAGAAATTAATTCGTCAATAAATGAGTTTTACAATATTAGAGATATGACAGTTGCCTCTATCGATTTAGGATACTGTAATTGTAAGTTAAACATAATTAAAAATGGGAAATTGCTATTAACCAGGGTAATAACTAAAGGAGTAAGTACAATTCTTGGGAGCTTGAAATCTGAGTTAGATTCTTTTGAAGAAAATAGAATTGAAGAACTCTTACAAGATGTGGATATAAGCCATGATATAGAAGAATTAAATGAAGAAACAAGTGTAATCTTTCAAGTAAGGTCTATTATTGAAGATTTATTGGAAGAAATTAGTATGATATTTAGATTTTATTTTACCAGAGATTGGGGCAATGCCATAAATTACATTGTTCTCCAAGGTGGGCTTTCAAATGTAATTGGCATTGAAAACTTATTTTCAAATTACTTTAATATTCCAACATTGACTTTAAAAAAATTAGATAATGTGAGAACTAAGTACGATATTTCAAAATTTTCAAATGCAATTGGTGGACTAATTAGGCTTTATGAGGTGCTGTAGTAATGAATGACATAAATTTTTTTGAATCAATAGTAGAAAAGAAAGAAACTAAAATTAACAGAAACATAGTTTTATTTTCAATAATAAGTTTTTTAATACTGTATACATTAGGATATGCAATTTATAATTTTATACTTATAACAAAAGAAACCAAAGTTCTAGAAGATTTAAGGAATACTGTTGAGAATCCAGAAATCTCTAAGAGAGTTGAAGAAATAATGGAGAAAGAAGAGGAGTTAAAAGAATTAAAAGAAATGATAAAAAATATTAAACAATTTGATATGACAATAGAAGAACAGGATATTTTAGACGAATCCCTTATAAACACAATTACATCAAAGCTAGGTGAAAATATTTTTCTTACATCTTTGAGTATTCAAGATTATCAAATATATTTAGTTGGTATTTCTTCGGATGAGCAGGAAATAGCGGATTTTGTAAAGAGAATAGGAATTCTTAATTTATATGAAGATATCTTTGTATCAAATATTACTCAAAAAGATGGATATTATAGTTTTAGTATTAACATTCAGCTAAGGAGTGGCGACAATTATGGAAAGCAGCAGAATTAAATTGAAAAAATATGAAATTAGACAATTATCAAAAAGAGAAAAAGTTTTAATTTCTTTGCTAATAATAATCATGTTAATATGGGCAATTTATAAATTTGCTATAACTCCTCAAATTGAAAAATTAAATGAAATAAGGGATAAAAAGATAGAATACCAAAACAAGATATTGGAATTTAATAAGATTCTAAGAAGAGAAAACGAAATAAAAAAAGAATGGGAAGAACTAAACAATGAAAGACAAGAAATATTATCAAAATATTTCCCAACTTTAGATCAATCGCAAATAATATACCTACTTAGTGCTTTAGCTGCCGATGAAAATATTATTATTAGTGATTATAACTTTAGTAGAAAAGAATTTGAAGAATTTGGAGATTTTCAAGTAAAAAATATATCAGTTGCTATGCCTTATAGCGGAGACTACAACGGAGTTATTAATTTTATAAGCAGCTTAAAAAATAATCAAAGAAAAATTTTGATAGAAAACCTTACTATGGACAAAGTTAATAAAGAAGAAATAAATGGCATCATTTCCTTAAAAATATATTGTTTAGATGGTGTTACAGAAACAGAAAATAAGGTTTCATATATAGAGGTTCCTCAAATTAAGAAGAATAATCCATTTTCAGGTTTTGATAATTCATCCTTAGATAAAGGTACAGATGAAGTTGAAGTTGAAGAAAAAGTAAATGAAAAATTGGAAATTAAACCATATATTGAAAAGATTCTTTTAGATTTTGAAGTAATGAATAATTATTTTATACCTTCTCATCCATTGACAAAAGGGAATTTAAATCTATCTAAAAATGCTAAATCTAATAGATATTCTTTAAGAATAGAATATAAAATTGTAGCTGTGGAAGAGGAAAGCAGAGCTTTTATCGATGTATCAAAAAATAATCTATTACTAAAATACCCTCCAAATTCTATTGGATTATGGGTTTATTCTTTCGATTATTCTCCAGTTACTATAGGTTTAGAATTAAAAGGACAAATGGGAGAAGAAATTTATATTCCTTTTACTGAAGGTGTAGGATGGACTGGTTGGAAATATGTTGAGCTATCACCACCTTATGATATAAATATTTATCCGTTAAAAATTGAAAAGTTATATTTAGAGTTGCCTTATGGTAGAGAAGATATGGGAGTATTCTTATTTGACAAGCTAGAAGCTTCTTATAATCGTAATATAGATGATGAAGGCAATGATGCTTCTCTTTCAGTTGATTATTTTTACCATGAAGTGGAACCTGGTGAAACAATCTATAGTATAAGCGTTAAATATTATGGTACCAAGAATTATGCAAATGAAATAATGCAGTTAAATGATATACAAGAAGCTGAGGAGCTAAAAGAGGGTAAAATTTTAGTCCTTAGAAAAAGATAAGAGGTGTCAGCATGAAAAAGACGATTATATTTTCTCTCATAATTATTATGTTAATTCATGTTCATTCTGTATATGCATTTTCTAATAATTTATTTGATGAAATAACATTAGAGCATAATCCAAGTTATATTGTTAGTTTTTATGACGATATAATGAAAAATGATAATGAAGTTACTAATTATACAAGAAACAACATAGATGGTTTCATAGCCTTATTGGGAATGATACTAGGGGAGGTTGCAGGAAAAAAAGATTTTAATGAAGAGAAACCTTTTGGATATATGAGTATAATTCCTAAAAATGAAGATATTATTTCTTTGCTTGGTTTGGAGAGGCTTACTTCTAAAGAAAAAACTTATTTCACAAACATATTTAAAGAATTTTATAAATTAGGGTACGAAAATACATATTACAGTTCAAGATATGAAAATAAGAAAAAGGACATAGAATCTGGGAAAATTCATGGTAAATATTTTGGTGAAGTAATTGGAAGTATATATGGTTCAATGGATTATTTAGAAAATAGAACTTTAGATTATTCAAGACATATGCTTACTGACAGCAAAATAAAATCTGAATATTCTCTTAATGATGATAGCGAAGAATATATTATTGGATTTATTGATAGTTTTAAAGATGCTTACATTAAATCATATATCAATAGTTTTAGGGAAACTAGGAATTACATTAAAAAAATAGAAACATCATTAGCTTATGAAAACGGATATAATGTAGGTATGATAAAAGGTGCTGAACAAGCAACTATAGATTACTATAATGGTAAAATTAATGATTGGACTAGCTCAAAACCATCTATGTCTTTTGTTATCTATAATTATAAGTTGATGTATCATGGCTATAATTATATTGAAAATTTCATATCAGGATATTGGGAAGGATATAGATTAGGATATTTTGAGACATATACTAATTTAAGTCAAGAAGAAGTTATTAATAAAGTTGCAATTTACAAGATTTCGCAAGAAGGTGGAGTTTTTAAAAGTAAAGATGAACATCTATCTGTAGAAATCGATAAAGGAACTTATTATAAAGAAAAACTTCTTTATATAGAGGTAATGAATAATCCAAATAATGTTGACAACAGATTTATTAATATTAGTAATGCTTATAAGATAAAAATTATAAATCAAAACTTTGAATTTGATGAAAATAAAAAAGTTAAAATTTCTTTTGATTATTATGGCGATTATAAAGGCGGAATTTATATCCTAAAAGAGAATTATTGGGAACCATTAATTTCAGAAATCAAAGATAATAAAATAACTACCACTATAAATCCTAGTATATTAAATGAAAATGGTAGTATTTTCACAGTTTTAATAGACACAAAATTTAATAACTTTTATGATATTAGAGGACATTGGGCTAAAGCAGAAATTGAAAACCTTGTTAGAAAGGGAATAATAAACGGTTATCTAGATGGAACTTTTAAACCTGAGAATAAAATTACCAGAGCAGAATTTTTAGTGTTACTAAGCAAAGCTTTCAAATGGGATTTACCAAATGATATTAACAATCTTTCTGTCTTTAAAGATAGTTCTAACTTTAATATTTATAATTCAAGAGAGATTAGTTATGCCTTAGGTAAAGGATATGTAAGTGGCTATTCTGATAATTATTTTAGACCATATAATTATATAACTTATAAAGAGGTTGAAACTATTATGAAAAGAATATTGGAAAATGACAGTTTCACATGGGAGTCAATTGCTAAAAAAATTATTTATGATAAAAAAGTTAGATCTAAAAGTTTTGATAGTATGGATAATCATATAACTAGGGCAGAAGTAGCATATCTGCTCTATGATTTAACAAAATGAAAACAAGAAGTGGTTATACACTGCTTGAATTAGTAGCAGTGTTAGCATTATTAGCGATAATTTTTTCAATATCACTTCCAAGTATTAAAGGCATTTTAATTAGCAAGGAAAGAAGCGAGTTAATGACATTTAGAAAGGACATCATATATGCTAGGAATCGAGCAATTATTGAAAATACTTATTATACATTAAATGTGAATAAAACAAATAATAGTTATCAAATAATAAAGCACAGTAAAAAGAATGAGACAATAAGAAATGTTAAGTTTAAAAATGGGATAAAGATTTTAAATAACAATTTTGAAAGCTCTTTAAGTTTTTCACCTACTGGCACACCTAATAAAGGAGGAACTATATTACTTACAAATACAAATGGGGATATCATCGAAATAACTATAACTCCAGCAACTGGTAAAGTAAATATTTATTTCAATAGAAACAGGTGATTAAATGAAGAAAGGTTTTTATTTAATTGAAGTAATCATAGGACTATTTTTACTAGGTTTAATTACTGTTTCTATATTACCTTTAAATAACATAATAATTTTTAACTTAAAAAATCAAAAACATAAATATAATATGTTATATATTGCTGAGATGGCAATAGAAAGAATTCTGTCATATAACAATGAGTATTCAAATAATTTGCTAATTTATGATGTAGAAGTAGGAGAATTAATTAAAGAGTTTAATAAAGATAATTATGTAGAAATACTTTTAGATAAGGATGAGTACGAATATCCAATAAAGATTATAAAAAATGATAAATCAGACACATTATGGCATGTAAGGGTTTTAGTATATAATAAAAGTGGAGAGGAATCTCATAATGTTGAACTTAAAGCCTACATTCCTAAAAAATAAGGGATTTACTATATTAGAATTATTATTGGCTTTTGGCATTTCTTCAATTATTGTATTATCTTTAGTTAATATCTTATATTTTTCAAAACATGCTTATCTTTTAGGCAACGAGATAGATGAATTAATATTAAATGGCAGGTATGCAATAGAGTATATCAAAGATGAGGTTAAATCAGCAGATAAGATTTTATCATCTAATAAAATTGAAGGTTTAAACGAAGCTTATAAGGAAAATGTAGGTTTTGTTGTAGTGAATAAAGAAAATGAAATATTAAATAGATATACAACTTATTACAAAAAAGGTGACAAGTTAGTTAGGATCTCTGGACTTGCAAAGGAGAATTCATATCCAATATATACTCAGCTAGAGGGTCATAACGAAATATGTGAATCTATATACAGTTTTGGGAATACAGGATTAGATGTTGAAAATAAAATGATTTATTTGGATTTTCTTTTTTTATTAAGTGATGGACAAGTATTAAATTTTAGAACAAATTTCTATATAAGGTGTCCAATAGAAAATTAAATAAATTGTGATTGCCATGAAGAAACGATGTGGATATATTTCAGTTTATATTTTAATAATCATGTTTATCCTCATGATAATGATATATTCTTTAATTCATATTACTGATATGGGAAACCACATTTCATTAAATACAATCAACAATACACAATCTTTCTATATAGCAGAAGGAAAGATTTTTATGGTTTTGTACGATAAATATTTTAATAAGGAATTTTATCCATTTGTAGCTGATGTACTTAGAGGGAGCAAAGTTAATTCAAAAGAAATATTATTAGATAACGTTGATTTAGATAAACATGAGACCCCTACGAAATTAAAACTTTCTTTAGTTAGAGAAAAAGGAAGAATGAAATTTGAATTAAAATCTGAAGCAAATTATAAAGGGATAAAAACTAGCTTGATTTCTATTGGAAATTTAATAAATGATTATTTTGAATTAGGTATTCCAATTTTGAGCCCATCTAAAGCAAGGGATTCATTAGATACATATTATAAACTTTTAGATACGATATTTAATGAAAAAGATAAGTACATGGATAATATACATGAAAATATTTATATAGGTCAGTTCTCTAGTTTTGATAGATACTATTTAGATAAAAATAAACATAATTCATATTTATTTGCTTTTAGGGAGAATATGTCAGAGCCATATGTTGAGTATATTGACAAAGATAATATGATTTTATTCTTAAGTAAATCTGGAAATAATACCACTGAACTTATAATAGGCAATGAAGAAGATTTAAATAAGATTATAGAGTTAAATGGACTTCTAATAGTAGAAGGAAATATTGTTGTATTTAATAAATTAAATTTTAATGGTATCCTTATCTTAAAGGATGGAGACATAATAGTTATGTCTGAAGAAAAACCGTCAATAAATGGGTTAGTGATAAGTAACAATGATTTATCAGAAGAGAATATTAATGCAATTTATAATATAGACAATATCTATAAATTTGGGGTATATCTACCAGGATTTATAGAGCCAAAAATATTGTTAATTAAGAGTAATTAAGAAAAAAAGGGGGGGAATATAAATGTTACTTCATAATATAATGGAAGATGAAGTTAAGTTATTAGTAGATAAAGTATTAGAAGAAATGGATGATGTTTGCAAATGCGAACAATGTAAACTGGATATTGCTGCTATTGTATTAAATCATTTAAAACCTAAATATGTTGTTACTGAAAAGGGATATGTTTTTTCCAAAACAAATAGTTTAAATCCACAATTTAATACAGATATAATAACTGAAATTACAAAAGCAATTGAAATTGTAAAAAATAATCCTAGACATAATAGGTGATAAATTTGAAAAACATAGTCTTAATTGGCATGAGCGGAACAGGTAAGACAACTATTGGTAAACAACTTTCCAAGATGCTTAAGCGAGAATTTGTGGATACAGATAATTTAATAGAGAAAAGACTTAAGATGTCTATAGATGAAATTTTTGAAAAATATGGAGAAGAATATTTTAGAAATATTGAATCAATAATTGTAGATGAAATTGGCAAAAAAGAAAATTTAATTATATCAACTGGTGGTGGAATAATATTAAAAAAGAATAATGTAATCAAATTAAAAGAAAAGGGAATACTGATTTTACTTGAATCATCCATAGAAAATATAGTGAAGAATTTGAAAAATTCAGAAATTGTAAGACCTTTAATAAAAGGAAATGATATTTATAAAAAAGTAGAAAATATGTATAATGCCAGAAAAGACTTATATTACAATGCTGCAGATTATGTAGTTTATGTAGATGATAAATCTATTGACAACATAACCTATGAGATTTTGAAGTTATATGATATAATTAACTCTTGAGGCAAATATTGTATACTGATATAATATTGTAGAAAGCAGAGGATGAATTATGAAGGTGCTTATTATTCATGGGCCTAATTTAAATATCTTGGAAAAAAGAGAACCTTCTATATATGGTGGGAAATCTTTAGATGAAATAAATGGGCTTATTATGGCAAAAGCTAGGGAATTAGATATAGAAGTTGAAATTTTTCAATCAAATTTTGAAGGTGAAATAGTAGAAAAAATTCAATCTTCAATGGATTCAAATATTGATGGTATCATAATTAATCCTGCTGCTTTTACACATTATAGCATAGCAATCAGGGATGCCATAGAAGTTCTTGATATACCAGTTATAGAAGTACATTTATCCAATATTTATAGAAGAGAAGAGTTTAGGGCTAAATCGGTTATTGCACCCGTATGCCTTGGACAAATTACTGGATTAGGTATATATAGCTATTTAATAGCTATGGAAGCTCTAAAATTATTGAATCAAGATTAAGAAATATAGGAGGTTAAAAGATGATTACAGCAGGTGATTTTAAAAAAGGCGTAACTTTTGAAATGGATGGAGATGTATATCAAGTAATAGATTTTCAACATGTTAAGCCCGGAAAAGGAGCTGCTTTTGTTAGAGCTAAAATTAAATCTGTGATGTCCGGTGCGATTAAAGATGTTACTTTTAGTCCAACTGACAAGTTTGAAAAGGCACATATTGAAACTAAGGAAATGCAATACTTATACAATGATGGTCAACTTTATTACTTCATGGATACTGAGACCTATGAACAATTGCCTTTAGATAGGGAAGCTGTAGAAGAAGCTATGCTTTATATAAAAGAAAACGATTTTGCAACAGTAAGATTTTATAAAGGAAAACCATTTGAAGTATTGCCACCAAACTTTGTTGAATTAAAGGTTATTCATACTGAGCCAGGAGTTAAAGGAGACACAGCAACAGGCGCAACAAAACCAGCTACTGTAGAAACAGGAGCAACAATAAATGTACCTTTATTTGTAAATGTTGGAGACATAATAAAAATAGATACAAGAACTGGCGAGTATTTATCTAGAAAATAGGGTATAATTTTAATAGTATTATTTTAGGAGGGAAAATCATGGATTTTTTAAAAGAACGCGTTTCCTATCTAAGGGGATTAGCTGATGGTCTTGGCATCCAAGAAAGTTCAAAAGAAGGAAAGTTACTATTGGAGATCGTAAGAGTTTTAGAAGATTTTGCAGATGTATTGGAAGAAACAATTGAAAATCAAATGGAATTAGAAGAATATGTAAACTTCATCGATGAAGATTTAGCTGATGTAGAAGATGAAATTTATGATTCTGACGATGAATATGATGACTACGATGATTATGATGAATATGACGAATATGATGACGAAGATGATTTTGATTTCGATGATTATTGTGACGATGAAGACTGCGAATATTGTGATGATGAATATGAAGATGATGAAATAATGAAGGAGCCAACAGAATAATTAAATATTATGATAAATAAGAGATTCTAAAGTCAAACTTTAGAATCTCTTATTTTTTTTGGAATATAAAAGCTACTTAATCATAGAATTATTACAAAGGAGGGACATGTTGGGATGAAAGAGATAAAAATATACAATTCTTTAGTAGAAAACTTAAATGAAGTACTAAGAGATACACTATTAAAAATCCCATTTCATATAAAAGGGAAAATAGAAGAAATCAGATTAAAAAGAGGAATGCCATTGATGATTTATTATGAAGGAAATGATTATTTTGTATCTAGGAATGGAGAAATAACTGAAGATATATCTAAAGCAGTGATAGTAAATGAAAAACATATAGAATCAACTTTTCAATTAATAAGCAATTATTCACCTTACGCATATTTGGAAGAAATAAAAAATGGTTACATTACAATAGCAGGTGGCCACAGAATAGGAATTGGTGGGAAAGTGGTTTATGGTCAAAATGGTATTGAAAATATAAAGAATATCTCTTCATTAAATATTAGGATTGCAAGAGAAAAGATTGGGATCTCAAATTTTTTAATGCCCTACTTAATAAATGACAAAAGGTATTTTTATAATACATTGATTATTTCACCTCCTCAATGTGGGAAGACAACTCTATTAAGAGATATAGTTAGAAATTTAAGTAATGGTTCAAGTTTTTATAAAGGTTTTAAAGTCAGCATAATAGATGAAAGATCTGAGCTAGCTGGTATGTATAATGGAATTCCACAAAAAGATATTGGTATTAGAACAGATGTATTAGATGGATGTCTAAAATCAGATGGCATTATCATGGCTATTAGGTCTTTATCTCCGGAAATTATTGCAGTTGATGAAATAGGCGGGAAAAAAGATGTTGAAGCTATACATGAGGCACTGAGGGCTGGAATCAAGTTAATTGCAACCATTCATGGCAGCAGTATTCAAGAAATAAGAGAAAAGCAAAGCATGAAAGGAATATTTGAAGAGAAGGTTTTTGAAAGATATATAGTTTTAGATAGATCAAATGGTGTAGGAACAGTTAAAGCATTAGCTGATAGAAATTACAACCCTATCTATTTAAAGAAGGGGGCTTAAAATGCTCATTCTTAAAACATTATCATTAGCAATAATATTTATCACCTGTGCAATTTTAGGGTATTGCTATGGGCAAAGATTTACACTAAGGTATGAAAATTTAGTGTCTTTGGAGCAGTGTATTAAAATTTTAGAAACAGAAATTGTGTATGGTGCTACTCCATTGCCAACTGCTTTATCAAATGTATATAAAAAAGGAAATCCTAGAGTGTCATATATATTTGAAAAAATTAAAGATGATTTATTAGAAAAAAAAAGAAGTTTCGTCTTTGAGAGTTTTCTTGAAATAGAAGATGAACTATATGGAAAAATGAACTTAAAAAAGGAAGATGTAGAGATTATGCTTTCATTAGGTAGAGTGTTGGGTTCATCTGATAGGCATGATCAGAGTAAGGTTTTTAAAATTGTCTTAAATCAAATAGAAGCACAAATTGAAGATGCAAAAATAGAGAAAAACAAAAATGAGAAATTATATAGAAATTTAGGAGTATTAGCTGGAATAGGATTAATAATTTTACTTGTATAGGAGGATTATCATGGAAATTGATTTAATTCTAAAAATTACAGGTCTAGGAATATTAGTGGGGATAATTCATTCTCTTCTAAATAAATTTGGAAAAGAAGAATATGCTTTTATTGTTACAGTTGTAGGGCTAATAGTGGCATTTAGTATGGTTGTTAGTTTAATCAGTAAGCTATTTGAAAACTTGAAAGTTATTTTTAGGCTTTAGCAAGGGGAGTCAAATATGGATGTCATTAAAATAGTAAGCCTTGGCATAATAGCTACAGTTTTGATTGTATTGCTTAAAGAAATTAGACCAGAATTTCCAATGTTCATTAGCTTATTAACTGGCATTGCAATTTTCCTAATGATTTTAGAAGAATTATCCTTTGTGATTGATTCATTAAATACTTTAGCTCGAAGAATTAACATCGAGTTTACTTATTTTTCAACAATACTAAAAATCATAGGAATGGCATATATTGTGGAATTTGGAGCACAAATTTCAAGGGATTCCGGACAAGAAAATATAGCAATGAAAATAGAACTTGGAGGAAAAGTCTTAATTATGTTTCTTGCAATACCTATATTACTAGCATTGATGGAAATGATTTTAAAAATACTTACCTAAAGGTGAAATTATGGAAAAATTAATTATTATGTTCTCTGTTTTTTTAATACTATTTGGACAAATAGCTTATGGTGATAATGGTGAATTATTTATCATCGATGAACAATTAGATTTATTAAATTTAAATGATTTGGAAGATTTTTTACAAGATTCTTTCAAAGAAAATGAAATTTCACCAAACATTAATCTACGAAATTTTCTTAAGGATTTGATAACAGGGAAAATTTCCGTTAGTTTCCAAGAGATTGGTAAAAACCTAATATATATATTCTTAAAAGAATTGAAAATATCTTTTAGCCTGCTAGCCAAAATATTAGTTATTACTATTCTTTCGTCAATATTAACAAATCTTCAATCTTCTTTCGAAAAATCATCAGTCGCAGAGCTTGCTAACTATATTACGTATTGTTTAATAGGGATTTTAGTAATAACTAGTTTTAATGAGATTCTTAACTATGCAAGGGCAACTGTAGATAAAATGGTTGATTTTATGCAAGCCATATTACCAATTTTATTAACTTTGTTAACAGCAACCTCTGGTCCAAATACGAAAATATTATTTCATCCTTTAATACTTATAATTGTAAATTTTGTAGGCATTTTAATAAAGAATATTATACTGCCATTAATATTTTTCTCCTTCGTAGTAAGCATAATTTCAAACATATCTAACAGATTGGAATTCAGTAAATTATCAGAACTAGTAAGACAAGTTATTGCTGTTGTAATTTCAGTAGCATTAACATTATTTATTGGCATAATTACTATTTATGGTTTTGGCTCCAAAATTGATGGATTAACCATAAGGACTGCTAAATTTGCAGTAGACACATTTATACCAATAGTAGGTGGCTTTTTATCAGATGCTGTAGAAGCAGTAGTAAGTTATTCAGCTATATTAAAAAATGGCATTGGTTTTATTGGCCTTATGATTCTTTTATTAATTTGTGTAACTCCTATAATGAAAGTTTTTGCAGTTCTTGTTGTTTATAAATTAATATCAGCAGTTATACAGCCAATTGCATCAAGCAATTTAATTGAATTTTTTAGCCAGGTAGGAAAATCACTTTCATTAGTTTTGATAAGCTTAATATCTGCTGGAACGATGTTTTTTATTACTATAACTATAATCGTAGAAACAGGGAATAACTTACTCATGCTGAGGTAGGTGGTTATATGGGGGTAGTTTCATTTATTAATTCATGGTTAAAAGACTTGGTCATTTTATTCGTACTTATTTCAATTGCAGAACTGGTAATGCCAAAAGGTAGTCTAAAGAGATATATAAGGTTAGTAATAGGTTTTCTTGTGATTTTTACTATTATTAATCCATTTGTTAAGCTTTTAAAACTAGATTTAAATATAGATAAGGTTGTATTTAACTATATGAAGCCAGATACATTTAACATGGAATTTGAAGATTTCTATACTAAGCAAGAGGAGCAGATAGAGAAAATTTATACAGAAAAAATTATGAATGATATAGGAAATTTAATAAATGAAGAAACCGAATATGAACTGATAGATAGTAATATTTCAATCATGAAGAATAATGAGAACTATGGTGAAGTTGAAAATTTAGTAATATATATTCGAGAAAAAAGCTTAGATAATAAAAACGGAAAGATTAAAATTGAAAAGATAGAACCTGTTGAAATAAATAAAAATTTAGATGATAAATTTATAGAAGATAATACTAATGAAAATATAAAGGAGTTGATAAGCGATAAGTATGGCATTGAAAAAGAAAAAATAAACATAAAAATTTATAAAAAGGGGTTAGGTGGAAGAGATGAGTGATATATTAGAAAAAATTAAAAAACATTTAGAAAACATGAATAATAATAAAAAGTTTATAAACAATTTATTCATAATATTAATAATATCCATCATATTTTTAATTATAGCTAACTATATACTTGATTCTAGAAAAGCAACAGTCAGCACAGAAAGCGAATTTAAGACTCAAATTTCATATGAAGAGGAAGTTGATTACAGCGCTTATTTAGAAAAAAAACTAGAAAATATCCTTAGCAAGCTAGATGGAGTAGGGAAGGTCAATGTAATGGTTACATTAGAAAACAGCGTAGAAAAGGTAACTGCAACAAATACTACTAAATCAAGTGAAAATATTGTTGAAAATGATGGAGAAGGAGGTACAAGGCAAGTTCAACGGGAAGATTTGACTACACAAGTAGTAACTAGAGGAAGCGATGGATCACTATTGGTTGTAAAAGAAATTAAACCAAAAGTATTGGGTGTTATTGTTGTGGCAGAAGGTGCTGAAGATCCGGAAGTAAAAGAGAAACTTTATGAAGCTGTAAAAACAGTACTAGGTGTTAAGGGGAATCAAGTTCAAGTATATCCTAGTAAATAAAAAGGGGGTTTTAATATGTTAAAAATTAAAAAACCTGTATTTATTGGTTTACTTGTTATATTATTAGTTTTTACTGGATACTTAAATCATTATTTAACTCAACAAGCACAAATTAAATCATCAAAAGACTATCAAAGGTATGAACTTGAGGAAATGGCAAGAAACTTAGAATTAAGTGAAAGTGATGGTCAATTGGTTTCAGACATCACTGACCATGTTGATATAATTGAAACGACTTTAAGCGATGAAGAAGAAGCTTTAGAAACCATGTATTCAGATGCTGCTAAGGATAACAAGAATTACTTTGTAGAATATAGGCTATCTAGAGACAAATTAAGGGCTACTTTAGTTGATAGATTGCAAGAAATAATTAAGGATGAAAACACCTCCGAAGCTGTCAGAGCTGATGCTCAAAGAGAAATAATGAGAATAGGCAATAATTCAGAAATTGAACTTCATATTGAAGGTTTGATTAAAAGCAAAGGATATGATGATGCCATTGTATTTTTAACTGATAAAGACATTAAAGTTGTAGTATCTGCACCTGAATTGACAGAGCAAGATATGGTTAAAATACTTGAAATAGTCAAATCTGAAACAGATTTTGATGCTAAGGATATTAAAATAATGAAAAAACAATAGAAATGTTTGTAAATACTTATTGGCTCTGATATAATAAATTTAAAACAGAAGATGTTTGGAGGTGTTAATAATGAACGAGTTAATAAATAATGATACAAATGAATTTGGCAGTGTTAAGATATCAGAAGATGTTGTAGCAACTATTGCTGGAATTGCAGCTTCAGAAATAGAAGGAGTTGCAGGTATGAGTGGTGGAATTACGGGCGGAATTGCTGATATCCTTGGGATGAAGAATACTTCCAAGGGAGTTAAGGTGGAAGTAGGCGATAAGCAAGCTGCTATAGATTTATATATTATTGTTGATTATGGTACTAAAATTAAAGAATTAGGTGAAAAAATTCAAGAAAATGTAAAGAAAACAGTAGAAACTATGACAGGATTAGAAGTAGTTGAAGTAAATGTTTTTGTACAAGGTGTTAATTTCGCTAAGAAAACTGATACTGAAGATGAGCCTAGAGTAAAATAAAATATATTTACCCTCTGTAGTTCAGAGGGTAATTTAGATATTAAAAAAGGTATAATGGGAGGAAATATGGGAAGGAAACAAGCAAGAGAAGGAACCATGAAATTAATCTATCAAATGGAAATAAATGATGATTTTTCGGATGAAGCATTATCATCTTTCTTGGAAAATTTTTCTTTTGATCAAGCTGAAAAAGAATATATAACTGATGCCTATGTAAAGATAAAAGATAATTTAAAAACCATTGATACTTATATAGAAAATACTTTAGATGGTTGGAAAATAAATAGGTTAGCAAAGGTTGACTTAGCAATATTAAGAGTTGCTCTATATGAAATACTCTATAGAGACGACATACCTATTGAAGTTTCTATCAATGAAGCAATAGAAATAGCCAAGAAATACAGCAATGAAGATTCATATAGATTTATAAATGGTGTATTAGGAAGTATTGTAAGATCCCTTGATAAAGATAATAATGGTGGTAATAATGCAACTTAAGCCTTTAAAGGTTAGTGAAGTTAATAGTTATATAAAGAGGTTACTTCAAACTGATATTGTGTTATCTAATATTTCTATTGAAGGCGAAATTTCAAACTTTAAGCAACATTACAGTGGTCATTTGTATTTTAATTTAAAAGACGATAAGAGCAAGATAAAAGCAGTAATGTTTAAGGGAGATGCTGATAATTTAAATTTTAAATTAGAAGATGGAATGAAGGTAATTGCCCTTGGTTATGTTTCAGTATATGAAAGAGATGGAGAATATCAATTATATGTAAAAGAGATAAAATTAAGTGGCATTGGAGAATTATATAAAGCTTTTGAAGAATTAAAAAGCAAATTGGAAAAGGAAGGTTTATTTTCTCAAGAACATAAAAAGAAAATTCCTTTTATGCCAAAGAAAATTGGTGTAGTTACTTCTTCCACAGGAGCTGCCATTAGAGATATTATCACAATTATAAAAAGAAGATTTCCACCATGCAATATATTGGTTTATCCAACATTAGTACAAGGTATCAATGCACCGGAAGAAATATGTAAGGGATTGGAATATTTAGATAGCAGAAATGACATTGATTTAATAATTGTAGGTAGAGGCGGAGGTTCCATTGAGGAACTATTTGCTTTTAATGACGAAAAATTAGCTAGGAGGATTTTCAAGTTAAAAACTCCTGTCATAAGTGCAGTAGGACATGAAACGGATTTTACTATTGCTGATTTTGTTGCAGATTTAAGGGCACCAACTCCTTCTGCTGCAGCAGAACTTGCTGTACCTGAGGTTACATATTTATTGAGAGAATTAGATAATAGATTTGAAGGCCTTAAGAGAGCTGTAAATAATAAATTTAGACATTATAACTTGGAATTAGAAAATTTAAAAACAAGATTAAATTTGTATAGCCCATTAATTCAGTTAAGAGATAAAAAAATCTATATAGACAATCTTCTAAAAGATTTATCTTTTATAATGGAGAAAAAAATAGATTCAAAAAATGCAAAACTTCGAGAATTAAAAATAAAATTGGATGTTCTTAACCCATATTTACTCATAGAAAAAGGATATGCTGTAATTGTAAATGCAAATGATAATATTGTGAAATCAATAAATGATGTAAAGTTAAATGATGAATTAAAAATTTTATTAAAGGATGGCAAAATCTTATCAATCGTAAAAGATATTGATAAGGAGGATAATATCAATGAATTTGACTTATGAAGAAGCTATTTCAGAATTAGAAAAAATTATTAGTGAGCTTGAAAATGAAAACTGCACTTTCAATGAGTCTATAGAGAAATTTAAACGAGGTGTTGAATTGTATAATTACTGTAAAGATTTGATTACCAAAGCTGAGGGAGAGATAAAAATAATATTAGAGAATGATGAAGGTTTGAAAGAAGAAAGCTTTTCTGTGGAGGTATAATATGAATTTTAATGAAGAATTAGAAAGAATAAAATCCTTAATAGACTCTGAATTAAGAAAAATTGTACAAAATAAAGACTGCTTTCAAAGAAGGATACTAGAATCAATGGAATATAGTTTATTTACTGGAGGCAAAAGGTTAAGACCTGTAATGGCTATAAAATCCTATGAAATGTTTAATAATAATATTGATGAAATTATTCCTTTTGCCATTGCTATAGAAATGATTCATACATACTCATTGATACACGATGACCTTCCTGCCATGGACAATGATGATTTTAGGAGAGGAAAACCTACTAATCACAAAGTATTTGGAGATGCTATGGCTATTTTAGCAGGTGATGGACTATTAAATTTAGCTTTTGAAACTGCATTAGATTTTATTGATAATAATGCAAAAGATATGAATGATTATAAAAAATATACAAGGGCACTGAAAGAAATAAGTAAATATTCAGGTATTTATGGCATGATAGGTGGACAAGTAGTAGATTTATTATTAAGCCATGACACCGTAACTAATGAAAAATTACTATTTATGTATACTGCAAAAACTGCTGCACTGATACAGTCAGCCCTAGTTTCAGGTGCTATAATTGGAGGAGCGAATGATGAAGAAATAGAATTAATAAGAAATTTTGGCTTAAATTTAGGGCTTGCTTATCAGATAAGAGATGATATTTTAGATATTGATAAGGATTCTAACATAAAAAAGTTAACATATTTGACTTTTTATGATATTAATAAAGGAAAAGAAGCTGTAGAAAAATATAGTAATAATGCAATCAGTTGTTTGAAAAAATTAAGAAATAGGGATACTGAATTTTTTGAAACTTTAACAAGAAAACTTATAGATAGAATTATATAATATGGAGGGTTTAGGTGAAAAAAAGGGTTGACATATTATTAGTAGAAAAAGGTTTAGTTGAATCTAGGGAAAAGGCGAAAAGAATAATAATGGAAGGTTCAGTATTTGTAGGAAATAAAAGAATAGATAAACCAGGGGAAAAACTTGATGAAGATGTAGAATTAGTTATAAAAGACAATCCTCTAACTTATGTCAGCAGAGGAGGATTGAAGTTAGAAAAGGCTATAAAGTTATTTAACATAGATTTATTTAACAAAGTAGCAATGGATATTGGTGCGTCTACAGGTGGATTTACTGATTGTATGTTACAGAACGGTGTGTCAAAAGTGTTTGCAGTAGATGTAGGTTATGGACAGCTTGATTGGAGATTAAGAAATGACCCTAGAGTTATTGTGATGGAAAGAACTAATATTAGAAATGTTACCTATGAGGATATAAATGAAAAAATTGACTTCATTACAATTGATGTTTCATTTATATCATTAAAATTAGTTTTGCCAGTTGCAAAAAGCCTTTTAAATGAAGATGGTGAAGTAGTTGCTTTAATAAAACCTCAGTTTGAAGCAGGAAGAGACAAAGTAGGGAAAAAAGGTATTGTAAGAGAAAAGGACACTCATTGTGAAGTAATAAGTTCTATTGTTGAGTTTTCAAGAAGTTTGGGATTTGGAATTTGTGGATTATCTTATTCACCCATAACTGGTGCTACTGGAAATATTGAATTTCTAATATATTTAAAAAACAATGATGAAAAGACAATTAATTCAGATGATATTTTTAAAATTGTTGAGGAAGCTCATGAAAATCTTAATTAATTTTATTTAACTTTGGGGGTATTTTATGTTAGTGGAATTGAATATAAAAGACTTTGCAATTATAGATAATATGAAGATAAATTTCACTAAAGGCCTTAATGTGTTAACAGGGGAAACTGGATCGGGTAAATCTATAATAATTGAGGCTCTAGGCATGATACTTGGCTCTAGGACAAGCAAGGAATTTATCCGTTCTGGCTGCAATAAATCATTATTAGAAGGTGTCTTTTATATAGAAGATGTACCCAGTTTAAAACCAATTTTAGAGGATTTGGCAATTGATATTGACCAAGATAATTTATTGATTATAACAAAAGAAATATATTCCAATGGACCAAGTATCTCCAAAGTTAATGGAAGAACTGTTAATTTATCGATGTTAAAATCAATCACAACTAAGTTAGTAGATATATTTGGTCAACATGAGCACCAATCTTTATTAGATATTAATAATCACTTACTTATGATTGATGCATTTGGGGATGAGCAGTTTGTACAGTTAAAATCAAAAATTAGAAAAATTTATGATGAGTTGCAAGAAGAGAAGAAAAAAATTAACTCTTTGACCATAAACAGTAGCGAAAGAGACAGGGAAATTGATATTCTAAAGTTTCAAATAGATGAAATTAATGAAGCAAATCTAACTGAAGAAGATGAATATGCTATTGAGGCAGAATTTAAGAAACTTTCAAATATAAATAAGATATCCCAGTCCATAGAAATGGCATTATCATGTTTAGATAATGAAGATTATAGTTATCAAGGAGTTATTAATTTAATTAACAGGTCTTTATCTCTTATATCTGAAGTTAAAGAATATGATGAGAAATTGCAAGTAATTTACAACAGGTTATCTGATATAAATTATGAATTACAGGATATAAATCGTGAATTAAATTATTATTTTAATAATATAGATATTGATCAAGAAAGATTAAATTATTTACATGAAAGAATAGACTTGGTTAATAAACTTAAAAGGAAATATGGAAATACTATTGAGCAAATATTTAAATTTAGAGATGAAGCAGAAGAAAGATTGGACAAGCTTTTAAACTTTGAAGAGGAATATCAAAAATCATTAAATAAAATAAGAGAATTAGAAAAAACCTTAGAAGAAAACTGCACTCTTCTTTCAGAAATGCGAAAAAAAATTGCTGGGGAATTAGAAAATAAAGTAAAAAAGGAATTATCCCAATTAAATATGACGAAGGTAGAGTTTAAAGTTGATTTCAGTAGGACATCAAATTTCACTCCTTTTGGTTTTGACAAAATCGAGTTTTTGATATCAACTAATCCAGGGGAAGATTTAAAATCATTATCAAAAATCGTATCTGGTGGAGAAATGTCAAGAATCATGCTTGCTTTTAAGAGTATTTTAGCTGTTTTAGATAAAATACCTACTTTAGTGTTTGACGAAATTGATACAGGTATTTCTGGAAGAACTGCTCAAGTAGTTGGAGAAAAAATATATAATATTTCCAAAAATCATCAAGTAATTTGCATATCACATTTACCACAAATTGCTGCTTTTGCAGATAGTCATTTTGTAATAAATAAAACAAGTACGGGTAATAGAACAATTACAGAAGTAGTAAAACTTTCCGATGAAGAAAGAATTCAAGAAATGGCAAGGCTTTTGGGCGGATTTAATATGACAGAGACTACATTAAAGCATGCTTCAGAATTGATTGAGATGTCAAAAAAATTAAAAAAATAAAAAAATTATGAAATAGTTTCAAGAGTTTTGATAAAAATCAAAACTCTTTTTTTATGCCAAAGTTGAAGTAAGTTCCCATTTAAAAAAATATTTATATAGAATAAATCAACACAAAAAAGGCTAAATTAAATATGAAATTTCAGATAGGAGGTGAACAAAAGAAAAGTATTTTAGGAGAGTGATAATTTTTGGAAAAACTTAGGTTTAAGAAAAAATTAATATTATTATTTATTATATTAATTTTATTAAGTTTTACAATTCAGACTAACAAAATCTTATTTTCTCCTTCAGATATAAAAATAATTAAAGGAGAAAATAAGTATTTAGATATAACTTTTCCATTTTATTTAAGTACTAATAGCAATAAAGAAAAGGATAATGTAATAGAAGCCATCTCAAGTAATTCAGAAAATATAGGTTTAAAAAAGACATACTCAATAAATGGAATTGATACAGGTAATGCTGAAATACAGATAAAGTTATTTGGGATTATTCCTGTTAAAAACTATACTGTAAGTGTAGTTGATAGACCTAAGTTAATCCCTGGTGGAAATGCAATTGGTGTAAGGCTTAATACAAGAGGCGTATTAGTGGTTGCTGTAACAGATCTTATTGGTGTAGATAATAAAAGATATAGTCCAGCCCGAGATGCAGGAATTAAAGTTGGAGATAGTATCTTAGAAATTGATGGAATAAAAGTAAATGATGCTGAACATGTAGTAAAAATTCTTAATGAAATAAAAGGCAAAAAGGTCAAAATTTTAGTCCAAAGGAATAAAGCAGAATTTATTACAGAAGCCACCCCAATACAATGTCTACAAGATAATAATTACAGATTAGGTATCTGGGTAAGAGATAAAACATCTGGTATTGGTACTTTAACATATATAGATAAAGACAATGGAACATTTGGTGCATTAGGTCACGGAATTGTAGATTCTGATACTGGGAAATTACTCTCAGTTGACAAGGGGAAAATAATGAATGCAAAAATCTCTAAAATTGAGCAAGGGAAAAAAGGCTCTCCTGGAGAAATTAGAGGAGTTTTTTACGAGGCAAATGACATTGTTGGTGATATAACATCAAATAATTTGTTTGGTATTTTTGGGACTTTGAAAAAAGAGTATTTAAACACTATAACTAATGAACCAATACCAATTGGATTTAAAGAAGAAGTAAAAGAAGGGAAAGCCTATATTTATACCACCATTAACGATGATAAAGTAGAAAAATTTGAGGTGGAAATTTTAAAAGTTCAACCTCAGACTAAACCAGAACAAAAAAGCATGATAATTAGAGTTACAGATAAGAGGCTTTTAGAACTGACTGGTGGGATTGTTCAAGGTATGAGTGGTAGTCCCATAATTCAAGATGGTAAATTAATTGGAGCTATCACTCATGTTTTTGTAAATGATCCTACTAAAGGATATGGAATATTTATAGAATGGATGTTAGAAAATCAAAAAATCCCTAGGGAATCCTAGGGATTTTTTTAAAAATTAAAAAATTTTATATAAAAAAAGAAGGAGTTTTTATATATTTGTCGAATATATATTTATAAATTATAACAAAAATTTCATACAGGGGGATTAATAAATGAGTAGAACAAGAATTGTAATTGCAGACGATAACAGGGAATTTTGTGATATTTTGAATCGATTTATATCATCGTATGAGGAATTTGAGGTCATTGGTATTGCAAAAGATGGCATTGAAGCATTACAGATTATTGAAAAAGAGAGACCTGATGTGTTAATACTTGATATTATAATGCCTCATCTTGATGGCTTAGAAGTTTTAGAAAGGTTACATAAAATAGAAGATGGGTATTTTCCTAAAGTAATTGTACTTTCAGCAGTAGGACAAGATAAAATTACTCAGAGAGCAATTGAATTAGGTGCTCAGTATTATGTTGTAAAACCTTTTGATTTTCAAGTTTTCATTAAAAGGTTAAAACAAATTGCTTCTTCAGATAATGTACCAAGTGTTAATGAAAAGGATGAAATCTATACTGTAAATAAATCGCATTCATTAGAAAACAATTTAGAGGCAAAGGTAACAAAGATCATCCATGAAATAGGCATTCCAGCTCATATTAAAGGATACCTATATTTAAGGGAAGCTATAATGATGGTAGTAAAAGATATGGATTATCTAGGAGCTATTACAAAGGAACTTTATCCAACTATTGCTAGTAAGTACAATACAACGCCATCAAGAGTAGAACGAGCTATAAGACATGCTATAGAAGTTGCTTGGACTAGAGGGAAATTAGATACTATTAATCAACTATTTGGTTATACTGTTAATAATGCTAAAGGCAAGCCTACAAACAGCGAATTTATAGCATTAATTGCTGATAAATTAAGGCTGGAACAAGAAGCAGTATCATAACATCCTCCATGTTAGGAGGATGTTTTTATTTGTGTTAATTATGATATAATAAAATAAAAGTTGTCAATAATAGTTGTATAATCTTTGGAGGTTATTATGCATATAAAAGGAATTGCCAAAAAAGATAGGAAAACAAAAAAATTAGTTAATAGATTAAATCATAATGATATAGCAATTATTTCTCATAGGGATTTAGATGAAATGGCAGCCATATCATTAGCAGAGAAAAAAGTAGCTTGCGTTATAAATACTGAAAAAACCATTAGCGGAAGATATCCAAATAGGGGTCCAGCAGTTTTAATGGAAAAAAATATCCCTATTTTCGAAGTGGAAGATGAAGATTTTTTTGATAAAATTGTTGAAGGGGAAATTATTGAAATTTATGAAGATAAAATAATTTTTCAAGGAGAAGAAATTGCAAGGTGTGAGTTACTTAATAATAGTAAGATTGAAGAATTAACAAAATTGGGTTATGATAATATAGAGAAAGAGTTAGATAAGTTTATTGAAAATACATTGGAATATGCTAAAAAGGAGAAATCATTAGTTACTGGGAAAATAAAGATACCTGAGACTGAAACTAAAATACAAGGGAAACATGTATTAATTGTGGTTAGAGGAAAAGATTATAAAGAAGATTTAATAGCTATTAAGTCTTATATTGATGAGGTTAAACCTGTATTAATAGGTGTTGATGGTGGTGGCGATGCACTTTTAGAATTTGGATATGTTCCAGATATTATAATTGGTGATATGGATAGTGTATCTGATGATTGTCTAATGAAATCAAAGGAAATAATTGTACATGCTTATACAGATGGAAGGGCTCCAGGATTATCAAGGGTGGAAAATCTAGGATTAAAATCGAAAATTTTTACTTCGCCAGGTACCAGTGAGGATATTGCTCTTTTATTAGCATATGAAAAAAATGCTGATTTAATCGTTGCTGTAGGAACTCATACTAATATGATAGATTTTTTAGAAAAGGGAAGGCCAGGAATGGCGAGTACTTTTTTAGTTAGGCTCAAGGTGGGTGGCATACTAGTTGATGCTAAAGGTGTAAATAAGCTTTATAAATCATCTTTTAAAACTAGATATTTATGGCTTATTTTAGTAGCTGCTTTTATACCTATAATTATTTTAATTGTAATTAACCCTTTAACTCGGTACTTACTTACATTACTGAAGATAAAGTTGAGATTACTTTTTAACTTCTAAGGAGGATTCATATGCTACCTAGTTTTAAATTTTACATAATATCAATCGTTGCAATTTTTGCTGCTTTAGGAATAGGAATTTTAATTGGTTTTACTATGAATACTCAAAAATTTGTCATTGAACAAAAAGAAAATATTTCAGAAATGATTGAAACTCAATTAGAGTCTCTATTAGAAGAAAACCAAAGGCTGAAGAATAATGAAAAAGTTTTAGAGGATGAAATTGAAGTTAGGGATAGGTACATTGAACTAACTTATAATCATATAATAAAGAATAAATTAAATGGTTTAAATATAGCTATTATAGAAACTAATAATGATTATGTTACATCAGGTATTGGCAGGGATCTTGAGTTAGCTGGAGCAAAAGTAGTAAATGTAACAACGATTAATAAAGATATAGTTAATAAAGATTATATAGATAGTTTTCTTAACAGATTTAATATTCATAATTCAAGGAATCCAGTTGAGGAGATAGTATCTTTAATAACAGAATCAATAATACGAGGTAATGAGAATTATTTACTGAGTGAATTGGAGAAAGAAGGCTTTATTGAATTATTGGGAAAATATGATGAAAATATTGATTACATAATAATATGTGGTGGTAGTAAAGAAGACCCTGCAAACAGGATTAATCAGGTGGATAAGATTATAGTAGAAGTTGCAGAAAATTATAATATACCTATAATAGGAGTAGAAAAATTAAATGTTGATTTTTCGTATATACCAAAATATCAAACTCTTGGAATTTCTACTGTAGATAATGTAGATACTATTATGGGCAAGGTGGCGATGATATTAGTAATGCAAGGTATTAGTGGAAATTATGGTGTAAAAAATACAGCAATAGGTGTAATTCCTCATTACAATTTTGAGAATAATAGTTATTAAATGGAGAGATCTATGTTGGAAAAAGGTAGAATTGTAGCTGTTATTCCAGCCTATAATGAAGCGGATTTAATTGTTGATACAATTAATGGATTAAAAAAAGTTGATTGTATAGATGAAATAGTCGTTGTTAATGATGGATCTACTGACAATACTTCAGAAATTTGCAAACAATTAGGCATTACAGTTATTGATATTGAAAAAAATAGAGGAAAAGGGTACGCCATTAAAAAAGCAGTGGAGTGTATTACTTATGATTATTTAGTTTTAGTTGATGGAGATTTAGGAGAGACTAGTATAGAAATAAGAAATCTCATAGAACCAGTATTGAAAGGGAAATGTGATGTTTCTGTAGCCAGATTTCCAAAAGCAGAAGTAAAAGGTGGCTTTGGGCTTGTAAAGGGATTTGCAAAGAAATCAGTATATTATTTTACAGGGGTAGAAATAGAAACTACTTTATCTGGCCAAAGAGTTTATAAAAAGCATGTATTAGATAAAATCAATTATATACCAAACAGATATGGCATAGAACTGGCTATGACAGTTCAAACTATAAATAATGGTTTTAAAATTTTAGAAGTTCCTGTAACTATGAAGCATAGATATTCAGGTAGAAATTTAAAAGGCTTTATACATAGGGGAAAACAATTTTATGATATTTTAAAGACATCAATAATTCTATACATTAAAGGATATAAAAGGTGAAATTATGTATTTTATAATGATATTTAGTTTTACTATATCTTTGATTTTATCTTATATTTTTACACCTCGAATAATAAACATGATGAAGAAAGCTAAGATAGTTTGTGAAAATTATAAACTTGAAAAAATTCCAACATCTGTAGGAGTAGTATTTATTTTTGTACAAGTTGTTACTTTGGGCGTTATTCAAGTTCTATTTGGCTTTGAGGATAACTTTTATCTTATTTATCTTCTAGGATTTATCTTTATGGGGTATTTAGGAGTTTTAGATGATTTAATTGGTACAAGATACATAAAAGGGTTAAGAGGCCATTTAACTGCTTTATTTCATGGTGAGATAACAACTGGGGCATTAAAAGCTGTTTTTGGTTTTTTCATTTCCCTCTTTATCAGTTCAGTTATCTCTAACAATATAGTTGAATTTATAGTTAATACATTTATTATTGGTTTATTTACTAATTTTATAAATCTTTTTGATTTAAGACCTGGTAGAGCAGTTAAGATGTTTGTATTTTCTGCAATAGTTTTATTAATTGCCAGTGTAAGCTATAAGTATGTTTATGTAATATTATCATTTTTTGGAATCTTAATACCTTATATAAAATTAGATTTAAAAGCAATGGTAATGATGGGAGATGCTGGTTCTAATATTTTAGGCTATACATTGGGAATATTTGCTGCTAACTCTTTAAATATGATAGGGAAAATAGTATTTCTACTAATGCTAATTATTATTCATATTCTGTCAGAGAAAGTTTCTTTTTCAAAGGTAATTGATAATAATAAATTCCTAAGATTTTTAGATATGATTGGAAGGTATGAAGATGATAAGCTATAAAAAAGGAATTGTTACTGATATAATTAAAGAAGATGAACACATAGAAGTTATTTATGTTGATATAGATGGAAAATCTTATAAGGCTGTTAATTATAAAGACATTACTGGTAAAATCAACTTAAATGATATAGTAGTATTAAATACAACTGCAGTTGAGTTAAATTTGGGTACAGGTGGGTATCATTTTGTAATGTATAATTATAGCAATTGTACTATGAATTTAGAAGGTTTAGGGCATATAATGAAATTAAGATATACTCCTTATCAAATAAAATGTTTAGCAGCAGAAGAAGAAAATAGTCCATATCATGATGTGTTTGTAAACTTTAAAAGTCTAGATAACCATATATTCATAGTTGGTACACTGCATAGTATGATTGCACCTATTGTAGCCACAATGAAATATTTAAAGCAGGATATTGGAATAAATTACATTATGACTGATGGTGGTGCATTACCGATATATTTTAGTAATACTGTATCTGAATTAAAAAACAAAGGACTGATAAAAAATACTATAACTATAGGTCATGCTTTTGGTGGAGATTTAGAATGTATAAATATTTATACAGGACTAATTGCAGCAAAAGAGATATTAAAAAGTGATGTTACAATAATTTCTATGGGTCCAGGAATCGTAGGTACAGGTACTAAATATGGGTTTACAGGTATTGAACAAGGCTACATTATAGATGCTATAAACAACCTTGGTGGTTTTCCTGTAGCTGTTCCTAGAATTAGCTTTCACGACAGCAGAATTAGGCATAGAGGAATAAGCCATCATACTATAACTGTTTTTTCTGAAATAACAAATACAAAATCAAATTTAGTTTTACCGCATTTAGAAAAAGATAAAGAAGAGTTTTTAATGGAACAGATTATGAAAAATAACATTGATAAAAAACATAATGTCATATTTGAAGATGGGGAACTTGTTTTTAATGCAATGAAAGATTTTGACCTAAAAACAACTACCATGGGTAGATCCATAAAAGATGATCCAGAATACTTTTTAACATTAGGAGCTGTTGGTAATTATGTTATTAAATTAATTAAAGAAAGGGAAGGATATAATGTTTGAAGAAAAAACAATGAAATCAGAAAGATTATATGAAGGTAAAATATTAAATTTAAGAGTTGATACAGTTGAGCTTCCAGATAAGAAATACTCTAAAAGGGAAATTGTTGAGCATCCTGGAAGTGTAGCAGTTATCCCAATTACAGATGATGGTTCAATTATTTTGGTTAAACAATATAGGAAGGCAGTAGAAAGATTTTTACTAGAGCTTCCTGCTGGAAAAATGGAAATAAATGAAGAACCAAGAGTAACTGCAATACGGGAACTGAAAGAAGAAACTGGATACACGACAGAAAAAATGGAGTATTTAATTGAGTTTTATACATCACCAGGTTTTACAAATGAGAAGATTTATTTATTTTTAGCAACCAATCTAGTAAAAGAAGAAGCTGAACAGGATACAGATGAATATATAACTGTTGAAAAATATAATATTGATGTCTTAATGAAAATGATTGAAAGGGGAGAGATAACTGATAGTAAAACAATTATAGGAATTTTATTTGCAAAAAAATATTTGGATAGCAAATAAAAGTGATAATGTTTTCCACCTTTGCATACTATGTTTTAGGCTTGTATACAAAGGGGGAAATAAATATGCTTTTTAAAGTTAAAAGCTTGTTTAAACGACATTTTCAAGATAATTTTATCTTTTATTCTTTATTAGCTATAACTTTCGTACTAGGTATATTAATAGGATCTATTATAGCTAATAGATTAGATAAAACAAAAAGCATAGAATTAGCAAACTATATGAATGTATTTTTAAAACATATAAATCATGGCAAATATTCTTTTAAAGATGTTTTTCTTTCTTCACTATTTATTAACTATAGAGTCATTTTTCTTATATGGATATTTGGCTTAATGGGAATAGGTTTAATCATTATTCCAATAATAATGTGCTGGAATGGAATAAATATAGGTTTTTTAGTAGGATTTTTAGTAAAGAATTATGGATTAAAAGGATTTATGTTTTCTTTGATGGCTTTGTTGCCACAGTATTTAATTATATTGCCTAGTTTACTGATTGTAACAGCAATAGCCCTCTCTAACTCTGTTAATATGAAAAAAAATAAAAAGCGCAGATATTTAAACAAAAATATAGCTGATTATTCTATGTCAGTACTTGTTTTTTCTCTTTTAATAGTATTAGGATGTATAATAGAAGGGTTTTATACTCAATATTTTGTTAAATTTATTATGATATAGAAAAACAGTTAATAGCAAAGGAGAAGTATAATGTCTGAGAAAATTGTTGGTGATTATTTAGAGTATATAAAAAATGAAAAAAAGTTAACAGAAAATACACTAGAAGCCTATATAAGAGATATCATGCAGTTTAAAGAATATTTACAAGAAAACAAAATAACTAGTTTCAAAGAAACTACTAAAACTACAGTAATTACATATTTAATGAGTTTACAAAAAAAGGGGAAATCAACATCAACTATTTCTAGAAACTTAGCTTCAATAAGGTGTTTTTTCCAATTCTTATTGAGCAAAAGAATAATAGATGAAGATCCAACAATGAATTTGAAATCACCTAAATGTGAAAAGAAAATACCATCTATTTTAACCATTGATGAAGTTAATTTATTATTATCTCAACCAAATCCTAAGGATTTTAAAGGTGCTAGGGATAAAGCTATGTTAGAACTACTTTATGCAACAGGTCTTAGAGTTTCAGAAATAATATCTCTAAATATGGATGATGTCCAATTAGATGCAAGTTTACTTATTGTAAGGGAAAATGAAAATTATAGGGTTATACCTATTGGAAGAGAAGCATTAAAAGCATTGAAATATTATATTACAAATTATAGAGCGAATATATGTAATGATAAAGAACCATTGTTTCTAAATTATAGTGGGAAAAGGCTTACAAGGCAAGGGTTTTGGAAAATAATTAAGCAGTACACTAAAAGAGCAAATATCAATAAGGATATTACTCCTCAAACTCTTAGACATTCCTTTGCTGTTCATTTAATTGAAAATGGTGCTGATATAAGGACTGTTAAGGAGATTTTAGGCCATTCTGATATATCAACAACTCAAATATATTCTTACATGGCTAATAATAAAGAATTAAGAGAAGTATACAATAATTCACATCCAAGAGCATAGGAGGAGTTAAAATGGATTATTTAGCAAAAATTAATGAATCTAAAGATTATATATTATCTAAAATTAATATTGAACCTTCAATTGGATTAGTATTAGGTTCAGGTCTTGGTTCTTTGGCAGAAAAAATAGAGAATCCAGTAAAGATTAAATATGAGGATATACCAAACTTTCCAGTTTCAACTGTTGAAGGACATGCAGGATACTTGGTTTTTGGTAAACTAGGTGGAAAAAATGTTGTTGCTATGCAAGGAAGATTCCACTACTATGAAGGCTATTCCATGAAAGAAGTAACTTTTCCTATAAGGGTACTAATTAGATTAGGAATAAAATATTTAATAGTAACTAATGCAGCAGGTGGTGTAAATTTAAGCTTTAATCCAGGAGATTTAATGATTATAAAAGACCATATTAATTTCACAGGGCAGAACCCATTAATTGGGCCAAATTTGAATCAACTAGGACCTAGATTTGTAGATATGTCAAAGGCATATGATAGGGGCTTAATTGATATTGCAAAAAAATCAGGAGAAAAATTGGGCATGGAGCTTAAAGAAGGAGTTTATATGTGGCTTACAGGGCCTACATATGAAACACCTTCGGAAATAAAATTAGCTAGAATATTAGGTGCAGATGCTGTAGGTATGTCAACAGTACCAGAAGTAATTGTAGCAAATCATGAAAGCATAAAGGTTTTGGGCATATCATGCATTACTAATATGGCTGCAGGGATATTAGATAAGCCATTAAATCATGAAGAAGTAGTTGAAACTTCTTTAAAAGTTAAAGATAGATTTGAAAAGTTAATAATAGAAATACTTCGCAGTATTTAAGTGAGGGATAATTATGAGGATGTATGATATTATTATGAAAAAAAGAGATGGATATGAATTAAGTACAGAAGAGATTAATTATTTTGTAGAAAATTATACAAAAGGACTTATTCCTGATTATCAAGCGTCAGCTCTTTTAATGGCTATTTATTTAAACAAAATGAATAAAAGAGAAACATTGGATCTAACAAGGGCAATGGTAAATTCAGGTGATAAAATCGATTTATCAAAGCTTAATGGAATTAAGGTAGACAAACATTCAACCGGTGGAGTTGGTGATACTACAACATTGGTATTAGGCCCTATGGTGGCAGCATGTGGAGTACCATTTGTAAAGATGTCAGGTAGAGGCTTAGGCCATACTGGTGGGACTTTGGACAAACTAGAATCAATAAAGGGATTTAGGGTTGAGTTAAGCAATGAAGAATTTGAAGAAAATGTAAATAAAATAAATATAGCAATATGTAGCCAAACTGCCAATGTGACTCCTGCAGATAAGAAACTATACGCATTAAGAGATGTTACTGCAACAGTTGATGATATATCATTGATAACAGCTAGTATTATGAGCAAGAAATTAGCAGTTGAATCAGATGCGATTATTTTGGATGTTAAAGTAGGCTCTGGTGCATTTATGAAAAATTTAGACGATGCAGTTAAGTTAGCTAAATCAATGGTAGAAATAGGCAATCTTTATGGAAGAAAGACTGTTGCAGTGGTAACCAATATGGATGAACCATTGGGGAAGGCAGTAGGTAACGCTTTGGAAGTAAGAGAAGCTATTGATACATTAAAAGGAAGTGGCCCAGAAGATTTGTATGAGTTAGTTTTAATATTAGGCTCAAAGCTATTAGTTCTTGCAGGGAAAGTAGATAATGAATCAGAAGGAAGAAAGATGTTAATTGATGTTGTGAATTCTGGAAAAGCCTTTGAAAAGTTTAAAGAATTAGTAAGATATCAAGGTGGAGATGTATCTTATGTAGAAAATCCTGAGCTTTTGCCAAAGGCAAAATATGTTATAGAAGTTAAATCTAATAAAAATGGTTATGTTAAATCCATTAATGCTGAAGAAGTTGGTAAATGCGCTTTAGCTTTAGGTGCTGGAAGGGAAACTAAGGAATCACAAATTGATTTATCAGCTGGAATTGTTTTGAATAAGAAAGTTGATGACAAAGTTGAATGTGGAGAAACTTTAGCATATATACATGGAAATGACATAGATAAAGTTGAAGATGTTAAAAATAGATTATTGGATATCTTTATAATAGGAGATAAAAATAAAGAACCTAAGAAGTTAATATATGAAGAAATTCAATAATAAAGACTAACCAAATATTGTCAATTATTAATAATCTGCATAAGTAGGGAATTTGTGGAGAATATAAAAATAAATAAATTAAATGGGGGTATTAAGGTGAAAAGGATACTTGCACCTATAATTGTAATATTTTTAATCTTCACAAATTCCATCGGTATTACTGCTTATGCAGATTTACAGATTGATGCAAAGGCTGCTATACTAATGGATGCTAAGACTGGTAAAGTTATATATAAGTTTAATGAAAATGAACGGTTAGCACCAGCAAGCATAACTAAAATAATGACCATGTTATTAGGAGTTGAAGCTTTAAATTCTGGTAAAATATCATTAGATGACAAAGTAGTAATAAGTAGCCATGCATCGAGGATGGGAGGTTCACAAGTATACTTAGAAGCTGGAGAAACACAGACTGTAGAAGATCTTTTTAGGGCTATAGCCATAAGATCTGCTAATGATGCAGCAGTAGCTTTGGCTGAACATATAGCAGGATCAGAAGAAGTTTTTGTCAAGATGATGAATGAAAGGGCTAAAAAACTTGGAATGGAAAATACTCATTTTTCAAATGCCAGTGGATTACCTGGTGAAAATCATTATGTTTCAGCTTATGATGTTGCAATCATGTCAAGGGAGCTGTTAAAATATCCAATAGTTAATGAATGGCTCACTACTTATATGTATGATTTAAAGGTAGGGAAAAATAAGAACAGCGTTCAAACAATGGTCAATACAAATAGATTGATTAAGGAATATGAAGGTACAACAGGAATAAAAACTGGTTCTACAAGTGAAGCTGGATTTTGCATATCTGCTTCAGCAAAGAGAGGGGATTTAGAGTTAATTGCTGTTGTACTTGGAGCTAAATCATCTCAGGTTAGATTTGATGAAGCTAAAAAGCTCCTTGATTATGGATTTGCTAATTATGAATCTGTCACTATAGGGAGAAAAGGCGATGTTATAGCAACAATACCTGTTGAAAAAGGGAAAGTATTTGAAGTAGATGTTATGCTAGAACGGGATGCATTTGTTTTATTGCCAAAAGGTGAATCTGGCAACATTGAAAAAGAATTGGTTTTACCAGATATTATTAAAAGTCCTATGTCTGCAGGAGATGTTGTTGGAGAATTAATAATTACATTAGATGGAAAAGATATTGATAGGGTTAATTTAGTTATTAAATCTGATGTGCAAAAAGCTAGTTTGTTGAATATATTAAGTAGGACCATAAAATCATATTTAAAGGGAAGATAATAAAACAGCCTCGACATTTATGTGTCGAGGTTGTATAATGTTGATATTAAAATTAACAGAAAGGTGTAAAACATGAATTTAATTTACAATTTACCAGGATTGTTTATTGCGATTGTTTTTCATGAACTAGCTCATGGCTATATGGCATATGTTCTAGGGGATAATACTGCGAAAAATGCAGGTAGGCTTAGTTTAAATCCTTTAAAACATTTGGACCCAATAGGATTTATATGTTTATTAATTTTTAGGTTTGGATGGGCCAAGCCAGTACCTATTAATCCTTTAAATTTTAAAAATAGAAAAAGAGACACGATTTTAGTTTCTTTAGCTGGACCATTTGTAAATTTCCTCATTGCTATTTTAATGAGCGTTATAGTATTTATAATTGACATATCAAATCCAATATTACGAAAAATCTTATTAATTACATTATGGTATAATATTATGCTGGGAGTATTTAACTTACTACCTTTTCCTCCTTTAGACGGTTCGAAAATCTTGGCCAGTTTACTACCAGGTAAACTAGAATATAATTTTTATAGATATGAAAGGTATTTATACATAATACTTGTAATTCTTATATGGACAAAGTCAATAGATAAAATTTTAAATCCAATTATTTCTTATGTTTTAGATGTATTGAATATAATACTTAACTATTTATGGAGTGTAATATATGGAGTATAAAGTAAAAATAGATATTTTTGAAGGTCCAATGGATTTATTATTGCATTTAATAGAAAAAGCAGAAATAGATATTTATGATATACCTATTAGTTTGATAACAGAGCAATTTTTAGAATACCTTCAAAAGATGGAGGAATTAAATTTAGAAATAACAAGTGATTTTTTAGTAATGGCTGCAACATTATTGGAAATAAAGTCAAAAATGCTACTTCCACAAAAAACAAAAACAGATGATAGTGAAGGAGATAATGAGGAAATAGACCCAAGGGCTGAATTAGTAAAAAGATTAATTGAATATAAAAAGTATAAAAGTGCTGCAGAGAAATTAAGAGAAATGGAAAGCATACAGTCAAAGGTTTTTTATAAACCTAAAGAAGATATAGTAGATACTTTTAATGAAAATTTAGAAATAGAGAACATGAATATAAGTGATCTTTTAAAGGCTTTAAATAACATTATAAAAAAGAGAAGCAGAGAAGGTAAAATTTTAGATATTAAAGAAATACAAAGAGAAGAATACACATTAGAAAAATGTATTTCTAATATAAAAAATAGATTAAAAAAGGAGAATAAAATTTTTTTTAGTGATCTATTAAAAGAAGATAGTACAAGAATGGAAATAATAACATATTTTTTATCTATTTTAGAATTGATGAATATGAAATACATAAGTGTTGTGCAGGAAAAAGATTTTTCGGACTTAATTATAATAAAAAGGCAGAAAGAGGAGTAGCTTATGGATAAAAGGGAGTTGAAGGCGATAATAGAAGCTTTATTGTTTACATGGGGAGACCCACTGGAATTAAAAGATATAGCTTCCATTCTTGAAATTACAGAAGAAGAAGTAAAAGAGCTTTTGGACGAGATGATAAGTGAATTTGATTACAATAGACGCGGTATAAGAATAATGAAAATTAATAAATCTTATCAATTATCTACTAGACCAGAACACTATGAATGGATTAAGAAACTTTCGAATCCTACATATACAAAGAGTCTGTCCAATGCTGCTCTAGAGACATTATCCATTATTGCATACAGACAACCAATTATAAAATCTGAGATTGAAGCAATAAGAGGTGTAAAATGCGATAAGGCGATAGAAACACTATTGGAAAGAGGTTTAATAACTGAATTGGGTAGACTAGAGAAAGTTGGTAGACCAATACTTTATGGAACAACTGATCTTTTTTTAAAGACTTTTGGGTTAGAGAGTTTAGATCAATTACCTCCTATTGAAGAGTTTAATAATAATTTAGATAACCTAGAGCTGGAAAAATAATACTAATTTTAGTATTATTTTTCTTTTTTTTGAAAAAATATAGATATACCAAAATAAGGAAGTGGTAAAGTGGTATTTTTAATACTTTTTCTTTTTATATTATTAATTTTACTAATAATACCACTTAAAATAGAATTTTATTATGAATTTACTGATTATTCAAAATATAAGGTAACAGTAAGTTATTTATTTGGATTAATAAAAAAAGAAATAGATTCAACAAAAAAAGAGAAGGAAAGTAAGAAATCTAAATCTGGTCTAAAAAAAATAGATGCCTACGATTTGCTAAGATATTTTATAGATAAGGGGCAAACAAAAAAAATATATTTAAATATAATAATAGGCATTAAAGATCCATTTTTGTTGGGGATTGTAACTGGCATAATTTGGAGCATTAGCTGTCTTATCTATAGTTTTATTTTGAAAGATAAATATATAAATGAGATAGACAATAAATATATTATGGTAACTCCAAAGTTTAATGAGGACATGTTTCAAATATTTTTTTTGTGCATAATAAAAGTAAATTTGGTTTATATTATTATTATCTACATCAGATATATGAAGAAAAGAAAAGGTGGTGGTATTTTTGCCAGAGCATCCAATAGAAGGCTTAATGAAAACTACAATGGCTAATTTAAAAGAAATGGTGGATGTAAATACAATAGTTGGAGATCCTGTTTATACTGCAGATGGCACTGTAATAATTCCTGTCTCTAGGATATCCTTTGGTTTTGCTTCTGGAGGAAGTGAATTTGGAAAATCTAAAGACAAAAAAGACAATTTATCAGAGGAGAAGTTCCCATTTGGCGGTGGAAGCGGAGCAGGTGTTTGTTTATCTCCAGTAGGTTTTATAGTAGTAGGAAACGATCAAGTAAAATTACTAACTGTTGATGAAGGCAATAGTGCACTTTCAAATTTATTTAGTTTTATAGAAAAAATGGCAGATAACATTCAAAAAAGCATAGTAAACAATAAAAACGATAATAAAAGTGAAAATAATAATCAAGAACCAGCTCAAATGATATGATAATGTAAGAAGCAGGATGTATATCTTGCTTCTTTTGATTAATAGGGAGGTTTCCTGATGAATAAGGTAAAATATATAGTTATTTTGTTGATTATATTTTTATGTTCAAGTATAGTAAATAGTGAGGAGCTAGATTTAAGTGCCAAATCATGTATATTAATGGATGCAAATACAGGTAGGATTTTGTATGAAAAAAATCCACATATAAAAATGCCAATGGCAAGTACTACTAAAATTATGACTGCGTTGATAGCATTAGAATATGGAAATTTAAGTGATAAAGTAGTCATTCCAGCTGAAGCTGTTGGGATAGAAGGTTCCAGTATATATTTAAAAGAAGGCGAAGTTGTAACTTTAGAAGATTTGCTATATGGATTAATGCTCAGATCGGGAAATGATGCAGCAGTTGCTATTGCTATACATGTTGGCGGAAGTTTAGAAAATTTCATTGACATGATGAATAAAAAGGCAATGGAAATAGGTGCCATTAATACAAACTTTACAAATCCACATGGATTACATGATGATTTACATTATACAACTGCTTTTGATTTAGCATTAATTACAAGAGAAGCCTTTAAATATGAAGAATTTGCTAAAATTGTTAGCACGAAGAATTATATATCAGATAGACTGGAAAATAATTATTATTATAACAAGAATAAGACACTTTGGGAATATAAAGGCGGAGATGGCGTAAAAACAGGATATACAATGAAATCTGGAAGATGTTTAGTTTCTTCCGCAACTAGAAACAACCATAGATTAATTGCTGTTTCATTAAATGCAAGTAATTGGTTTAATGATAATTATAAATTATTGGATTATGGATTTAATAACTTTAAACCATATTTGATATATGACAAAGGTCAGTTCATTAAGAAACTTGATTTAATAAATGGAAAGAAAAAATATATAGATTTAGTATCTGATACAAGCTTTACTTATTTATTAAGGGAAGATGAAAAAGATAAGATAAAAATTACTATAGAGGTTCCAGATAGTATTAGTGCTCCCGTAGGAAAGGGTACTAAGATTGGGTTTATTTATACTTTTCTTGATGGTAAATTAATTAATAGAAGTGATTTAATTGCAAAAACTACTGTGAAAAAAGCTAATATTTTTGAGAGATTAATGGAAAAGATTACGGGTAAATAAAGAATACATTATAAGCAAGGTGATAATATGAGATTACAAAAATATATAGCTTTATGTGGAGTAACCTCAAGGAGAAAAGCTGAGGAATTGATACTTAATGGAAAAGTTAAAGTTAATGGTAAAGTTGTAACTCAATTGGGTACTGTTATAGACGAAAATAAAGATGAGGTTAGAGTTAATGATAAAGTTATTAAACCAGAGGAAAACAAAGTATATATCATGTTGAATAAGCCAATTGGATATGTGACAACTTTAAAAGATGAAAAGAATAGAAAAATAGTAACAGATTTGATAGAAGATGTAAAAGAAAGGATATATCCAGTAGGAAGGCTTGATGCAGATACCACAGGGTTATTATTACTCACAAATGATGGAGATATAACTTACAAATTGACTCATCCTTCCAATAAGATACCGAAAAGGTATATTGCAATAGTAGAAGGTGTTCCAACAAAATCTGAGCTTGACAGGTTTAGAAACGGAATAAAAATTGATGGAAGATATACCTCAAAGGCTAAAATTAGGGTAATAAGAGAATATGAAAATGAATCAATTCTAGATATAACAATTTATGAAGGCAGAAATAGACAAATAAAGAAAATGTGTGAAGCAATAAATCATCCTGTAAAAAAATTAAAGAGAATTGAAATAGGAGAATTAAAATTAGGAGAATTAGGTGTTGGTAAATGGCGATATTTAAATGACGATGAAATCGAATATTTAAAGAGTTTATAATTAAGATAATGAACTTTTTTATTTTTTTAAATATAATTTGGTAATTAATGGTGATTAAAATGAGCTATGAAAAAATAGTAAATACTATTAAGATATCTAGAGATTTCATACTTAACTTTGTAAAAGAAGGACAAGTTGTTTTGGACTGTACTGTTGGTAATGGAAATGATACACTATTATTAGCTAGATGTGTAGGTCCACAAGGTAAGGTTTATGGATTTGACATTCAAAAAGAAGCCATTGAAAGTACTAAAGAAAAATTGGCTTGTGAAAATCTAGACAATCGTGTTATATTAATATTAGATGGACATGAAAATATTGATATACATATAAATGAAAAACTAGATTTCATAATTTATAATTTAGGTTATTTGCCAGGAAGTGATAAAAGTATTATTACAAAAAAGGAGACAACATTAATTAGTTTAAAAAAAGCATTAGAAATGTTAAAAGAAAACGGACTTTTATTAATTACTTGTTATACAGGCCACAAAGGGGGATTGGAGGAAAAAGATGCAGTAGAAAATTTCTTAGTTAATTTAGACCAAAAGAAATTTAATGTATTAAAATATGAATTTATTAATCAAAAAAATAATCCCCCTGTATTATATGCTATAGAAAAAGCAAGATAGGAGGAGACAAATGTCAGGAATAAAAATTACTGATACTATTTTAAGGGATGCTCATCAGTCTTTAATAGCCACAAGAATGAAATTGGAAGATATGCTTCCAATTGCAGAAAAACTTGACAATGTTGGCTTCCATGCCTTAGAAGTTTGGGGTGGAGCTACTTTTGATGCATGTTTAAGATTCTTAGATGAAGACCCCTGGGAAAGGCTTAGGGCACTAAGAAAGGTTTTTAAAAAGACAAAGTTGCAAATGCTGTTAAGGGGACAAAACCTATTGGGTTATAAGCATTATCCAGATGATGTAGTAGAAGAATTTGTAAAAAAATCTATTGAAAATGGAATCGATATCATAAGAATTTTTGACGCATTAAACGATGTCAGAAATATTAAAAAGTCCCTTGAAGCTACTAAGAAGTATGGTGGCCATGCTCAAGCTGCTATATGCTATACAACAAGCCCTGTTCATAATGTGAAGTATTATGTAGATTTGGCTATAGAGATGGAAAAAATGGGAGCTGATTCAATTTGTATAAAGGATATGTCTGGAATATTGCTACCTTATGTAGCAGAAGAATTAATAAGGGAGATGAAAAAGAAGGTTAAAGTTCCTATTGAAATACATTCACACTTTACAAGTGGAATTGCGAACTTAACGTATATGAAAGCTATTGAAGCAGGTGTAGATATTATAGATACAGCCATATCTCCACTTGGAAACGGAACATCACAACCAGCTACTGAACCAATGATAGCAGCTTTAAGTGGTACTCCATATTATCCTGAAAATATAAATATGGAACTATTATTAGAGGTTTCGGATTACTTTAAGAAATTGAAAGAAAAGTATATAAAAGAAGGGTTATTGAATCCAAAAATGTTTGATGTAGATGTCAATACTTTGATATATCAAGTTCCTGGAGGAATGCTATCTAATCTAGTTTCTCAGTTAAAGAGTCAAGGAAAAGAATATATGTTAGATGAAGTATTAAAAGAAGTTCCTAAGGTAAGAGAAGATTTAGGATATCCTCCATTAGTTACTCCAATGAGTCAAATGGTTGGAACTCAAGCTGTTTTTAATGTCGTTTTAGGCGAAAGATATAAGATGGTACCAGCAGAAGTTAAAAATTATGTTAAAGGCTTATATGGAAAACCAACAATGCCTATTTCTGAAGAAATAAGAAAGAAGATAATTGGAGACGATGAAGTCTTTACAGGAAGACCTGCAGACTTGTTAGAACCTCAATTGGAAAAATTAAAAGAAGAAATAAAGATATACATTGAACAAGATGAAGATGTCTTAACTTATGCCTTATTCCCCCAAGTAGCTTTGGAATTTTTTAAGAGGCGTCAAGCAAAAAAATATAAAGTAGATAATGAATTGTTACTAAATGAAGAATTTAATATTTACCCAGTATAACAAGCCTTTTGGCTTGTTATTTTTTTCCAAAAAAATAAAATATGAAACTAATCTTGCAAAAAGTAATATATATATAATAAAAATGAAATAAATCTTGCATTGATTAATATACTTTGATAAGATTAAATTAAGGAATGCATAAAGGGGGAATTAAATTGTCAATAAAAACTGAGGTTTCTCTTATAGTAGATAAAAACTGGTGTAAGGGCTGTGGAATATGTGTTGCATTTTGCCCCAAAAATGTACTTGAAATTAAAAATGGTAAAGTTAATATAAAAGATTTAGACTCATGCATACAATGTGGCCAATGTGAACTTAGATGTCCAGATTTTGCCATTTATCTAGGAGGTAAGTAATATGGTTGATAGAAATGTGAAATTAATGCAGGGAAATGAAGCTTGTGTTGAAGCAGCAATTTTGGCAGGTATGAGATTTTATGCTGGATATCCAATTACACCATCTACTGAAATAGCTGAATTATCTTCCGAAAAATTACCAAGAGTTGGAGGTAAATTTATACAAATGGAAGATGAAATTGCAAGCATATCTGCGGTAATTGGTGCTTCTATTGCAGGAGTTAAAGCAATGACTGCAACAAGTGGTCCAGGTTTTTCATTGAAACAAGAAGGTATAGGATATGCAGTTATAACTGAAACTCCATGTGTAATTGTTGATGTTCAAAGAGGCGGACCAAGTACTGGAATGCCAACTGCACCAGCTCAAGGGGATATTATGCAAGCAAGATGGGGTACCCATGGAGAACATTCAATTATAGCGTTGTATCCTTGGTCAGTAAAGGAAATCTTTTATAAAACAATTAGAGCTTTTAATCTCGCAGAAAAATATAGAACTCCTGTAATTCTTCTGATGGACGAAGTTATTGGACACATGAGAGAAAGAATTGAGCTTCCAAATATTGATGAAATAGAAATTTACAACAGGAAAAAGCCAACTTGTCCTCCTGAAGAATATAAACCATTTGAAGTAAAAGCTGGAGATATAGTTCCTGAAATGGCAGGTTTTGGCGAAGGATATAGATTCCATGTAACTGGATTAACTCATGATGAAACAGGATTTCCTACTAATAATGGGCAAATAGCAGAAAGATTAATAAAAAGATTAGTAAGTAAAATTGAAGATAATAAAGATGATATCGTGGAGATAGATGAATATTTACTTGATGATGCTGAAGTTGCAATTGTAGCATTTGGTTCAACTGCAAGATCTTGCAAAGCAGCTATAGATGTATTGAGAGAAAATGGAATGAAAGTTGGATTATTTAGACCAATAACTATATGGCCTCTTGCAGAAAAAGAACTTACAGAACTATCAAAAAAAGTAAAACGTATAGTGGTTGTAGAAATGAATTTAGGTCAATACTATTTAGCAGTTGACAGGGTTGCAGGCAGATATACAAAAGTAGAAAAATATGGTAGGGTCAATGGAGATTTAATAACTCCTCAAGAAATTGTCGATTTTATTAAGGAGGTTTACTATGCCTAGTGATTTAGTGAAGGAATATTTTAGAACTGAACATTTGCCCCATATTTGGTGCCCTGGATGTGGTAATGGAATTGTAACCCGAGCAATAGTTAAAGCTATAGATAATTTGGGACTTAGCAAAGATGAAGTATGTATTGTTTCTGGTATTGGTTGTTCATCAAGGGCTTCTGGATACTTGGATTTTAATACTGTTCATACAACTCATGGTAGGGCATTGGCTTTTGCAACTGGCATAAAATTAGCAAAGCCTGAATTGAAAGTAATCGTTATTACAGGAGATGGTGATGCTTCTGCTATTGGAGGAAACCACTTGATTCATGCAGCAAGAAGAAATATAGATATTACAACTATAGTATTTAACAATAATACCTATGGAATGACAGGTGGTCAGTATTCACCAACTACTCCAACAGGAGATAGAGCAACTACAGCACCTTACGGAAATATAGATAAAAGCTTTGATTTATGTGAGCTAGCTAAGGCAGCAGGAGCAACTTATGTAAGCAGAAGTACAGTCTATACTGCAAACATGCTAATTAAACAAATAGAAAATGGAATAAAAAATAAAGGATTTTCTTTTATTGAAGCATTGACCATATGCCCCACATATTATGGTAGGAAAAATAAAAAAGGCGAAGCAGTAGATATGATAAATTATCTAAAAGAAAATGCAATAAATATTGCAGCTTATGATAAGTTACCAGAAGAAGAAAGAAAAGGTAAGTTTGTTATTGGAGAATTATATAAAAGCAGTAGACCAGAATATACTGAAGAGTATCAGAAGATAATTGATTCTTTCACTAAGGGGGTATAACATGGTTTATCAAGAATTAAGACTAACAGGCTCAGGTGGTCAAGGACTTATATTAGCTGGTATTATTTTAGCTGAAGCAGCATTAATGGACGGTTTAAATGTAGTTCAATCCCAGTCATATGGTCCTGAAGCAAGAGGTGGTGCCAGTAAAGCAGAAGTAATAATTAGTAGCAAAGAAATTAATTATCCAAAGGTAAACAAATGTGATTTATTGCTTGCATTAACACAAGGTGCTTGTGATAAGTATATTAATACTATAAAGGAAAATGGTATTTTAATAGTTGATAAATCAGTCACAAACATACCTAAGAGAGATGATATAACAACTTATGTTGTTCCTATAATAGAAACTGCAACAAATTCTTTAGGATATCCTATGGTATCTAATGTTGTAGCATTGGGAGCTATATATGAATTAACTAAAATTGTATCTAAAGAATCTTTGGAAAAAGCTGTTTGCAAGAGAATTCCAAGAGGAACTGAAGAACTAAATTTAAAAGCATTAGAAGAAGGATATAATCTAATAAGAAATCATAAGGAAGAGTGTATTGGATATGGATGCGGACTTAATTAAACGAATTCAGAGAGAATACAATAAATTAACAAAAGGACAAAAGCTTATTGCTGAATTTATAATAAATGAATATGATAAAGCAGCTTTTATGACTGCATTAACACTGGGAGAAACAGTTGGAGTAAGTGAATCTACAGTTGTAAGATTTGCACATTATTTGGGATATGAAGGTTATAAGGACTTGCAAAAACAGTTACAAGAAATAGTGAAAAACAAATTAACAACTGTCCAAAGACTATATATGGTAAATGATTATTCTAATAAAGAAAGCATTTTGAAAAAAGTAATGGAAAAAGACATGGAAAATATACATAGGACTATAAATGAAACAGACCAAGAAGCCTTTGAAAAAGCAGTTAATTTAATTTTAAACGCTAAAAGTATTTATATATTAGGTTTAAGGTCATCATCTTTTTTAGCTGGATATTTAGGATTCTATTTAAATTTCTTATTTGAATCTGTTAAAGTAATTTCATCAGGTGTAAATGATATATTTGAACAGTTATTTAGAGCTGGTTCTGAAGATGTAATAATAGGTATTAGTTATCCTCGCTATTCAAAAAGGACACTCGAAGCCTTAGACTTTTGTAAAGAAAAAGGATGTAAAGTTATTAGTATAACTGATAGTTTAATTTCACCAGCTGCAAAATATTCAGATATTACATTAGTAGCTACAAATGAAATGCTTTCTTTTGTAGATTCTTTAGTTGCTCCTTTGAGTTTAATTAATGCTTTAATTATTGCTCTAGGAATTGAAAAGAGACAAGATATAAGGGGATATTTTGAAGAGTTAGAAAGAATTTGGAAAAAGTATAATGTATATGATTCCAATATAGAAAATAAATAAAGCGATAATAAAATCGCTTTATTTATTTTCTATTTAATATCATATTTAATATTATCATAAATGATATATTGTTTTTAAATAACTTTTACTATATCATAAAATACATAAAGGAGGGATATAATTGACAAAAATATACCTAATAAGACATGGGCAATCAGAATGGAACTTATTATATAAGATTCAGGGTCAAAAAGATGCTCCCCTAACTGATTTAGGGAAAGAGCAAGCAAGAAAATTAGGTGAAAGATTAGTTGGTGAAAAAATAGATATAATATATAGTAGTGATTTATCTAGAGCTTTGGAAACTGCTAGAATAATATCTAGCATAGTTAACAAGCCAGTTGTAGCGACCAATGAATTTAGAGAAATCAATTTTGGCCCATGGGAAGGGCTAACATTAAAGGAAATAAGAAATAAATTCAAAGAAGAATATTCAATATGGATGAGCAGTCCTGAGAAATTTAGATTAGAAGGTGCTGAAACTTTAGAAGCTTTAAAAAGAAGGGTAATGAGTTATGTAAATAAGATAATAAAGGAAAATAAAGACAAAAATATAGCAATAGTTTCACATAATGCCACATTAAAAGTAATAATTTTAAGCCTATTAAATATTGGACTATCGTATTATAAAAATTTTTCATTGAATAATGTGTCACTTAGTATTATAGAGTGCAGAGATTATAACAATGTATTGACATTGTTTAATGATACATCACATTTAAAGGAGTCTTGATTATGACAGAAAAAGTTGGAATAATTGGCGCAGGACCTTCGGGTATTATTGCAGCAGGTATTGCTGGTTCAAGAGGTAAAGATGTAACTTTAATTGATAAAAATGAGAAAATAGGGAAGAAGCTTTTTATAACTGGAAATGGCCGATGCAATATTACAAATTATGCTCCAATTGATGAATTTTTTGATAAAGTAACTCGAAACAAAAGTTTCCTTTACAGTAGTTTTTATTCTTTTACCAATATGGATATAATCAGTCTATTAGAAAGATATGGGGTAAAAGTAAAGGTAGAAAGGGGCAATAGGGTTTTTCCTGCAAGCGATAAATCATCAGATGTAATTAAAGCATTTGAAAGATTTTTAGAGGATAATAATGTAAAATTAATGTTAAATTCAAAAGTAGATTATGTTTATATGAAAGATAATAAATTTGTAGTAGTAATTGGGGAAAATGAGATGATTTTTGATAAACTACTAATATCTACTGGGGGCATGTCTTATCCAAGAACAGGTTCTACAGGCGATGGGTATAGATTTGCCAAAAGCCTTGGACATACTATTACTGAGTTGATGCCTTCTTTGGTTCCTATAGAAATAGAAGAAGAATGGGTAAGGGAACTGCAAGGATTATCTCTGAAAAATGTAAGTTTGAAAGCTTATGTAAATAATAAAAAAATACATGAAGAGTTTGGAGAAATGCTATTTACTCACTATGGCATTTCAGGTCCTATAGTGCTTTCAATGAGCAATTATTTACACAATTATATAAATGAAAAAATTAAATTTTTTATTGACCTTAAACCAGCTTTGGATGATAAAAAGCTGGATAGCAGGATATTAAGAGATTTTCATGAAAAAAATAATAAACAAATTAAAAATGGATTAGATGACTTGTTGCCTAAAAAAATTATTCCAGTAATTATAAAATTGGCTGGCATACCCATTGATAAACTTATAAATCAGATTACCAAAGAAGAAAGGTTAACATTAATAAATTATATTAAAAATCTTCCTTTGACTTTTAAATCGTTGAGACCTATTGAAGAAGCCATTGTTACATCCGGTGGTGTAAATGTTAAAGAGATAAATCCTTCAACTATGGAATCTAGAATAGTTCCAGGATTGTTTTTTTCTGGTGAAATTTTAGATGTAGATGCATTAACGGGAGGGTTTAATTTACAAATAGCTTATTCAACAGGCTATTTAGCAGGAAGCAATATTTAACTCTTGTTTATGGGGGTAATTTAATATATAATTAAAAAGGAGTGATAATGTGGCTGTTGTTGCAATAAGGGGTGCAACTACTGTTGAATTTAACTCCTCCGATAGCATCTTGGAATCTACTAAAGAATTACTAATAGAAATTGAAAATAAAAATAAATTAGATAAGGATAGAGTTATTAGCATTATTTTTTCTTGTACATCTGATTTAAATAAGGAATATCCAGCAAAGGCTGCTAGACAGTTAGGTTATTTACATTGTGCATTGATGTGTTTTAATGAAATGTTTGTAGAGGGAAGTATAAATAAGTGTATCAGAGTTATGGTTTTATATGATAGCGATAACCTGGTACAAAAAGATATCAAACATGTATATTTAAAAAATGCTAAAGTATTAAGGCCTGACTTGTCGTAAAGCATAAGCCACCAGAGGGTGGTTATTATTATTTGTATCCTTAATTAAGGAGGATGCTAATGTTAAATAAAAAAATAAGTATTGCAATTGATGGACCAGCTGGAGCTGGCAAAAGTACAATTGCAAAGAAACTTGCTGAAATCTTATCCATTGAATATATTGATACTGGTGCAATGTATAGGGCAATAACATTAAAAGTATTAAACGAAGGATTAGATCCCAAATCTGAGGAAGATGTTAAAGCAGTTCTCGAAAGAACTACTATAGATTTTAGGAATAATCATATTTATTTAGATAATAAAAATGTAGATAAAGAAATTAGAGAAAACAGAGTAAGTAAAAATGTTTCCTATATTGCAAAAATAAAAGAAGTACGTGAAGCATTGGTAAGAATTCAACAAAACTTAGCAAGAACTAAGTCTGTAATAATGGATGGTAGGGACATTGGAACAGTTGTCTTGCCTAATGCAGATTATAAATTTTTTATTGTGGCAAGTGTGGAAGAAAGGGCAAGGAGAAGATATAAGGAACTGCTTGAAAAAGGTGAAAAAAATATTTCCTATGAAGAAATAAAAAGAGAAATAGAAATGAGGGATAAGATAGATTCAACTAGAGATGTTTCTCCTTTGGTAAAAAGTGAAGATGCTTATCTTTTAGATACAACAGGTAAAACAGTTGATGAATGTGTTGAAGAAATTTTGTCCATTATTAAGGGTGATAGTTGATGTCCTTGTATAGTTTTTTAAAGAAAATAGCAGTAGTTGTATTTAAAGCAATGTATAGGATTAATGTATATGGAAAAGAAAATATTGAGGACAAAGAAAATAGGGGAAATATTATCATATGTGCTAATCATACACATGAATTTGATCCAATTATCATATCTATAATGTATCCTAGACAAATCTTTTGGATGGCAAAAAAGCAATTGTTTAAAAATAAGATAGTAGCTTCTTTTTTAAGCAAATTGGGAGCATTTCCAGTTGATAGGGAAGAAATAGATTTGTCAACAATAAAGAAATCTCTTAATATCTTAAAAGAAGATGGTGTTTTAGGAATATTTCCTGAAGGGACAAGGGTTAAGAAAATTGATTTGGAAAATGCGAAACCAGGAGTTGGACTTATAGCTCTTAAGTCAAATGCTGCTATTTTGCCAGTTTATATAGATGGTAATTACAAGCTGTTTAGTAAAATTAATATTTATTTTGGAAAAGAAATTGATTTATCAGAATACCAAAATAAGAAACCAACTAAGGATGATTACCTGTTTATCAGTAAAAAGATATTAGAATCTATATATTCACTAAAACAAAGGGGATGAAAATTGTGGAAATTATTTTAGCAGATAAAGCTGGATTATGCTTTGGAGTAAAAAGAGCCATAGAAATGGCAGAAAAAGAGCTTTCTAATAGAGATAAAAATATATATTCTTTAGGTCCATTAGTACACAATCCTCAAGTAGTTAATAAATTTGAAGAGGATGGATTATTAGTTATAGATGATATAAGTAGAATTAATGAATTGAGCAATAGTAAGATAATTATTAGGTCCCACGGTGTTAGTAAGGAAATAATAGATAAGTTGATGGGACAAGGTATTGAAATAGTGGACAGTACATGTCCTTATGTAAAATCCGTTCATAAGAAAGTTGAAGAATATTATAATCAAGGATATAATATAGTAATAGTTGGCGATAAAGACCATCCTGAAGTTAAAGGGATAAATGGATGGTGCAATAATGAAGCTTTTATCATCAATTCGGAAGATGAAGCATTAAATCTTCCTTTGATGGATAAAGTATGTGTTGTTTCTCAAACTACAAATACTCAAGAAAAATTTAATACATTATCAGAAATTGTCAAGGGAAAAGGAAAGGAAGTAAAAATTTTTAATACAATTTGTAATGCAACAAATCAACGTCAAGAAGCTTGCAAAGAAGTAGCAAAAAAAGTTGATGCAATGATTGTAATAGGTGGCAAAAATAGTTCAAATACAAATAAACTAGTGTCTATAAGTAAAAAATATTGTAATAATGTATATCATATTGAAACCAAAGATGAATTAAATTTAGATGAACTTATAAAATTTAATAAAATTGGAATAACAGCAGGTGCATCTACACCTGATTGGATAATTCAGGAGGTTATACAGACAATGGAGAATCTAAATAGCATGGAAATGTTGGAAGCAATAGAAAGCTCCTTTATCAGGATACATAGAGGAGATATAATAAAAGGAAAAGTAATCTCTGTAACTGAAAATGAAGTAATGGTAAATATAAACTATAAATCAGATGGAATTATTTCTAAGGAAGAATTATCAAATGATCCAGATGTTAATCCTAGAGATTTATATAAAGAAGGAGACATAATTGAAGTATATGTTGTAAAATTAGATGATGGTGAAGGGAATGTATTATTATCTACTAAAAGGATAGAAGAAATAAAGAACTGGGATTTAATTGAAAATGCTTATAAAGAAAAAGAAAGAGTTGAATGTAAAGTATTAGATGTTATAAAAGGTGGCTTATCTGTTCTAGTTCATGGATTAAAAGGTTTTATGCCAGCATCTCAGGTTTCATTAAAATATGTATCAGATCTTAGTCAATATAAAGGTAAATTATTAATTGTAAAAGTCATAGATTTTGATAAAGATAAAAAGAGGATAATTATATCAAGAAAAGAAGTAGAAAAAGAAGAATTAAATAATAGAAGAAAGGAACTTTGGGCTAGTCTTGAATTAGGTCAAATAAGGGAAGGAGTCGTTAGTAGATTAACTGATTTTGGAGCATTTGTTGATTTAGGTGGAGTAGATGGTTTAATCCATATTTCAGATTTATCTTGGAATAAAATAAAGCATCCTTCTGAAGTTGTTAAAGAAGGTCAAAAGGTTAATGTTAAAGTATTATCTTTTGATAAAGCTAAAAATAGGGTATCCCTTGGACTAAAACAAACTATGGAAGAACCTTGGGAAGCGTTTTCTAAAAACGTAAAAGTTGGTGATGTTGTAGAAGGTACTGTAGTTAATTTATTAGATTTTGGAGCTTTTGTAAGATTAAAAGAAGGAGTAGATGGATTACTTCACGTATCTCAAATATCTAATAAACGTGTTAACAAACCTTCAGATGTGCTCAATATTGGAGATAAGATAAATGTAAAGGTTATAGACATAGATAGTGAAAAAAAGAAAATAAGTTTAAGCTTAAAAGATGTAAATGAGGCTTAAAAGTAATAAAGAACATGAAATTTTGTTGATTTTGTAGAAAATTTAATGAAAGACTTATTTAGAATGGGGTTTTAATGTTATAATAGCATTAAAGCCCTATATTCATTTGGAGAAAAAGGGAGGTATTTAATGGACAAGTATGAAGAGTTTAAGATAAATATTAACAAACTAATAAACATTGATTTAAACTATTATAAAGAAAAGCAGATGAAAAGAAGGATTCAGTCTCTATTAACAAGGAATAATTTCAAGGATTTTGATGATTATTTTCAAGGGCTTAAAAGAGATAAAGCTCTTCTTGAGCAATTTATAAATTATCTAACTATAAATGTTTCTGAATTCTATAGAAATCCTAATCAGTGGGATGTTTTAGAAAAAGATATAATTCCTTCTTTATTAAGCAAGAAAAAAGAGTTAAACCTGTGGAGTTCTGCCTGTTCAACTGGTGAAGAACCTTATTCATTAGCAATGTTGATGACCAAGTTTTTACCTTTATATAAAATTAAGATTTTGGCAACAGATATTGATGAAGAGGCAATGAATAAAGCTAAGGTTGGTTTATATAATAGTAAAGCATTAGAAAATCTGCCAAAAGATTTTGTTAACAGATTTTTTACTAAGTTAGAAAATTCATATAAAATTTCTGAAGATATTAAAAAGTGCGTAGAATTTAAAAAAATAGACTTATTAAAAGATAGGTTCCCAAGCAATGTGGATTTGATTTTATGTAGAAATGTCATGATATATTTTACAGAAGAAGCAAAGGAATTATTGTACTCAAAGTTTTATAACTCTCTTAGCGATGATGGGATATTGTTTGTTGGCAGTACAGAGCAAATAATTATGCCAGAAAAATATAGGTTTAAACCTGTTAGAACATTTTTTTATAAAAAATTAATATAAGGAGGGTAAATCTTGGATACTAAATTATTTTTAGAATCTTTATGCAAAAGTAAAGGTGTATCAGGATATGAGCACCATTTACAAGATACCATCATTTCAAGTTTCAAAGAATATTTAGATGATATTTCAGTGGACAAGCTAGGAAATATAATTGGGATTAAAAAAGGTACATACAATGATGAAAAAAATATTAAAATTATGATTGCTGCCCATATGGATGAAATTGGATTGATGGTAAAGGACATAGAAGAAAATGGATTTATTCGATTTACAAATGTAGGTGGTATTGATCCAAGAACCATAATAGGTCAAGAAGTTATAATCCATGGAATAAAAGATTTATTTGGAGTAGTTGGTTCAAAACCACCTCATCTACAAGAACCATCAGAACGTGATATGGCAGTAAAGTTAGAAGACATGATAATAGATGTTGGATATCCAAAAGAAGAAGTTGAAAAGCTTGTAAATATAGGAGATACAATAACAATTAGAAGAAATATTAAAAATCTTTTAGGGTCTAGAATTGCAGGTAAATCCCTTGATGATAGAGCTGGTGTTGCTGCCTTATTTGAATGTATGAAAGAATTAAGGAATATAAAGCATGAAGCAGATATATATTTTGTAACTACAGTTCAAGAAGAGGTTAGCATGGCAGGAGCTTTAGTAAGTAGCTATAAAATTCATCCAGACATTGGCATTGCAGTGGATGTAGGTTTTGGATCTACTCCAGAACTTCCTAAATCTTCAACAATAGAACTCGGTCAAGGTCCAGCTATTGCATTAGGTGGAAATATTCATCCTAATTTACGAAGAAAGCTAGTTGAAATTGCTAAAGAGTATAATATTCCAAATCAAATAGAAGTTAACCCAGGTCCTACTGGAACAGATGCAAGGGCAATGCAGATTACAAGAGAAGGGATACCTTCATTGCTTTTATCTATTCCATTAAGATACATGCATACTTCAGTTGAAGTAGTTGATATGGAAGACATAAAAAATACTGGAAAACTTTTGGCATTTTTCGTAGCTTCTATTTCAAGAGATAATTTGGAGGGATTATTATGTTATTAAAAGAGCTTACTGAAGCTTCAGGTGTGTCAGGCAATGAGAAAGAAGTTAGGGATTTAATCATTTCTGAAATAAAGGATTATGTTGACAGCTACAAGATTGATAAGATAGGGAATATTATTGCATATAAAAAAGGAAAAGACTTCGGAAAAAAATTGATGATTACTGCCCATATGGATGAAGTTGGATTGATGATAAAGGATATTGATAAAGACGGATTTCTTAAATTTATAACAGTAGGTGGCATTGATAAGAGAATTTTAGTATCTAAACCTGTTTTAGTTGGTAAAAATAAATTACCAGGAGTAATAGGAGCTAAACCAATTCACTTACAAAAACCAGATGAAAGAAAAAGAGCATTGAATATTGATGAGTTATATATAGATATTGGTGCTAAATCGAAAGAAGAAGCTGAAAAACATGTTAATATTGGAGATTATGCAATATTTGATTCTGATTATGTTGAATTTGGCGATGGTCTAGTAAAGGCTAAAGCACTAGATAATCGAGTGGGATGTTCGTTATTAATAAAATTAATTAAAGAAATAAAAGATATTAGTTTCTATGCAGTATTTACAGTTATGGAAGAAGTTGGGCTAGTTGGAGCAGGTCCTGCTGCATTTGAAGTTAATCCAGACTATGCAATTATTTTGGAAGGAACATTATGTTATGATATGCCTAAATTAGATACGCATCTAATTCCAACTTATTTAAATAATGGTCCAGCAATCTCTTTAATAGATAGAACAACTATTTATAACAGGAAATTTAGAGATAAAATAGTAGAAATAGCTGAAAAGAATAATATTCCTTATCAATATAGAAAAACTTCAATGGGTGGAAATGATTCTGGCAAGATCCATACTGCTAAAGAAGGCTGTATAACAACTGCTATATCTGTACCATGTAGGTATATACATTCTACTGCATCTGTAATGAGTAAAAAGGATTACGATAATACATTTGAATTGTTAAAGGAAATATTACTTCATTTTGAAAAGGGGGAAATATAAATGAATATTAATTTTAATCTTTTAAAGGAATTAGTAAGTGTTTATGGACCATCGAGTAATGAAGGAGCTATTAGGGAATTTATTAAAAATGAAATAAAAGACTATGTAGATGAAATAGAAACAGATAATTTAGGGAATCTTATTGCAAGAAAAAAAGGAAATGGGAAAAAGATAATGATTTCTGCTCACATGGATCAAATAGGATTCATGATAACAGATATAGACGAAAAAGGTTTCTTAAGGTTTACAAATGTAGGCGGAATATCTCCTTATATCTCCATTAGTCAAAGGGTAATTTTTGAAAATGGCACAGTTGGAGTAATTTATCATGAACCAGTAGATGATATGTCAAAGCTTAAATTAGAGAATATGTACATAGATATAGGTGCCTTTAGTAAAGAAGAAGCTGAAAAGAAGGTAAAAATTGGAGATATCTGTATATATAAAACTGAATTTGATGAAAACGAAAATGTTGTATTTTCAAATTACTTAGATGATAGAGTCGGCTGTTTTATAGCTATTGAAGCCATTAAGCAAATAAAAAATTCTGTTAATGACTTATACTTTGTATTCTCTACTCAAGAAGAGGTTGGATTAAGAGGAGCAAAAACTGCAGCATATAAAGTAGATCCAGATATAGGATTATCATTAGATGTTACTTCCCATGGAGATACACCAAAAGCTAAGAGATTCGCAGTAGGATTAAATAAAGGTGCTGCTATAAAGGTAAAGGATAACTCAATTATTTGTCATCCTAAGGTTAAGGAATTATTAGTTGAGATTGCTAAAGAAAATAAGATTCCATATCAAATGGAAGTATTGGAATTTGGAGGTACTGATTCTGGAGCAATTCACGTTACTAAGGAAGGAGTACCTTCAGGTGTAATATCAATACCAACAAGATATGTTCACTCTACAGTTGAAATGGCTTCAAAAAATGACATTATCAACTGTGTAGAATTATTAATTAAATTTTTGGAACATGATATAAATATTTAATTTAACTGTAACAAAAGGATTGGATTAAAATAATGTAATCCAATCCTTTATAAATTTTTTGACAGTTTATAGTTTTATATGTATATAATTACGATAATTTGTATGAAAAAAATATGTAAAAAATAAAAGGAATTATTAAATTTTTAAAGAAATTATAAAGTATCAAGACTTTGGGGTAGGGGGTTCGATATGCTTGATGTAAATAAGGAATATACAATTTCAGAGGTAGCAGAAATTACAGGCTATGCCCCACATGTATTAAGGTATTATGAGAAGGAATTTGATATTGAAGTCCCAAGAAACAACTCAAACCATAGGTATTATACCTATAAGGAAATTGAGTTGTTATTATATATTAAAAGCCTTCAAGAAAAGGGGTTTAGCAACAAACAAATAAAATTAATACTATCTTCTCCAGAAATAGTGATGAATAATCAAGATGAAAGTACTGGAGATCTTGTTTCAATTAATAAAGAAATAGATACTTATCAATTAATAAAAGAAATTAGTATAAGTTTAAAAGAAGAATTTTTTCAAAAATTACAAGTTTATTTTGAAAATAATAATGCAATGAATATTAAGGCAATCGAGGAACTAAAAGAGGAAATCATAATGTTAAGGAATGAATTGAATTCAAAAGAAAGAGATGTTTTGATATCCGAAAATGCTAAATTAAGAATGAAAATCAAAGAGAAAACCCTTGAAAATATAGAATTAAAAGAAAAATTAAAGAAGGCGGAAGAGAAAAAGTTTGGATTTCTTAAAAAAATATTTGGATAAAAAAATAGGATGGTTTCCCATCCTACTTTTTTATTACCTTTGTGATTCATATTGTCTTAATAATTTAACAAATAAATCAGGAACTTTTAACATATTTTCTGGTGTTTCAACATAAGAAATTCTAAATTGAGTTTTACCTGGATTTTCATCGTCATTAGCTATATCGTAGAAACCTTTCATTGGAGCAACAAGCAATGTTGTTTCTTTACCTTCAAATTCTACAGATCCTTTTTCAGCACAATATAGAACGAAATCTATTGAATCAAATCCTGGTTTTACTATATTCCTAACATCTATTACAGTGTAGATAGAAGCATCTGGACTTGAAACTATTAGATTTGGTTCTAATTCTTTGAATCTATTGTAAACTTTAGTGATTATATCTTTATAATAGTCTCTTTGTTGTTTGCACCATGCAAGGATATCTTCTTTGCTTTCATGAGCTAATGCTCCAAAGATATATTGACCTATTGCATTTGCACATAGGTTAGCAGTATATTCAGCTACTGAGCGATCATGGAATTCAGCATTGTCAGTTATTACTGCACCTATTCTTAAACCACATGCATTCCATACTTTAGATGCAGTTTCTATTGATATTCTTCTTCCTTCGATACCTGGAACATCTTCATCTGACAATCCCCAAATACTTACTAGTTTTTCTCCTTCAACATAATACAATTCACGATAAGCTTCATCGCTAATCATCCACATATTGTATTTAACGCATAATCTTGCCAAATCCTTTAATAGGTCATAAGTATAGAATTGACCAGTTGGATTATCATAAGGTATAACTAATAGTGCACCAGGGTTATATTTTTTAATTAAATCTTCAATTTCATTCATATCTGGCAAATTAAATTTACCATCTTCACCCATGTGTCTTTTTATTGTAATAGTTTTGCGCCCAACTCTTTCTGCAAATGAAGTATAATTTGTATAAGCTGGGTCAATCATAAGTAATGGTTTTTCATCTGTTCCAGCAGGTCCGCAAACTCCTAATATAACTAATTCCATACCAGCAGAACCGCCATCAACTATTTGTACATGTAAATTATCTACATTAAATCCTTCGCTCTTTAGGATGTTTTTAAAAGCATTTTGGCATTCAACAGTACCTGCAGTACCTGTATAACGAATTACTCCTTTGGCAAATGGGCTATCTGGACTGTTTAATGCAAACATCCTTTTTTGCATAGCAGGATTTGTAGGTAGAGAAACGTTACCAATAGCAACATTTATTACTGTTTCTGGTTTTTTTTCACGTTTATCATACCTTATTTGTGCTAAACGGACATCTGAAGGAGTCCTTGATTGGAAATGCGCAGATAAAATTGGTTTATTCATATAATCTCCTCCCCTTTTTTGCTTATAGGGAAACACTTTTTTGTGCTTCCTACCTTATATTATACACTAATTAAAATTTATTTCATCACTTTGTTAAATTTATAATATTTATCATTATTATCATTCAAAAATAAAAAAATAATTTATATTTAAAATAATATTGAATCGAAAATTTTCATTTAGATATTTAAGTTTTAATAATTATTAAAGTTATGCTATAATGTATATGTTAATAAATTAGGAGAGGTGTAGAGATGAGCATAAACAAAGGACAAAAGAAGTATTATATTAAGACTTATGGTTGTCAAATGAATGAGCATGATTCTGAAAAGATTTCATGGATATTAACTAATATGGGATATAATGAAACTGAATCTATAGATGATGCAGATTTAATAATATATAACACATGTTTAGTTAGAGAAAATGCAGAATTAAAAGTATATGGGAATTTAGGGGCATTGGCCCAGCTTAAAAGGGAAAAACCTGATTTAATCATTGCAATTTGTGGCTGTATGATGCAAAGAGAAGAAATTAGGAATGTTATACTTTCTAAATATAAACATGTTGACATTATTTTTGGTACTCATAATATACACAAACTTCCTCAGTTAATAAATAATCATTTACAAACTGGAAAAACAATTGTAGATGTATTAGAAGACAAAAGGGAGATAGTTGAAGACATAGATGCTAATAGAAAGTATTCTTTTAAAGCCTTTGTAAACATAATGTTTGGATGTAATAACTTCTGTTCTTATTGCATCGTTCCTTATACTAGAGGTAGGGAGGTAAGTAGAGAACCAGAAAATATTATCAATGAAATAAAAGAATTAGCTAAAAATGGCTGTAAAGAAGTTACTTTACTTGGCCAAAATGTAAATTCTTATGGTAAGACATTAAACAGAAACTATGATTTCGTAGATTTATTAAGAGATATTAATAAAATAGATGGCATTGAAAGAATTAGATTTATGACATCACATCCAAAGGACTTATCTGATAAATTAATTGATGCATATAGGACTTTGGATAAACTTTGTGAGCACTTACATTTGCCTGTTCAGTCAGGAAGCAATAGGATATTAAAAGAAATGAACAGGAAATACACTAGAGAAGATTATTTAAGGCTTATAAAAAAGCTTAGAGAGGCAGAACCTAATATAGCGATAACAACAGATATTATAGTTGGTTTTCCTGGTGAAACTGATGAGGATTTCAATGATACATTAGAATTAGTTAAAGAAGTAGAATATGATTCAGCTTTTACTTTTATTTATTCAAAGAGAGAAGGAACTCGCGCTGCAAGAATGGAAAACCAAGTTGATGATAAAGTAAAACATGAAAGGTTCCAAAAATTGACAGAAGTATTGTACGAAATTTCCTTAAAGAAAAATAAGCAATTAGAAGGTCAAACACTAGAAGTATTAGTTGAGGAAGTAAGCAAAAATAATCCTGAATATTTAACTGGTAGGACTAGAACAAACAAATTAGTTCATTTTAAAGGAGATAAAAGCCTAATTGGAACTATGGTTAATGTAAAGATAGATACTGCTAAGACATTTTTCTTAGAAGGTTCTTTAGTTTAGGCTTTTCCGACTTTAGGGGAGGGAAGCATTTGGAAAATTTAACACCAATGATGAAGCAATATATGGAGATTAAAAAGGATTACAAAGACTCCATATTGTTTTTTAGATTAGGGGATTTCTATGAAATGTTTTTTGACGATGCAATTATAGCATCAAAAGAGCTTGAAATAACTTTAACTCAAAGAGATTGTGGCATGGATAAGAAGGCACCAATGTGTGGCGTGCCTTATCATGTTGCAGATAGCTATATTGCAAAGTTAGTTGAAAAAGGCTATAAAGTTGCTATTTGTGAGCAGATGGAAGACCCAGCTCTAGCAAAAGGAATTGTGAGAAGAGAAGTAATTAAAGTAGTAACACCTGGCACCATAACTGATGCTGCAATTTTGGACGAAAAATCTAATAACTTTCTTGCATCAATATACTTGGACGATTCAGGAGTTGGAATAGCTTATGTTGATAATTCGACTGGTGAAATGTATACAACAGAATTTTTAGGTGATAAAGATAATTCTTATGATTTTCTTTTAGATGAGTTGGGGAAGATATATCCTTCAGAAATCATTTGTAATGAAGAGTTTAATTCGAATAAAAAATTTATTAGGGTATTGAAAAACTCAATTAATCCATATATGAGTGTTTATAATATAAATGATTTGAAAACTGGATTTGAACAAACGATATTAAAACAGTTTAAAAAGAATTCTTTGAAGGAATTAGAATTAGATAAAAAAATTCTTGCAACTATTGCAGTAAAAAAGCTAATTGATTATTTATGTGTAACTCAAAAATCTTCTTTGGACCATATTAATACTTTAAATTATTATGAACCAAATAAATATATGATTTTAGATATCTATACTAGAAATAATTTAGAAATACATGAAACAATAATTAAAAGGGACAGGAAAGGGGCTTTAATTGGAATTTTAGATAAGACCTCTACTTCTATGGGCGGTAGGCTTTTAAAAAAATGGTTAGATCAGCCTCTTTTAAATATTAAAGAAATCGAAAGGCGATTAGATGTTGTAGAATGTTTTGTCAATAATATTGAACTTATGGATGATGTAAAAGTCATCTTAAATAAGATTTATGATATTGAACGACTTAGCAGTAGAATTGCTTATGGCAATTGTAATGCTAGAGATTTGCTATCTTTAAAGAATTCGATATCTGTGCTACCAGAATTAAAGAGCCTTCTAAAAAATTCTAATAATCTTGAGTTAATGAATTATGGAGATAGATTAGACACCTTAGAAGATATTTATGATTTAATTGATAAAAGCATAGAAGAAAATCCTCCAATAACGATTAAAGAGGGAGGAATTATTAAGAAAGGATTTAATAAGGAATTAGATGAAATTAAAGAAATCTGTGAAAAAGGTAAAGAATGGCTAAGTTCATTGGAGCTTAAAGAAAGAGAAAAAACTGGAATAAAAAACCTAAGAATTGGATTTAATAAGGTTTTTGGATATTATTTTGAGGTAACTAAATCCTATATCAGTTTAGTTCCAAATTATTTTATTAGAAAACAAACTCTAACCAATGCTGAAAGGTATTATACAGAAGAATTAAAAGAAATGGAGAATAAGATTTTAGGAGCTGAAGAAAAATCATTGGATTTAGAATATCAGATTTTTATTGAAGTAAGAAATAAAGTAAAGGAAAATATTCCTAGAATTCAAAACACAGCAAAGATTATTTCCACAATAGATGTATTAAATTCTTTTGCTCAAGTTGCTTATAAATATAATTATGTAAGACCCAAACTAAACAAAAATGGAATTATTCATATAAAAGATGGAAGGCATCCTGTAGTTGAAAATAATTTGGAAGGGAATTTATTTGTTCCAAATGATACTTATATAGATAATAAAAAAAATATGGTTGAAATAATTACAGGACCAAATATGGCTGGTAAGTCAACATATATGCGTCAGGTTGCAATTATTACTTTACTTGCCCATGTAGGTTCTTTTGTTCCTGCAAGTTATGCTGATATTTCTATTGTTGATAGAATATTTACTAGAATTGGCGCTGCTGATAATCTAGCTCAAGGTGAAAGTACCTTCATGGTTGAAATGAAGGAGGTTTCAAATATTCTTAGGTCTGCAACTAAAGACAGCCTAATTATTTTAGATGAGGTTGGGAGAGGTACAAGTACCTATGATGGTTTAAGCATAGCATGGGCTGTTGTAGAATATATAATAAAAAACATAAAAGCGAAAACTCTATTTGCAACTCATTATCATGAGTTAACACAGTTAAAGGAAAAGAATTCTTGTATTAAAAACCTCACTATAGCAGTTGAAAAAACAGAGGATGGGATAGTTTTTTTGAGAAAAATAATAGAAGGCAGTTCTAATAAGTCTTATGGCATAGAAGTAGCAAAGTTAGCTGGTATAAATATGGAAATCATTAATAGGGCTAATGAAATATTGTCATTAATAGAAAATAATCATCAAATTGACCTAAATAATAATGTTGTTAAAGAAGTAAAACAAATAGATATGATGGATTTTAGGAAAGATTACTTTATTGAAAGAATAGCAGATTTAGATATTGATAATATTACCCCAAGGGAAGCGTTAAATATTCTATACGATTTAAAACAGGATGCAAAATCCTTAAAGGGTGATTAGAGTGGGGAAAATAAAATTATTAGATGATAGTACAATAGAAAAGATTGCTGCTGGAGAAGTTATTGAGAGGCCTTCATCCATAGTAAAAGAACTTGTTGAGAATTCAGTTGATGCCAATAGTGACGAAATTATCATTGAAATTAAAGATGGTGGCAAGACTTATATTAGGGTTACAGATAATGGGGAAGGTATAGCTGAAGATGATATTGAATTAGCTTTTAAAAGGCATTCTACATCTAAATTATCATCAATTGAAGATTTATACAGAATTAAATCCCTTGGCTTTAGGGGGGAAGCCTTAGCCAGCATTTGTACAGTATCTAAGGTTGAGATTATTACAAAAACTGATGAGGTAGTTGCAGGTATACATGGTATATTTGAGGAAGGGAAATTAGTTTTAAAAGAAAAAATTGGATGTCCAAAAGGAACGACTATAATAGTAAAGGATGTTTTTTATAATTTACCAGTTAGACGAAAATTTTTGAAATCAGATTTGGTAGAATCTAATAATATTTCAAATGTTGTTTACAGAATGGCATTAGGTAATCCACATATTTCTTTTAAATTTATTAAGGATAATAAAACTGTTTTAAAAACATCAAAAAATAATAATTTAAGAGCTCATATTTATAGTATTTTGGGCAAAGAATTTTCTAATAATCTAATTGAAATCAATATAATTGATAATGGAATAAAAATATATGGTTTTATTTCAAATAACAAGTTATACAGAGGAAATAGAAGTCATCAATATTTATATATAAATGGACGATATGTATATAATTTATTAATTTCTAATGCCATTGAGAAGTATTATAAGTCTATTATTCCATTGAATAGATTTCCATGTTTTATACTTTTTATTGAAATAGAGCCAGAAAGAATTGATGTTAATATTCATCCAACTAAAGAAGAAATAAAATTTTCTAATCCTGATGAAGTTTTAACAGTTTTAGAACGGGCTGTAAGAGATTCATTGTTTGGTGGTGCGTTATCAGTACCAAAAATGAATTTTGGAGAACATAAAGATTCAACAAAAGATGAAAGTTTGCAGATTCTGTTTAATGCTTATGAAGAAAACTTTGAGAAGGAAGGAGATAAAGAAAAAGACATTATTATTAGAGATTTTACTAATGATATAAAGTTTTATAATGAATATGATATAATGGATTTCAGTTCAAATATACTTTATGATAAAGAAGGTAGCTTAGAAAAGGATAATGATATCGATATAAGCAATGATATAAAAAACGATGAAGATAAAACAATAATAAATAATAATTTAATATCAAAAGCAAAACCTATTGGAGTAATTTTTAACACTTATATTATAGTAGAAATAAAGGGAGAAGATAAAGTACTTTTAATTGACCAACATGCAGCCCATGAAAGGATTTTATATGAGAAATATTTAAAAGAATACCAAAACGAAAATATCATTCAGCAACAATTAATTGCTGCAGAAATTATTGAATTAACTAATGTTGAGATGAATATTTTTAGGGAAAACGAACTTATTTTTAAAAAATTGGGCTTTGATGTTGAAGAATTTGGCAATAATGCTGTTGCAATAAGAGCGGTCCCTTTAATTTTTGGTAAACCAAATTTGAAGGAGTTATTCTTTGATATATTAGATAATGCTAATAGAATTAAATCAAATTACGATGTAAAATTAGAAAAGATTATGAAACTTGCTTGTACTAAAGCTATTAAAAGTGGAGACCAAATAGAAGATATAGAAATCATGAGTTTATTAAAACAGTTAAGCCAAACAAATCATCCATATAGTTGTCCTCATGGTAGGCCAACTGTTTTAGAAATAAAGAAAACAGACATAGAAAAAGCTTTCTTAAGAATTATTTAGAAGGATGGTTATATGAACTCAAGAGAAAATTTAATGGTCATAGTGGGACCTACAGCTGTAGGGAAAACTGCAATATCTATTAAATTAGCTAAGATATTAAATGGCGAAATAATTTCTGCTGATTCAATGCAAATATATAAATATATGGATATTGGAACAGCTAAAGTTACTCCTGAAGAAATGGAGGGGATACCTCATTATTTAATTGACGTTGTTTATCCTGATGAAGAATTTACAGTTGCTGATTATAAGGAGCTTGCTGAGAAAATCATTTCAGATATAAATAAAAAAGGCAAGATACCTATAGTAGTAGGTGGTACAGGTTTATATGTAAATTCATTAGTATATGATTTAAACTTTACGAAAGTGCCACCAAATGAAAAAATTAGAAAGAGACTTAATGAACTGGCAGATAAATTTGGAAATGAATATATCCATAATATGCTGGAAAAAATTGATAAAGAAAGCTCTAAAAGGATACATGTAAGTGATAGAAAAAGAATAATTAGGGCTATAGAGATATATGAAGTTACAGGTATTCCTATGTCAGAGCAAAATAGGGATTTTAGAAAACAAAATGATAGATATAATCTTGCAATGATTGGGCTCAACATGGATAGAGATAAATTGTATGAGAGAATAAATATGAGAGTAGATAAGATGATTGAAAATGGTTTAATTGCTGAAGTAGCCAATTTATTAAAAATGGGGTATACTAAAGAACTTACTTCTATGCAGGGAATCGGGTATAAAGAAATTATAAAATATTTAGAAGGTGAATTAACTTTAGAGGAATCGATTGAACTGATTAAGAAAGGTTCAAGGAATTATGCAAAAAGGCAGTTGACATGGTTTAGAAGAGATAGTAGAATAAAATGGTTTAATTTAGATGAATATTCAAATTTGGACATCTTAGTCAATCAAATAGTAAATTATGTAGAAAAAATATTAAGGAGGGAATAAAATGAAACAAAATTTAAATTTACAAGATGCTTTTTTAAATAAGGTAAGAAAAGAAAATATTGGCATAACAATTTTTTTAGTTAACGGATATCAAATTAAAGGAATTGTAAAAGGTTTCGATAATTATACAATAATACTAGAAAGTGATGGTAAGCAACAATTAATATATAAACATGCTGTTTCTACAATAGTACCTTTTAAACCATTACCTATAGAATTAGATAATTAAAAAAATGAAAATATAAGTCTCTGATACTCAGAGACTTATATATTTGCATAATTTTTGTTAAACTATAGAAAGGTGATATAAATGAATGAGTTAACGTTAAAATTATTATGTAAACAATTTAATATAGATATTGATGTAATCAATTATGTAAATCATATAGAAAAACAAATTTTAGATAAATTCGAAAAAATAGATGAAATAAAAGAGTATAATCAATATAAAGTTATTAATGCAATGCAAAAAAGCAGATTATCTACAACAGATTTTTATTGGACTACAGGATATGGTTATGGAGATGTTGGTAGGGAAAAGGTAGAAGAAATTTTTGCAAGAGTATTTAATACTGAGGATGCATTGGTAAGGCCAGCTATTGCTTCAGGAACTCATGCATTAACTTTAACTTTATCTGGGATTTTAAGGCCTTCAGATGAACTTATGGTTATAACAGGCGCTCCGTATGATACAATGCAAAAAGTAATAGGAGTTAAAGGGAATGAACCAGGTAACTTAATGGAGTATGGAATAAAATATAAAGAAATACCATTAGTAAAAAATTCAATTGATATTGATAGAGTTTTAAAAAGCATAGAAAAAAATACTAAGATTATAATGATCCAAAGATCGACAGGTTATAGTGATAGAAAAGCTCTAACTATAGATGAAATAGAAGCTGCAATTAAAGCTATAAGAGAAGTTAATGATAAAGTCATTATTATGGTGGATAACTGTTATGGGGAATTTTTAGAATTTAAAGAACCTACTGATGTAGGGGCAGATATAATGGCTGGTTCCTTGATAAAAAATCCAGGTGGAGGTATAGCTCTTTCTGGTGGTTATGTTGTAGGAAAGAAAGATTTGGTTCAGTTAATTGCCAATAGATTAACAGCACCTGGTTTGGGAAAAGAATGTGGACTTACTTTTGGAACTACTAGAAATACTTTGCAAGGATTATTTTTAGCACCACATGTTGTTTCAGAAGCTGTTAAAGGAGCTATTTTGGTAGCAGCAGTATTTAAAAAGCTAGGCTTTAATGTTGTTCCAGATGTAGATGATAAAAGATCTGATATTATACAAGGCATACAATTAAACAGCCCTGAAAGGGTAATTGAATTTTGTAGAGGAATTCAGTCTGCATCAGCAGTAGATTCCTTTGTAACTCCAGAAGCATGGGATATGCCAGGTTATGAAGATAAAGTAGTAATGGCTGCTGGTGGATTTATCGATGGTTCATCTATTGAACTTAGTGCTGATGGACCTATTAGAGAACCATATTTTGTATACTATCAAGGTGGATTAACTTATGAGCATTGTAAGCTTGGAGTTTTAAAAGCATTAAATAATCTAATAGAGAAGGAATTAGTAGATGCATCCAAATTTAAAAATTAAAAGCAGGGGAATCCTGCTTTTATAATTTTCTAAATAAACCTATAACTTTTCCTAAAATTGTTACTTCATTGGTGTAAATTGGTGACATAAATTGATTTTCTGGTTGTAATCTAATCCTATCCTTTTCTTTATAAAATCTTTTTACAGTTGCTTCTTCATTTAATAAAGCAACAACAATATCTCCGTTTTCTGCAGTTTTTTGTTCCTTGACCAACACTAAATCACCGTCTAAAATACCAGCTTCTATCATACTTTCACCTTGAACTTTGAGCATAAAAACATTATTGTCTTTTACTAATTCGACAGGAATTGGAAAAGTGTCTTCAATATTTTGAATTGCTAATATTGGTTCACCTGCAGTTACTTTACCTACAATAGGAACATCAACTGTTTTTTTAGAAACAAGTAGGGAATTGTCGCTTTTATCTAGAATTTCTATTGCTCTAGGTTTTGTGGCATCTCTTCTAATATAGCCTTTTTCTTCTAATTTTTCTAGATGGCTGTGTACAGTTGAAGTAGATTTAAGATTTACACCTTTACAGATGTCTCTTACAGAAGGTGGATATCCTTGTCGCTGAATTTCTGATTTTATAAAAAATAATATTTCTATTTGTTTTTGCGTTAAATCTTCATACATAAAATAACACCCCTTGTATACGAATAAGAATTAATTATGATTAATTATACCATAAAATAGCAGCAAAATCAAACAATAGTTCGTGAATTAATAAATTATAATAAATAAAACTATTTCTTTAATTTAGCGAGAGGATTTCTTTTAACAGCTTCTCTAAGTCTTTCGTTATCAATATGGGTGTATATCTGGGTTGTTGACACGGATTCGTGGCCCAAAATAGCTTGTAAAGCTCTTATATCAACATTTCCATATTTGTACATTAGTGTAGCTGCAGTATGTCTAAGCTTATGAGTTGAATAGACTCTTGGGTCTAATCCTGCTTTTTCAAGATATTTATCTATCATATGTTGTATGGCTCTGTTGCTCATTCTTTGATGTCTTTTGCTTAAGAAAAGGGCTTTATTTTCTTTTACATTTTTAGGTCTTACTGCTAAGTAATCATTAATTGCAGCAATACATGCTTCGTTTAAATATATTGTTCTTTCTTTATTTCCTTTACCAATTATGGAAATAGTGTCATCTTTAATCTTATCTATATCTATATTTGCCAATTCTGAAAGCCTCAAGCCACAATTTAAAAATAGCATTATAATTGCATAATCTCTTTTCCTAAAAAACTCATTATCGTTTTGTAATACAGCATTTAATAATGATTCTGATTGTTCTAGTGTAAGATAAATAGGGTGTCTATTTTCTCGTTTTGGAAATTCTAAGGATTCAGCTGGATTTTTATCAATTAAATTTACTTTCGAGTATAAATAGTTGAAAAATGACCTAACGGAAGCGACTTTTCTAGCACGAGTATAGTTGCCATTTTCTCGTTTTTTATCAGTAAAAGAGATATAGCTATATAAATCCTGAATAGTTATTTTTTTTATAGTTTCTAAATCCAAATCAGAAATATCAATTTCTTCAAATTCGGTATTTGGATCAACTAATTTATATCTAATTTTTATAAATCTGAAAAAAGTGCGTAAATCATAAAAATACTCCTTAACAGTATTTGGAGAAGCACCTTTAATAGTTTCCATGTAATTTAAATAATCTTCAAGTATTGTTGGTAATTTGTGCATTTTTCCACCTTCTTTATATGTATAGTTAGTCACAAAATAACTATTTTGTGACTAAAGATAGTTATAAGTTAATTTTATCAAAAATGCTAAATATACGCAACTATAACATTTTAGGTTATTAAAAAATTTTTTGATTCTTATTTTTAGTATATTTTATTGGTATTGCTAAATTATAATGTTTTTATTTTAATACATGTTTTATTATATTGTAAAACGCAAATAAAAATCCTCAATTTTGAATTAAGATGTTATTATATTAAAAGAAAAACTTAAAAGCCTTTAAAAGCGAAATATTAAATTGTTTTTGATATAATTATTCATTGAATTGCTACTTTGAATATTTATTATATTTTGAAGATAATTCAAAATCAGAAACCACTAAATTAAATATAATTCAAAATAAAATTAGGTTTACATAATAAATTTATGTAAACCTAATTTTATTTTTATATTTTTAATAAATGATTATTCTATTAATTCTTTTATTCGTTTTAATCCTTCTTTAATATTTTCCATTGATGTAGCATATGATAATCTTATAAAGCGATCATCACCAAATGCAATACCAGGTACTACTGCAACTTTTCCTTCTTCTAATAAGAAATTTGCAAAATCAATTGAAGAATTAATAGTATAATTTCTTATGGTTTTACCTAGCAATTTTGAGAAATTTACCATTATGTAGAACGCTCCATTGGGTTTTCTACAGCTTAAACCTTTAATTGAATTTATAGTTTCATACATGTAATTTCTTCTTTCTTCAAAATGCTTTCTCATTTCTTCAATACAAGATTGATCTCCTAAAAGCCCTTCTACACTTGCATACTGTGCAATAGAGCATGGATTTGAAGTAGTATGGCTTTGAATGTTAGACATAACTTTTGCAATCTCTTCATGACATGCAGCATAACCAATTCTCCAGCCTGTCATTGCGTAGGCTTTTGACATTCCGTTAATTACTATTGTTAAATCTTTTATTTTTTCATTTATTGAAGCTATTGAAACATGTTCATTTCCATCATAAATCAATTTTTCATAAATTTCATCAGATATAACAAATACATTGTTTTCAACTGCCCAATTTGCTATTTTTTCTAATTCTTGTCTTGAATAAGTAGAACCAGTTGGATTATTAGGACTATTTAATATCAAAGCTTTGGTTTTATTTGTTTTTACTCTATTTAAATCATCAACATTAAATTTAAAATCATTTTCTTCTTTAGTATCTATATAGACTGGTATACCATCTACTAGTTTTACTAGTTCTGGATAGCTTACCCAATAAGGTTTTGGAATGATTACTTCATCACCTGGGTTTATGATTGCCATTAAAGCATTGTAAATTGAGTGTTTAGCGCCATTAGAGATTACTATATTTTTTGGTTCATAGGAAAGAGAATTGTCATTATAAAGTTTTTTACAAATTGCCTCTTTTAATTCTGTTATACCAGATGCAGGAGTATATCTAGTAAGTCCTTCTTTAATGGCTCTAATACCTTCATTTTGAATATTTTCAGGTGTGTTGAAATCTGGTTCTCCTGCTCCAAAACTAATGACATTTATTCCAGAATTTTTCATGGCTTTTGCCTTTGCTGTTATTGATAAAGTTACAGAGGGTGAAATCCCTAGTCCTTTTTGTGATAAATCAAACTTCATAATATATACCTCCGCTATCATATAATGTTAAAATTTTATCTTATATATATCTTTTAACACATTTTTAATAATATGTAAAGAATCTTCAAATGTTGGCTTATTTTGTAATAATATGGTTTTGTAATGTTTTATACCTTCATCTGTTATTTTATATCTTTTAATTGATCTTTTTTCTGGTTCTTCCCACCAACCTACTATATATCCTTCCTTCTCCATTTCTCTAAGAAGTGGATATATCATTCCAGGGCTTGGTTCCCACTTTCCATCTAATCTTTTCTTTATTTCGTCTTTTATTTTATTGCCATAATAACTTTTTTCTTGTAATAAATGAAGTATATAGAGCTTTACAAAGGAAGTTGTACTTATTTTTGATGGAAATTGCCTTTGCCTTTCACCTTTATATGTTGTCAATTAAATCCTCTCCTTAAATTTAGGAATTGTATTAATATCAATATAATACTTTCCTAAAATTTCAAGATTATCACCATGGAAATCTGAACCACCAGTTATTATTAAATTATTCGTTTTTGCTATTACTTTAAGATATTCAGTATCTAAAGCTTCATGTTTAGAATGAATGCATTCTAATCCATCAATACCTAAGTTAATACAATATTCTATAATCTCCTTATTCTTTAATAAACCAGCATGTGCTAAAACAGCATATCCTCCACTGTTTTTTATAATAGAAATTGCTTCTTCAGTGGTTAATTTAAATCTTTCTACATAGGCAGGTTTACCTTTATCTAAATACTTGTTAAATGCTTCTTCTATGCTATTTACATATCCTTTATTTATTAATGCTCTTGCTATATGAGGTCTACCAATTAGTTCACCACCTGAAATTTCTAATACATCCTCTAAGATAATATTAATACCTAAATCATTTAACTTTTCTATCATTTTTATACTTCTATTGTATCTACTTTTCTTAAGTTTATCTGTAATTTCTAGAATACCATCATCGAAAGGATTAATAAAATATCCTAATATATGGACTTCTTCCTCATTTTTGACAGTACTAAATTCGATGCCTGGTATTATTGTAAAATCATTAAAGTTTTTACAATATTCCAGTGCAGGAATGATACCAGTTATTGTATCATGATCAGTAATTGCTATTCCACATAAACCCTTTTTTATTGCAAGTTCAATTACTTTTTGTGGAGAAAAAATACCATCTGAATGATTAGTGTGTACATGTAAGTCAAAATACATAATTTTCCTCCCCAAATTAATAATATCATATATTTATTATTTACACAAAAAACCTGCCTAAAAGGCAGGTTTTTTGTTTTTTTATTTTTGAAATTATCTTGGTTGTACAATTAGCTTTATAGCTGTTCTCTCTTCACCATCTATAACAATATCAGTGAAGGCTGGTATGCAAATAAGATCATAACCGCTTGGTGCAACAAAACCTCTAGCTATAGCTATAGCTTTTATTGCTTGATTGATAGCACCTGCACCTATGGCTTGCATTTCAGCAGCTCCATGTTCTCTTACTGCCATTGCTAATGCACCTGCAACAGAATTTGGACTTGATTTTGCTGATACTTTTAATACTTCCATTAAAATATCCCCCTCTTAAAATATTTTTATATTTAAATTTATTTGAAATTAATTATGATCGCTATTTAGCATACTCTATAGCTCTAGTTTCTCTAATTACATTAACTTTTATTTGACCAGGATAATCTAATTCAGCTTCAATTTTCTTTACGATTTCTCTAGCAATATGGACGATTTGATCTTCACTAATCTCATCAGGTTTAACTAATATTCTTACTTCTCGGCCAGCTTGTATAGCATAAGACCTATCAATTCCTTCAAAGGAATTTGCAATTTCCTCTAGTTTTTCCAATCTCTTAATATATGCTTCAAGAGTTTCTCTTCTCGCTCCAGGTCTTGCTGCAGAAATTGCATCTGCTGCTTGTACTAAAACTGCTTCAACTGTTTGTGGTTCTATATCTCCATGATGTGCAGCTATTGCATGCAATACTTCCTTTGGTTCTTTATACCTTCTAGCAAGTTCTACGCCTATTTCTACATGTGGTCCTTCTATTTCATGGTCTACAGCTTTACCTATATCATGCAATAATCCAGCTCTTTTTGCAACCTTAATATCTGCACCTAATTCTGCTGCCATTATTCCTGCGAGATGTGCTACTTCAATAGAATGCTTTAAAACATTTTGACCATAACTTGTTCTATATTTTAGCCTACCAAGAAGTTTTATCAATTCAGGATGAAGATTATGAATACCAACTTCAAAAGCAGCTTGTTCTCCTTCTTCACGGATAATATTTTCAACTTCCTTTTTAGCTTTTTCAACCATTTCTTCAATCCTAGCAGGATGAATTCTTCCATCTACTATGAGTTTCTCTAATGCAATTCTTGCTATTTCCCTTCTTATTGGATCAAAGCCTGAGAGAACGACTGCTTCAGGTGTATCATCAATAATGAGGTCAATACCAGTTAATGTCTCTAAAGTTCTGATATTTCTACCTTCTCGTCCAATTATTCTACCTTTCATTTCGTCATTAGGCAAAGGTACTACAGTTACTGTAGCTTCTGCAACATGATCAGCTGCACATTTTTGAATAGCAGTTGCGATAATTTCTCTGGCTTTTTTATCTGCTTCTTCTTTTGCTTTATTTTCCATTTCCTTTATCATAATTGCTGATTCATGAATTATATCTTTTCTAATTTCATCTAATAACAATTCCTTTGCTTCTTCAGATGTAAGGCCTGATAGTCTTTCTAGTTCTGATACTTGAGCTTTATAGATTTCTTCTATTTGAATTTCCTTTTCTTCTAATTCTTTCATTTTCTTAGTAAGGAGTTCTTCCTTTTTTTCTATCATTTCTGCTTTTCTGTCAACGATTTCCTCTTTATTAACCAATCGTCTTTCTAATCGTTGCAACTCATTTCTTCTTTCACGAATATCCTTCTCAGCTTCAGTTCTAAGCCTGTGAATTTCGTCTTTTACTTCTAATAGAAGTTCTTTTCTCTTTGCTTCTCCATCTTTTTCAGCATCTTCAATAATTTTTCTAGCAATTGATTCAGCATTTTTTATTTTACCTTCGCCAATATTCTTCCTTATAAAATATCCAGCAGGAATTCCAATTATTGCTCCAAGGATTGCGTACAAAATTTCAATAACTAAACACCTCCATTTGTATAAAGTTTTCAAGTTCCATACTGCATTTGATTTCTATCATAGATTTTGATGTATATGCAAATGCTATAAACGAAAGAAAATAGCAAAATATACATAATACATATATTCTAATTGTATTACTTTTATTGGATAATGTCAAGATATAATCTTGGTTACAACGCTTTCAGAGTCTTTTATGTCAACTCGATATGCATTGCTTCCTATTGCTGCTAAGTGATTATTATGGGTTACCATTATAATTTGTCTGTTAAAAAGTTCGGATGTCTGCTTTAAAAAATCAGCAACATTAAATATGTAATCATCGCTGACATGCTTTGCTGGTTCGTCTAATATTAAAGGCCCCTCAATTTTTGGCTTATTTATTTGTAAAAACGCTATTCTCAGGGCCAGTGAAACTATATCAACTACTCCCCCGCCTCGTGACAACTCTGGCTTAGTTTTTATTATAACATCATTTATTTTATTTACAACATAAAATTCTGCATTTGATTTTCCTCTTTGTTCTTCTATTTCTATAATAAATTCAGTATCTGATTCGAATATATATTGCAAGCATTTAGTAACTAGGGATTCAATTTGTTTTTTTGCTTGTTCTCTAGCAAATTCAGAAGTTTTTTGAAGTAAAATATTTACTTTATTTAATAAATCGATTTCTTCTTCAACTTTTTTTAGTTCTTCTTTATTTTGATTTATTTGCTCTTTAATAATTTCTTGCTTTCCTAATTCCTTTGATAGAAACTCTTTGGAGATATTTAAAAAATCATCTAAATCCTGTAATTTGTTAATCATTTTATCCCTTCTTTTCTAAGAGGTTCATTGGTAATAATTCGTTTGCTTCTTTAAATAACTTTTGGATTTCATTAGTTAATTTATTTATTTCATTTTCTAGCTCATCTGGTTTAATTCCCATTTTTTCAAGTTCTTTTATTATTTCATTCTCTTGTTGATTTAGTTGCTCTAATCTAGCTTCTGCTTTATATTTTAAGTTTTTAGCTTTTTCTAGATTTTCCTTAAGTATATTTAATTCTTTTTCATAATCCATAATTATACCTCCTGGATATAATGCCTTATTACATGCTCAATTTTCTTTTCATCAATACTGCTAAAGCATAAAGGACATACTTCTAATTTAAGCAATAAATCTTTATATTCACTTATTCTATTCTCTATAGTTTCATTATACTGTTTTATTGATAATTGAACGTTTTTTATTTCATTATTAATAGAGGTAAGATTACTGTATAAGGTTTTCAATTTATTTAATTTTATAATCTTTTGTTCCAAATCTTCTTTTATGTTATTTATCTTATCTAAATTTTCAAATTTTTGGATATATTTTTCTCCTATAGCTAAGCTTTTCTTTATATTATCAACTTTTTCCTTAACAGCACATAAAATCTTTAATTTTTCAATTATTTTAAACATTTTATCCAAATTTTTTTCTAAATAAACAGTTCCATTTAACTTTTCCTTTAATAAAGTACATTTATTAGCTTCATCGTTAATTTTACTCAAGGTTGCTTTATATTTTATAAGTTGATTATTTAAATCATGTAGTTTAGCAATGTTATTGGTGATTATTTCTACTTTTGATATATCTTTTAGAGAATTAATAACATTTAAGTTATATTGCTTATCTATGGATATCCTTTCTAATTGTTCTTTTTTAGTAGCAAGGTAGTTATATCTATTAATAAGAGAAGAAATATTATTCTGTAAATTATTTAAAGCCTCTATATTATTTAATTTAAATAGAATATTTTGAACTTCTTCTTTTTCCTTATATATTAATTTTATCTTTTCATTTACATCATTATAGAAGTTTAATTTACTTTCTTTTGAACTAATCTCATCTCTAATAATGCTTAATTTATTAATTCTATCTTGTAGTTCTTTTAAATATTCATATTTTGATAGTTCATCTTCTAAATTTAATATTCTTTCTTCAATATTTCTTTTTTTAAGTGTTAAATTTCTAATATCTTTTAAAGTATCTCTAACTGTATCATCGATAATATTTACTCCAACTAATCTTCCAATGGAACTTGCCCTAGTAGATGCTTTTTCTGATAATAAAAATGCACCTTCTAATTGGTCACTTAAATTAATGGACTTAGAAAGCTCTGAATCAAGTAAAACTTTTTTTATCCCTGTTGCATTAATAATTTCTTCTGGCACAGAAGTTCCAAAACCTTCAAATGTTTTTTCATTATTTTGTGAATCATAAAGATAATACGCATTCTTACTTCTACTTCGATATCGCTTAATTTTAGTTCCATCATTAAATTCAATTGTGACTGAACAGTAATTTTCACCTTCTCTAATGAAATAATCACCAGATGGTTCATTGTATAATACCCATCTAATTCCCCTTAAGATTGCTGTTTTTCCACTATCTGATGGGCCTACGATTACATTTAATTTGCTATCAAATTCTAATTCAGTGTGCTTATGAGACTGAAAATTTTCTAAGATGACCTTTTTAATATATTTCATAATTATTCACCGCTTATACCTTTCATATGGGTATTTGCAATTCTTCTTAATGCCTCTTTTATAACTTTTTCTTCTACTCCTTCAGCATTTGAAACTCTTATTAGAATTTCATTAATATCCATTTTCTCAAAATCTAATGCAGCATCAATACTCTGCTTAAATTCTATTATCCTTTCGTTTTTATATAGATTTTTCTCAATCTCTTCCCTATCTAGAACTTCTTCACCAGGCAAGGCAGATTTTAGATATACCTCTTTAATATTTATATCATTACTTAGTTCTATTAAAACTACTTTTGGCATTCTTTCAATTTCTTTTAAGCTATTAGAAATTCGAACCACACTTCCTGGATTAATAAAATATTTGTTATCTATTTTAACAGTTTTAAAACCGCTGTGGTAGTGTCCGCATAGCGTTATATCTGCCAAAGTATCTTTAATATCATCAATTAACGTATAGGGAATTCCTTTTATAAAGGGCTTATCCAATAGCATGCCATGAACCATGTGAATAGCATAATTTACATTAGGATCAATTTCCTTAACTATATAATAGTCTAAGTTTTTTGGGGAATCAATATCATAAATATAGGGCTGAGCAGTTAATTGTACTTTTACATTATTTTTTTCAAGAATAATTTTTTCACCTCTATTTATGATTCTAATTACTCCCAAAACACTTAATAATCCTAGTATTGTCCTGTTTATTGTATCAGGATTGTGACCATAAACATCGTGATTTCCGCTTATTAGATAAAATGGAACTTTAATATTATTTAAAATCCGTAAAAACCTACTAGCAATAGATATTGATATATCTGGTCTGTCAAATAAATCCCCACCATGCAAAACAAAATCAACATTATTCTTTTCAATAATTTCTGTTATTTCTAATAATTTTTTTTCTAAAGTATCTACAAAATTATCTTTTCTATTTCTTGGATTCGTGCCTCTGATATGGGTATCTGTGAAAAAGAGTATTTTCATAAACGCACCTCACAAATAAACCTCCCTTGTGAGGAGGCTAGTTTATTTTTTTATTTCATCTTGATTAAGTTGTTGTGAAGCTTGATTATCTCCGTTATTACTTAAATTTCCACCTAATCCTAATCTAGCACGGATTTTGTCTTCTATTTCCTTAGCTATTTCTGGATTTTGTTTTAAAAATTCTTTTGCATTTTCTCTACCTTGACCTAATTTTAGATCATTATAACTATACCAAGAACCTGATTTGTTAATGATATCATTAGTAACTGCTACGTCCAGAATGCTTCCTTCTCTGGATATTCCTGTACCATACATTATATCAAACTCAGCTTGTTTGAAAGGTGGAGCTAACTTATTTTTAACTACTTTTACCCTTGTCCTGTTTCCAATTATTTCCTCACCTTGCTTGATAGTGTCAACTTTTCTTACATCTAACCTTATACTTGCATAAAATTTTAAAGCCCTACCGCCTGTTGTAGTTTCGGGGTTACCAAACATCACACCTACTTTTTCTCTTAATTGATTTATAAAAATTACTATTGCTTTAGATTTGCTTACTGAACCTGCAAGTTTTCTTAAAGCTTGGGACATAAGTCTTGCTTGAAGACCAATATGGCTATCTCCCATATCTCCTTCAATTTCTGCTTTTGGAACTAAAGCAGCGACTGAGTCTACAACAACAATATCTACTGCTCCACTTCTGACTAAAGCATCTGTAATTTCTAAAGCTTGTTCACCAGTATCAGGTTGGGATATTATTAAATTTTCAATGTCTACACCCAATTTTTCAGCATAAGAAGGGTCTAAAGCATGTTCTGCATCTATGAAGGCTGCAATTCCACCTAATTTTTGAGCTTCAGCTATGGCATGTAGAGATACTGTTGTTTTACCAGAGGATTCAGGACCAAATATTTCTACTATTCTGCCACGAGGTAATCCTCCAATGCCAAGTGCAATGTCTAAATCCAATGAGCCAGTAGGAATAACATCAATATTTAATTTGGCTTTTTCTCCTAAACGCATTATAGAGCCTTTTCCAAATTGTTTCTCTATTTGACTAATGGCTACTTCTAAAGCTTTCTTTTTTTCTAGATTATCAACCATAATAATTCCAGATTAACTGGATTCACCCCTTTCTATATACGAACATTCGTTCAAATATATAATATAATAAAAATTGACTGGAGTCAATCATAAATTTATTAAAAATTTCCTTAACTCAAAAAATGCCTTTTTTACAGCTTTATCTTGAATAGCTTTTCTATTTCCTGAAAAATTACATTTTATTGGCACTATTTTTTCCCTATTTGAAATACATATATATACTAATCCTACAGGTTTTTCTTCAGTACCACCATCAGGTCCAGCAAGCCCAGTTATAGATAGTGCAATGTCTATGTCATTTCTTTTAAGAAGCCCTTTTGCCATTTCTATAGCTGTTTCTTTGCTTACTACACCAAATTCTTCTATTATTGAGGAATTTATTCCTAATTCTTCTATTTTTGATTTAATGCTATAACTAACTATTCCTCTATCGAATACATTTGATGCACCTGGTATTCTGCATAATGTACTGCTAATAAGACCTCCGGTACAGGATTCTGCAAATCCTATTTTATAATTCTTTTCTTTTAAAATATTAAATACGATTTCCTCTATAGGGATATTATCATATCCATAAATATAATCATTAAATTTTTCTTCAATGATTTTTATATAATGATTAAGCTTATTCTCTAAAGAAATTTTATCATGGCTTTTTCCAATTAATTTAATTTCAACTTCATTTCCCTTAGCAAAAGTTGCTATGTAAATTTCTGGGTCACTATTTATCAAATCCCTTAATTCCATTTCAACTTGTGATTCTCCAATATCAGTGATATTAATAGACTTTTTAATAACAAATTGTTCTTGTGGAATCAATGGTATAACTTCATTATTAAACATTTCTTCCATTTCAGATGGAGGTCCAGGCAACATTATAATAATCTTATTATCAGCCTTTAAAAAGATTCCAGGAGCTGTTCCTATCTTATTGGATAAAAAAACACTATTTTCAGGTTTCTTTGCTAATTTTAGGTTATTATCTGGCATTTTTCTGTTTAATTTAGAAAACTTATCTTTAATAATTTCCAACATTTTTTCATCTTCTATAAGTTTTAAACCTAAAGCTTCAGAAATAATTTCCTTAGTTAAATCATCATAAGTTGGCCCTAATCCTCCAGTTGTAATAATAATATCAGCTCTTTTTAAAGAAATATCAATTGCTTCTTTAATTCTTTCAGCACTATCATCGACAGAAGTATGATAGCATACTTCTATACCAAGTTCTAACAACTTTGAAGACAAAAATTTACTATTTGTATTTAGTATGCTTCCTGTAGTAATTTCTGTTCCAATAGTTATTATTTCTGCTTTCATAAAAATCACCTTTTACTTATTTAACTCCAGTTTTTAAAGCAGACCTATTTTTGTATATATAATCAATTCCAGATAAAACAGTGAAAAATAAAGATATATATAATAAAATCATATCAACTGGTATATTTATCAGATAAAAGGGGAAGTTGTTAATCAATAATAAAATTATCGCAATTAACTGTGTAATCGTTTTTATTTTTCCTAAGGGACTTGCAGCAATAGTAATGCCTTCTGAAGCAGCAATTATTCTAAATCCAGAGATTAAAAATTCCCTTGCAATAATTATTATTACAACCCAAGCCGGGATCTTTCCCATTTCAACTAAAGAAATCAATGCAGCAGAAACTAATATTTTATCTGCTAAAGGGTCAACAAATTTTCCAAAATTTGTTATCATATTTTTGCTTCTAGCTATATATCCATCTAATGTATCAGTCAGGGAAGCTATTACAAAAATAAGTGCTGCAATAAAGTTATTATATCTAATTTCTGAATATAGTACTAATATAAAAATTGGTACCAGTAATACTCTAAAAATGGTAATCTTATTGGCTAAATTCATTAGATTACCTCCCCTATCAGATCGTACTCTAAACTATCTGTAATTTTAACTTCAGTGAAATTTCCCAGTTTTAAATCATTCTTACTTCTAACATATATAACACCATCAATTTCAGGGCTATCCATATAAGACCTTCCAATATAAGTGTTTTCATCAATTTTATCTTCAATTAAAACAGTTAGTATTTTCCCTACGTTTCTAGCCATAATTTTTTCAGATATTTCTCTTTGAACCTCCATTATTTTATCTCTTCTCAATATTTTAATTTTTTCTGGTATTTGATTAGGCAATTTATATGCAGGTGTTCCTTCTTCTCTTGAATAAGGAAATACTCCTAATCTTTCAAACTTTATATCTTTAATGAAATCAACTAATTCATTAAATTCTTCATCTTTTTCTCCTGGAAAACCGACTATAAAAGTTGTTCTAATAACTATATCTGGGATTTCTTCTCTAAGTTTAGTTATTAAAGATATTATTTTTTCTTTTGTAGTTTTTCGGTTCATCAATTTTAATATTCTATTATTTACATGTTGCAAAGGTATATCTACATATTTAACTACTTTTTCATTATCCCTAATGGATTTTATTAAATCATTATTAAAATTATCAGGATATAAATATAGAATTCGTATCCACTGTATGCCATCAATTCTGTTTAAGTTATCTAATAATTTGTTTAAACAATATTTACCATACAAATCAATACCATAATCAGATGTGTTTTGCCCTATCAAAATAATTTCTTTAACGCCATTATCAGCCAAGTATTTGACTTCATTTATGATATCTTCCATACTACGACTTCTGTATTTCCCTCTTAATTTAGGGATAATGCAATAAGTACAATTATTATTGCAACCTTCTGAAATTCTTACATATTCTGTTGGGTTGAAACTTATTCTCTTTACTCCTTCAAGATACTTTTCATTAATATTACCTATTTTAATGATTTTTCCTTTGTTATTGTTCAATTCATCAATAATAGTTGCTATATATTTAATATTGCCAGTACCAATAATTCCATCAACTTCTGGTATTTCATCCATTAACTCTTTAGGATACCTTTCAGCAAGGCATCCAGATAGTATTAGATATTTACATTTTCCATATCTTTTATACTTAGTCATTTCCCATATAGCTTCAATAGATTCCTCTTTTGCCTTATCTATGAATCCACATGTATTAACTATAATGATATTTGCTTCATTTAAGTCATTTGTTACTGTATAATTGTTGTCTTTTAAAATGCTCATCATAAGTTCTGAATCTATTTCATTTTTTGCACATCCTAAAGTAATTATTGAAATTTTAATTTCATTCATTATTATCACTCCTAGATAAAGATTCCAGTTCTTCTGGTGTAATTAGTACTTTTCTTGGTTTACTGCCTTCATATCCTCCTACAATACCTCTTTCTTCCATTTCATCTATTAATCTTGCAGCCCTTGCATACCCAATTTTTAGTTTTCTTTGTAACAATGAAATTGATGCTTGTCCTTCTTCAACTACAAGTGATATTGCCTCAGGCAAAAGCTCATCTCCATCTTCAAAAATAATATCTTTTGGGCTTTCAATTTTTTCTATAATATTTGTATCGTATTGGCTATTATCTTCAACTGAAATTGATTTTACTATTGCTTCTACTTCTTCATCTGAAATAAATGCACCTTGAATTCTAACTGGCTTTGGATAATATGAAGGGAAGAATAACATATCCCCGTTCCCCAAGAGTTTTTCAGCTCCTGCCATATCAAGTATTGTCCTTGAATCTGCTTGTGAAGAAACTGCAAAGGATATCCTAGATGGGATATTAGCTTTTATAGTTCCTGTAATAACATCTACGGATGGCCTTTGTGTTGCTACAATTAGATGAATTCCAGCAGCTCTAGCCATTTGAGCAAGTCTGCAGATGTAATCTTCAATTTCTTCTGCTGCAACCATCATTAAATCTGCAAGCTCATCAATTATAATTACAATTTTAGGAAGTTTTTCTTCTGGATTTGTAACTTTATTATTATAAGCTTTAATATCTCTTACGCTTTTTTCAGCAAATAATTTATATCTTTTTTCCATTTCATTAACTGCCCAGTTTAGTGCAGAAGCAGCTTTTTTTGGATCAGTTACAACTGGAATCAACAGATGTGGAATACCATTGTAAACACTTAATTCCACAACTTTAGGATCAATTAATAATAATTTAACATCTTCAGGAGATGCTTTATAAATTATGCTTGTGATTATTGTATTTATGCAAACTGATTTTCCAGATCCAGTAGCACCAGCTATTAGTAAGTGGGGCATTTTATCAATAGAAGATACTACAACCTTTCCGGAAACATCTTTTCCTAATGCAAGAGGTAAATTTGAATCTAGTTCTTGAAATTCCTTTGAAAGTATTATTTCTTTTAATAACACTTTTGTCTTTACTTTATTTGGAACTTCAATTCCAACTGCAGATTTTCCAGGTATTGGAGCTTCAATTCTAATATCTGAAGATGCTAAGCTTAATGCAATATTATCAGCTAATGAAACAATTCTGCTAAGTTTTACTCCTGGTGAAGGTTGTAATTCGTAACATGTTATTGTTGGACCAACATTAATTTCAATAACTTTAGCATCAATTCCAAAATTTTTCATAGTTTCTTCGATAATTTTGGCGTTATTTAGAATCTCCTTTTCATTACTGTTATTTATATTAATAGCTGGAGACCTTAATAATGTTAAAGGAGGAGTTATATAAGAATCTGTTTTCTTGCTTATATTTATTTTAATTTCATTTTGAATGTCCTCTTTTTCATCTTTTATACTGATTTCTTTTGAAGGTGTTTTTTGACTTTTACTATAGTCGATAACATTTATGTCATTTTTAACGTTATTCATAGCTGTTGTATTTGATATATTTGGTTTATTATTCTTTGAAGAGAGTTTTTTAATTGGTAAGAAAATATTTTTTATAATTTCGCTTAAGTTTTTGTTTGTTATTATAATTAGATTTGCAATTACAGCAAAACCTAAGATAATATATGTTCCGGAGCCAAATAGTTTATAGAAAAAGAAACCAAAGAAACTGCCTATTATACCTCCACCTTTTCCAACTTTACTTAAAGATATAGAGTTTTTAATTCTATCTAAAAAAGTTAAATCCTGAGGAATATCTCGATCTAGGAAAATTAACAAACATAAAAACAACATTAATGTAGATATAATGACTTTCTTTTCATTGAAATTATACCTTTTAAAAATAAAAGTTGCACCAATAAACATTATTACAATTGGGAAAAAATATGCGCCAAATCCCATAAAAGAGAATGAAGTACCAGCAATAAATGAGCCTATTATTCCCATTTTGGTACTAAATAAACTCAACATAGATAATAAACCAAATGCAATAATAACTATTCCATAAATATCCTTATTATATCCAGTATTATTTGTTTTTTTCTTTTTTTCTTTAGTTGTTGATTTTTCCCTATTCAAAGATGTCACCTCTATTTCAAGACTATATTAATTGGCTTAAAATAACTAGTGTTCCTAATATCCAAAGATAATATGAAAAATAATGTAATTTATTTTTATTTATTAAATTAATCAAGAATTTAATAGACAATATACCTACTATAGTAGAGATAACAACTCCTAATACTAGTGGAAAGTTTATTAATAATGTAGTTTCTGATTTTGATATTTCTATAATTTTTAATATAGTTGCTCCAAAAGTAACAGGTAAAGCTAATAAAAATGAGTATTCAGTTACTAATGGCTTATTTAAGCCTCTTAATAAACCTGCTACAATTGTAGAACCAGATCTGGAAATACCAGGAATAATTGCAATACCTTGAGCTGTGCCTATCAAAAAAGCATCAAATATTGACATATTATTTATATTTTTATTTTGAAATGATTTTTTTTCTGAAACCCAAAGTAAAAAGCCTGTTATTATAAAAGCAAAGCCTATTGGCAATATAGAAGAAAATAAAGATTCAAAAAAATCTTCAAATAAAAATCCAATAATTGCTGTTGGAATAGAGCTAATAATAATTAAAATGGCTAGTTTTTGATATTTACTTAAATTTTTTATTTTTCTTCCTTTAAAAATAGAAAATATAAGCACAAAAAATTCTTTTATTATTTTTATTATATCATTGAAATACACCACAAATATAGAGATTAAAGTACCAAAGTGCAACATTACCGTAAAAAATAAATTACCTTCTTTAATTCCAAACAAATGTTGCAACAAAGTTAAATGACCCGAACTACTTATTGGTAGAAATTCAGTAATTCCTTGAATGATTCCTAGTACAATTGATTCAAATAAATTCAAAAAAATTCCCCCTTTTATTAATACTGTAGTTATTATAGCATAGATTTTTAACCTATTCTATTTATTTTTTCCTTCTATCATTTCGTTTAATTTTTTTAGTGCTTTAGAGAAACCACCAACTTCATCGATTAATTTATACTTAACAGCTTCTTCTCCTACTAAAATAGTACCAACATCATTTGCAATTTCATCAGTTGCATACATAAGGCTTTTTAATGTTTCTCTATCAATATCAGATGTTCTAAGTATAAAACTAATGATCCTTTCTTGCATTCTTTCAAAGTATCTATATGTTTGAGGGACACCAATAACTAATCCAGTAGTTCGAATAGGATGGATTGTCATTGTAGCAGTTGGTACAATAAAAGAATAATCAGTAGATGTAGCTAATGGTACGCCAATACTGTGACTTCCGCCAAGAACTAGTGAGACCTTTGGTTTTTCAATAGAATTTATTAATTCTGCTAAAGCTAAACCTGCTTCCACATCGCCACCTACAGTGTTAAGAATAATAAATAAACCTTCGATTTTGGGATCTTGTTGAGCTGCTATTAATATTGGAATAATATGTTCATATTTAGTGGCTTTTTTATCACTTGGTACTAAGCTATGTCCTTCAATTTCACCTATGATTGATATGAATTGAATATTGTTTTTAGCTTCTGGTAAATTAGATACCCCAAATTCTTTTATGTTTTCTATTTTTTCATTCTCAATAATATCTTTATTATTTTTATCTACCATATTATAACTACCTCCTTGTATTATTTAAGTAATATTATTATCTTTTGCTTTTCAATTAAATGTATGCAGGAAATGTATGCAGGAAATTAATCAAATAAAAAAACATATATCATAACGATATATGTTTTATAAAAAATTGATTATTAAATTGGGTCAGTTTCAATTATAATCATATCATAACCAATTTTTCTTATTGACTCCCATGGAATTTCTGTTTCTAAATTATCTAGACCTAATAATCTAAGGCTAAGTTTCCTTTCAGGAACTAACAGAGAAATGATTTTACCATTTTCCTCATCAATTATCAAATCACAGTCAGCTATAAGTCCCAATCTTCCCCCATTATTTAAATTTACAATTTCTTTTTGCCCAAGTTCGCTAAATCTCAAGTTATCCCCCCTAAGTGTTAATTTGTATAAATTGTTAATTATTTTTTTTATATAATTATATTTTAAATTAGATAATTTATGAATGTGTTTTGATTATCATTTATGATAAAATCATACTTGATATTTAATAACCTGAATGACCAAATCCACCTTCTCCTCTTGAAGTATTATCCAGTTCATCTACTAATTCAAATTCAGCTTTTTCATACCTCATAAATACCATTTGTGCAATTCTATCTCCTTTATTAATTGTATAAGGTTCATTTCCCAAATTTATTAATATGACTTTTATTTCCCCTCTATAGTCACTATCGATTGTTCCTATGCCATTTGCTAATGTAATACCGTGTTTTAATGCAAGTCCAGACCTTCCACGTATTTGTGCCTCATAGCCCTTTGGAATTGAAATATATAATCCTGTAGGTATTAAAGCTCTTTCAAGTGGATTCAGTGTTATTGGATTTTCTATATTTGCTTTCAAATCAAGACCTGATGACCCTTCGGTTTCATATTCTGGTAGATCAAAACTACTTTTGTTAATTACTTTAACTTTCATCATTTACCCTCCTCAAAAATTATTTCTTTTATTTTATTTTCATTTACATTTTTAACTTTACCTACATATGCTATATTAAATTTTTTACGGTTAAAAATAATTCTACTTACTTCATATATGTCTTCAATACTAATTGAATCTATTTTACTTAATATTTCTTTCTGAGTAAATATTTTATTGAATATAATCATAGTTTTGCCAATTTCAAGCATTCTGTTAAAGGTGTTTTCCATGTCTAATATATAACTTCCCTTTAATTGATCCTTTGCTTTTTCTAGCTCTTCTTTTGTAATTAAATTTTCTCTTAAATTAATAATTTCGTCTAAAATTGCCTTAAGAGATTTTATAATTTGTTTAGGATGAAGGCTTAATAACAAGTTTAAAATACCAACTTCTTTATAAGCTGTAGGAAATGTATCAATAGAATAAGCTAGTCCCAAATCTTCTCTTACTTTTTGAAATAATCTTGAGCTCATACTTCCACCAAAAATATTATTCAACAACATCAAAGCTTCAAATTTTGATGATGTAATAGGAAGCCCTTCCATACCAATGCATAAATTGATTTGTTCAGTATCTTTATATAAATGTTTAATTTTGCTAGTAAATTCATAATTATTGTTAGATTCTATTTTAGATGTGTAGTTTGTATTATTCTTTGCAAGTTGTCCAAAATAAAACTTCAACATCTTTAAACATTCTTTTTCATCTATATTTCCAACAATAGATATTACCATTTTTTCAGGTACATAATTTTTCTTATAAAAATTTAATATTTCATTTCTGTTTATTGCTTTTATGTTTTTTTTCGTTCCTAAAACATTATAAGCAAGGCTTGTACCCTTAAACATCATTTCATGTATTAAATCAACTACTAAATCTTCAGGTGAATCATGGTACATATATAGCTCTTCTAATACAACAGATTTTTCTTTTTCTATGTCTTCATCTTTAAAAATTGAATTCAACAACATGTCGCTTAATACATCCATTGCAATTTCAATATGGTTACTTAACACATTTGCATAATAAACTGTAGTTTCTTTAGTAGTAAAAGCATTCAATATTCCACCGATATTGTCTATTGTTTCTGCTATTTCTTTAGCAGTTCTCTTTACTGTTCCTTTAAATAACATATGCTCAACAAAGTGAGCAATGCCATTATTTTTATCATTTTCATCCTTTGAGCCACATTCTACTATTACTCCAATTGAAACAGAATTTATATATGGGATTTTTTCAATGACAACTCTTATTCCATTATCTAGTCTATCTATTAAATACATTTTTTCCTCCTTTGATAACTACCTATTTTTACTCATCTTTTATTATATCGCTTATTTTTCCAATTTCATATCCATTACTTTTTAGATAATCTATTATTTCAGGCAATGCTTTTACAGTTTCCTCTGTTGGATGCATAAGTACAATTGCGCTATTATGAATTTTTTCTATTACTCTTTTAATAATTATATCCTTAGTACTGTCTTTACGCCAGTCAATTGTATCAACACTCCACATTATTAATTTATATCCTAAGTCTTTTGAAGCTTTAATTGTGTTTTCATTATAAGCGCCTGAAGGCGGAGCAAAATATTTAGCATCCATATCTAAAATCTCTTTGATAATATTATGTGTTTTCTCAATTTCTTCTCTATTTTTTTCATAAGTTAACTTATCATAATCAACATGATTATAGCCATGATTTCCAATCTCATGGCCAGATTCATAAATTTGTTTTAATATTTCCCTATTATTTTCAGCCCATCTTCCAGTAACAAAATATGTAATCCTTATGTTATAATCATTAAATATTTTAAGCATTTCTGGAATATACTCATTTCCCCAATCAACATTACATGCAAAAGCAACTATCTTATCATCAACATCTCCTCGATAATATACATCGCTATTAAAAGTTTCTCTCACATTTCCATACAATAAGTTAATTATAAATATAATTATAGTTAAAGCTAAAATAATTGAAATGATAAAAAGTATATTCTTTTTGATAATAATTAATCTCATTTTTTACCCTCCAATATATTTTTCACTAATATATATTCATGAGATTAATTATTATTCTATAAAATAAAAACATGAACCTTATTTTTGGTTCATGTAGCTTAATTAACTATTCTTTTTTTTATAATCATTTTTGACATTCTCAGGTAATAATGCTTTTCTTGAAAGAGTGATTCTTCCAAGACTATCGATATCAATTACTTTAACTAATACCTCATCTCCGACTGATAATACGTCTTCTACTTTATTAACTCTTTCATTTGAAATATTAGATATATGAAGCAGACCTTCTTTTCCATCTAATATTTCTAAAAATGCTCCATAATTTGTAATTCTTGTTACTTTGCCTAAATACACATCACCAATTTCAACTTCTCTTACAATGCTGTTTATCATTTCCATAGCTCTTTTTCCACTTTCTTCAGATGGAGCTGTTATGAAAATCTTTCCTGTATCATCCATTATATCAATTTTTACATCAGTTTCACCAATAATTTTGTTAATTACTTTTCCTCCAGGTCCTATTATATCTCTTATCTTATCTGGATTAACACACATTGTAAACATCTTTGGAGCGTATGGAGATAGATGTTCTCTTGGTTTAGAAATTACTTCTTCCATTTTATCTAAAACAAATAATCTAGCTTTTCTTGCTCTTTCTAATGCTTCTTGTAATATAGGTTTATCAATTCCTGGAATTTTTATATCCATTTGAATTGCTGTAACTCCTTTTCTAGTTCCTGCAACTTTAAAGTCCATATCGCCTAAATGGTCTTCCATTCCTTGAATATCAGTCAAAATTATTACATTATCCTTTTCTTTTATTAATCCCATAGCTATTCCTGCTACTGGTGCTTTAATTGGTACTCCTGCATCAAGTAAGGCTAATGTACTGCCACATACGCTTGCTTGTGAAGATGATCCATTTGAACTTAATACTTCTGATACTAATCTTATAGTATAAGGGAATTCATCTTCTGATGGTATAACAGGTTCCAATGCTCTTTCTGCTAAAGCACCATGCCCTATTTCACGTCTTCCAGGTCCTCTTAATGGTCTTACATCGCCAACACAGAATGGTGGGAAATTATAGTGGTGCATGAATCTTTTTGATTCTTCTTCTCCTATTCCATCTATTACCTGTGCATCGCTAATAGCTCCTAATGTGGCAATTGTTAAAACTTGAGTTTGACCTCTTGTAAATAATCCCGAACCATGAACTCTTGGCAATACGCCAACTTCTACTGAAATAGGTCTTATTTCATCAACTGTTCTATTATCAGGCCTTATTCCATCTTCAATAATCATCCTTCTAACTTCTTCTTTTAACATGCTTTCTATTACTGCATTAATATCAGCTTCTTGTTCTGGATATTCTTGCAAGAATACTTCCTTAATTTCTTCGCTTACTTTATCAATATTTTCTAGTCTTTCTTGTTTATCTACTGTTTTAATTGCTTGTATTAACTTTTCTCTGCCATATTCAATAACTTTTTTTGCTAATTCTTCATCAGGCTTAAATACAGTAAATTCAGCTTTTGGTTTTCCAACATCTTTTACTATTTCTTCTATAAATTCACATATTTTCTTTATTTCAGTATGAGCAGTTAAAATACCATCCAGCATCTTTTCTTCAGGAACTTCCTTAGCGCCTGCCTCAACCATCATTATAGCATCTTTAGTGCCAGAAACTACAAGATGTATATCAGATTTTTCTCTTTCTTCGCTTGTTGGGTTGATTATAAACTTGTCATCTATTAAGCCAACTAATACTGAGCCAGTAGGACCATTGAATGGGATATCTGATATAGATAAAGCAATTGAAGAACCAATCATAGCAACTATTTCTGGAGAGTTATCTTGATCTACAGATAATACTGTTACAATAATTTGTACATCATTTCTATATCCCTCTGGGAATAAGGGTCTAAGTGGTCTGTCAATTAATCTTGCTGTAAGAATTGCCTTGTCACTTGGCTTCCCTTCTCTTTTGATAAAGCCACCAGGAATTTTTCCTACTGAATACAATTTTTCTTCATAATCAACACTTAAGGGGAAGAAATCAATACCTTCTCTTGGTTCTTTAGAAGCAGTTGCAGTTGCTAAAATGACAGTATCTCCATATTGTACCAAGCAAGCACCATTTGCTTGTTCTGCAACTTTTCCTATTGTAACCTTTAATGTTCTTCCCGCTAAATTCATTTCATAAATTTTCTCCATGCAATTCCTCCTTTTGTAAATATTATATCCTTTATTATTTCCTTTAAAGTTAAAAAATATATGGGTAAATCAATAGAGCGGGAATTTCCCGCTCTTATTTACTAACCTCTGATGCCTAATTTTTCAATTAAAGCACGATATCTTTCAATGTCTGTCTTTTCAAGATACCTTAATAGGCCTCTTCTTTGACCAACCATCTTTAATAATCCTCTTCTTGAATGGTAGTCTTTTTTATGAGTCTTTAGATGTTCATTAAGTGCATTAATTCTGTATGTTAATAATGCAATTTGAACTTCAGGTGAGCCAGTATCGTTTTCATGTATCTTGTACTCATCAATAATTTGTTGTTTGATTTCTTTTGATAACATTATTACACCTCCATTTCTTTAATACTCCTATAGCTGTGTATATCGCTGAGGACTCGATAAACATAGCAATAGGAAAATGATAACCAATATAATATTATCATAGGAATTTATAATTGTAAATATAAAATTTAATAACTAGCTTTTCTTATTTCCTCAATATCTTGTTTCATTTGTCTAATCAAATCTTTTGGATTATTAAACTTAATATCATCACGAATAAATTTTATAAATTCAATTTCAATATTCTTGCCATATATGTTATCAGTAAAATCTAATATATGAGTTTCAATTTTTAATTTATTCTCGTCGAATGTTGGATTATATCCTATATTAGTTGCAGATACATATTTTACATTATTTATTATTGTATTAGTTAGATAGACACCAGTTTTAGGAATAACAAAGTTATCCAATAACTGAATATTAGCTGTAGGGAAACCTAATTCAGTTCCTCGTTTACTTCCTGGAATTACTTTTCCAATAAAAGAATAAGGCCTACCAAGATTCTTCCTTGCTTCTTCAACTTTTCCTTCTGAAATCAACTCTCTAATTCTCGAACTACTTACTATCTTATCATCAACATAAACTGGTTCGACAACTTTAACTTCAAAATCATATTTTTTCCCTAATTCAATTAAATAATTTGCATCTCCTGATGCTTTAAATCCAAATCTATAATCAAAACCTATAGTTACTAATTTTGCGTTTATTTTATCTAAAATAATATCTTCCACAAATTTTTCTCCAGATAATTTCATAATATTTTCATCAAAGTCTAATAGATATATAATTTCAACCCCTAAATCTTCAGCAATTTTGAACTTCTGTTCATTAATTGTTATAATCTTGGGACTATTTCTAGAGATAGTTTTTTTAGTATGATTTTTAAATAACAACAAAGAAGGTTTAACCCCAATTTCTTTTGATCTGTTAACCATATAGTTTATCAACTTTTGATGTCCTAAATGTATTCCATCAAAATTCCCTAATGCTACTGCAGTTTTAAATCTCTCTTCCTTATATTCTAACAAATCTAATATTTCCATTTTATCACCTATATTACCAAAACTTTATCCATCTTTAAGAAAAGACTTAAATCTTTCGTTACTAGTCTTCCAATTCCAATAAATCTATTTTTACAGTAAATTTTTAAATTATCATTTAAGAAATTAATATTTGTTGGTTTAACTTCAATCATATTTCCATTTATTAATTTATTATAAAATTTTTCTTCAACAATAAATTCATCTAAATGATTTAATGCCTTATCAATTGGGATGAGAATTTTGTCAACATTATCTTTCCCAATTGTATTTATATATTCAATGCTATATGAATCACTAATCTTGAAATTGCCAACTCCAGTTCTAATTAAAAAGGACATATATCCATAGGTACCAAGGTCTAGTCCAATATCATTACACAATGTCCTAATATAAGTACCTTTTGAGCATCTTACATAAAAGATGATCGACTTACAATCATTAATATTTAATATTTTCTGTTCGTAGATTCTTATATTTCTAGGTTGTCTATCAATAGTTTTTCCTTCACGGGCTAATTCATATAGTTTTTTGCCTTTATATTTAATTGCAGAATACATTGGAGGTATTTGAATTAAATCTCCTTTATATTTTTCCATAACATCATATATACGCTTTTCATCAACTACTTTATCTGAACAAGCTAATACTCTACCCTCACTATCTTGAGTATCAGTCATAACTCCTAATGTAAGCTCTGCAATATATTCTTTGTCCAATTCATGTAAATATTCGACTATTCTTGTAGCTTTTCCTATACAAATAGGTAATACTCCGGATGCATTAGGATCTAGTGTTCCGGTATGTCCAATTTTGTTTGTTTTAAGTATCTTTCTTATTACTTTTACTGCATCATGAGAAGTCATGCCTTTTGGTTTAAAAAGGTTTATTACTCCATCCATTTAATCACCTAAATATATTTTTTAATTTCATTTATAATCAAAGCCTTAGCCTTTTCTAAAGAATCATATATTGTACATCCAGCAGCTCTTATATGCCCTCCACCACCAAAATTATAGCATATACTTGAAACATCAACATATCGCTTACTTCTCATGCTAATTTTAATTTCATTATCACTAAGTTCTTTCAAAAGAACAGCAATTTCTACAGGAGAAATTCCTCTCACAAAAGATATTATTCCTTCAGAATCCTCCATTGAAGCATTGCAGTCTTCTAACATCTTTTGTGTTATAGAAACCAAAGCTACTTTGTTATCAAAGTAGAATTCCAAATTATTCATGGTTTTTATGAATAACTTAATTCTTTCTAAACTCTTGTTTTGATAAATATTAATATTAATATTTTCTGTATCTGCACCAAATCTAATTAATTCTGCAGCAATCTCATGAGCTTTTGCACTTGTATTGCTGTACATAAAGCTTCCAGTATCAGTACTAATTGCAGTATATAAGCAAGTTGCAATTTTTTCATCTATAGAAATATTCATAAATTTAATAAATTCAAATATTAATTCGCCAGTTGAGCTAGCATTTTCATCTACTATATTAATATCTCCAAATCTTGTATTGCTTATATGATGGTCTATATTTATAGTTAATTTAGATTTGGATAATAAATCCCTATTTTTGCCAAGTCTTTCTTCATCACTTGAATCAATTGCTATAAAAAGATCTATATCATCAGCTCCATCATAATCCTTAATTAGTTCAATATTGGGAAGAAAACTAAAGTCAGATGGAATTATGTCACTTTTTAATATATACACATCTTTTTCGAGCTTTAAAAGTGCCATTCCTAAAGCAAGTAGTGAACCAATATTATCACCATCTGGCTGAACATGTGATGCAATGTAAATATTTTTACTATTTAAAATATATTTAAATGCATCACTAAATAAAGACTCTAGATTAGATATCATTTTGATTTTCACCTGTATCTTCTATATTTTTGTTCACATCTTCTATTAACTTTGAAATATAAATTCCATGTTCAATAGATTCATCTAAATAAAATATAGGTTCTGGTACATATCTTAAATCGATTTTTCTACCAATTTCATTTCTTATATATCCTTTAGCACTTTCCAATCCTTCCATTGTATTTTTCTTGTCTTCATCATTGCCTAAAACAGATATATATATTTTTGCATATCTTAAGTCTTTAGTTACTTCAACTTCAGTAACAGAAGTCATAGGATGAACTCTCGGATCCTTCAAGCCATTGAAAAGTAACTCAGAAATAACTTTCTTAACTTCTTCTGATATTCTGTTTAACCTTTTAGTATTCATAGTGTCACCTCGAATAATAACCATTAATATTTAAATTATGATTATCTTTTAACTTCCTTCAATAAATATGCTTCTATTAAGTCTCCTTCCTTTATATCATTAAAGTTTTCTAATCCAATACCAGCTTCAAATCCAGATTGTACTTCTCTAACATCATCCTTAAACCTCTTTAATGATGATATATTGCCTTCAAAAATAACTACATCGTTTCTTAATAGTCTTACTTTTGCATTTCTTGCAATCTTGCCATCTAATACATAAATTCCAGCTACAATGACGCCACTAGGTAATTTAAATGTTGCTCTAACTTCTGCTCTTCCTAATACTTCTTCTACAATTGTAGGTTCAAGCATTCCTTTTATAGCAGCCTTTATATCTTCTATTGCATCGTATATTACTCTGTATGTTCTAATGTCAACTTTTTCACGTTTAGCTACATCAATTGCATTCAAGTTAGGTCTTACATTGAAACCAACAATTATAGCATTTGAAGCTGAAGCAAGCATTACATCTGATTCAGTTATTCCACCTACTCCACTGTGAATAATATTAATTTTTACTTCTTCATTACTTAATTTTTCAAAAGATTGTTTCAATGCTTCTATAGTACCTCTTACATCTGCTTTTATAATTATATTTAATTCTTTTATTTCACCTTGTTTTATCCTTTCAAATAAGTCATCTAAAGAAACTTTTTGTTCAGCTTTAATCTGTTGTTCTCTAAGTTTTTCTTGGTATTTTTCTGCAATAGTCCTTGCAGTCTTTTCATCATCAACTTCATAGAGTAAATCTCCAGCATTTGGAACTTCTGATAATCCAAGAATAACCACTGGTGTTGATGGCAAAGCTTTCTTTACTCCTCTGCCCTTATCATCAAACATTGCTCTAACTCTTCCATAACTAGAACCAGAAACAACAACACTTCCAACTTTAAGGGTTCCTTTTTGAACTATAACAGTTGCCAATGGGCCTTTTCCTTTGTCTAATTGGGCTTCAATTATAGTTCCTACAGCCTTTCTATTTGGATTAGCTTTTAATTCTTCCATTTCTGCAACCAACAAAATCATTTCCAAAAGTTCTTCAATTCCTTCTCCTGTCCTTGCAGAAACAGGAACCATAATAGTGTCTCCGCCCCAATCTTCTGGAACTAGGGAGTATTCAACTAATTGTTGTTTAATCCTGTCAATATTAGCTGTTGGTTTATCAATTTTATTTATTGCAACTATAATTGGAACATTGGCAGCTTTTGCATGGTTTATTGCCTCTACTGTTTGTGGCATTACTCCATCATCTGCTGCTACTACTAATACAGCAATATCTGTTACTTGTGCTCCTCTTGCTCTCATAGCAGTAAAAGCTTCATGTCCTGGTGTATCAATAAAGCAAATTTTCCTATTGTTTATATTTACCATATACGCACCAATATGTTGGGTAATCCCACCTGCTTCGGTTTGTGTTATATTTGTTTTTCTAATAGCATCCAAAAGAGATGTTTTGCCATGGTCTACGTGTCCCATTACTGTAACAATAGGTGCTCTTGGCTCTAAAACATTTGGGTCATCTTCGAAATCTAATTTAGATAATAAATCTTCTTCCTCTTCATGATTTTTAGATTCTTTTAACTTTACTTCTACTCCAAATTCTTCTGCCACTATTACAGCTATATCAGCATCTATAGATTGGTTTTGATTAACCATTACACCTAAATTAATTAATTTTGAAATCAATTGCGATGGACTTACTCCTATTTTTTCGGCTAATTCTCTAACTACGATTGTGCTATCTGATTCTATCGTAATTTCCTTACTTTCTTTATTTTCAGCTATATTTTCTGCATTTGAAACATTTTTATTTCTTTTTTTCTTATTTTTAAATTTTTTAATTCTTTTCTTTTCCAAAATTTCAATTTCATCAATATCGTCAATTATTTCTTTTTTATTCTTTTCGTTCTTTTCTTTCATCTTTCCACTATTCTCTTTCTTGCTTTTTTTGGTTTGAGTATCCTCTATAATAAGTGATTTAACCAATTCTGCCTCCTCTTCCTCTAACGTACTCATATGGCTATTAACATTTATATCCAGTTCAACTAATTTATTAATCAGATCCTTGCTACTGGTTTCAAGTTCTCTAGCTAATTCGTAAACCCTTATCTTTTTCATACACATATACCCCCCATTCTCATTTAAGGTCATATCATTGTTTCATATCTGATTCAAGTAACACTTTCAACTCCTCATAAACACTATTGGGTATTTCGACTTCCAGTGCATTAGACAATCTCTTACTTTTTCTAGCTTGTTCTAGACAATTAATATTGGGGCAAATATATGCTCCTCTACCATTCATCTTTCCTGTAGGATCAATTTTTACTTCCATATTAGTAGTTCTGACAATCCTAATTAGTTCCTTTTTAGGTTTATTTTCCCCACATCCAATACACTTTCTCATGGGTACCTTTTTAACCCTCATTCAATCACCTCTTTATTAAACATTTCTTTATACTGAGATTCAGATTTTATGTCAATTTTCCAGTTAGTTAATTTCGCTGCTAATCTAGCATTTTGCCCTTCTTTTCCAATGGCTAGAGATAATTGATAATCAGGTACTACAACTATGGCTGATTTTTCTTCTTTATTTGGAATTACTTTAAGTACTTTTGATGGACTTAAGCTATTGGCTATGAATTCTTCGATATTCTTACTCCATATAACAATATCAATTTTTTCGCCTTTTAATTCATCTACTATTACTTTTACCCTATTTCCTTTAGTTCCAACACAAGCCCCTAATGGATCAACATTGGGATCTTTCGAATATACGGCAATTTTTGTTCGTGAGCCTGCTTCTCTAGAAATAGAATGTATTTCGACTATGCCTTCACTAATTTCAGGTACTTCTAATTCAAATAATCTCCTAACAAGATTAGGGTGAGATCTAGAGAGTATGATTTGTGGTCCTTTTGTTGTTTTATTTACTTGCAATATCAATAATTTTAACCTGTCACCTTGCTTGTACTCTTCGTTTTCCATTTGTTCCGATGGAGGTAATATCCCCTCTGTTTTTCCTAAATCAATGTATACAATGTTTTTACTTATTCTTTGAACCATTCCAGTTATTATTTCATTTTCCCTATTTACAAATTCTTCATAAATAACTTCTCTTTCAGCATCTCTAATTCTTTGTATAACGACTTGTTTAGCAGTTTGGGCTGCGATTCTTCCAAAATTCTTTGGTGTTACTTCAATTCTAACTTGGTCTCCAATTTCATACCTTGGATCAATTTTTTTAGCTTCTTCTAAGCTTATTTCCAAATTTTCATTTTCTGCTTTTTCTACAACCTTTTTTATTGCAAAAACTTTAACTTCCCCAGTATCTCTATTCATATCAATTTCAACATTTTGTGAAGTGCCAAAGTTTTTCTTATAGCTGGAGATTAAGGCAGACTCAAGCGCATCAAAAATTACATCTTTTGAAATGCCCTTTTCTTTTTCAATTTCTGTAAGAGCATTGATAAAATCTAGATTCATTTAAGATCCTCCTTAAAATTTTATTGCCAATTTAATTAATGCAATCTTATTTCTTTTAATATTTATGATTTTATCTTCTTCAACTTTTAACATTATTTCATCATCGGTAAAGTTTTCCAATACACCTTCTAAAATCTTTTTACCATCAATTTGCTCATATAATTTAATTTCAATTTCTTTGCCTATATTTCTTAATAAATCCTTATTAGTTTTAAGTGGTCTGTCAAGCCCAGGAGATGATATTTCCAGATAGTAAGGTACTTTAATTGGATCTATCTCATCTAGTTTGTCTCCAACCAACTGACTCATTTTTTGACAATCATCTAAATTAACTCCTTCTGGTTTATCAATATATATTCTCAAAAAATGTCTATTTCCTTCTTTAACAAATTCTATATCGACAATCTCATATCCTAGCTCATTAGCTATAGGTTCTGCGATATTATTGACAGTATTTATAATATTTTTTTTATTCAAATTAGTCACCCCTATTGGTTTTATCTCTATGGTTAATAAAAAATCAAGAGTGGGGCAACCCACTCTTAAATTTCTCCAAATCTCTTTTGTCATTATAATTATACCATAATAGGTTAAAAAATCAAATACTAAATAAGCTTAACTGATTGCTTTCTGGTAAATCTTTCAAACAACCATGACTCTTTAATACTTCTAAAACCTGTTTATTTACCTTGCAACGAATAACTAAATCTTCAATAGACAAAAATTTTGATATATTTCTCTCTTCAACAATTTTTCTAGCTACACTATCTCCAAGTCCTTCTAAACACTTCAATGGTGGTAGTATGCCCTCTTTTTCAATTAAGAATTTATCGCTGTCTGACCTATAAAGATCAACTTTTTTAAACTTAAAGCCCCTTGCATACATTTCTAAAGCTACTTCTAAAACAGTTAGTTGATTTTTTTCCTTTGCAGTCATATTATTCCCCAATTTTTCTAAATAATTAATTTTCTCTATAACTGCTTCTTTTCCTTTTAATATTAAATCTGCGTCAAAATCCTCAGCCTTTGTTGTAAAATATGTAGCATAAAACGCTTCAGGATAATATACTTTGAAATATGCAATTCTAAAGGACATCATAACATATGCTACAGCATGGGCTTTAGGAAACATATATTTTATCCTATTACAAGACTCAATATACCATTCAGGTACATCTAATTTTCTCATTTCTTCTTCATCTTCTGGTGTTAATCCTTTTCCCTTTCTAACATTCTCCATAATTTTAAATGCTCGTTTCTTTTCCATTCCTTTGTTTATTAGATATAACATTATGTCCTCTCTTGTTGCAATAACCTTGCTTAATGGAGCTATTCCATTTTTTACAAGTTCCTGAGCATTATTAACCCATACATCTGTACCATGAGATAAACCACTAATTCTAACTAAGTCTGAAAAAGTCTGAGGTTGTGTTTCTATTAACATCTGTCTTACAAATTTTGTTCCAAACTCAGGAATACCTAATGTACCTACTTCACAATTTATATCGTCTTTGCTGATGCCAAGCGGTTCAGTACTTGTAAATAATTTCATTGTTTTAGGATCATCTAATGGTATTTTAGTTGGGTCTACTCCTGTTAAATCTTCTAGCATTTTTATAATAGTAGGTACATCATGGCCTAAAATATCAAGTTTTAAAATTCTACCACTAATTGAATGGTAATCAAAATGCGTTGTAATAACTCCAGATGTTTCGTCATCAGCAGGATATTGTATAGGAGTAAAATCTAGAATATCTTTGTTCTTTGGGACAATCATAACTCCACCAGGATGCTGCCCTGATGTTCTCTTTATTCCTGTACATCCTTTTACTAGCCTATTTATTTCAGCTGGACTAACTGATTGATTCTTTTCTTCAAAATATTTTTTTACGAAACCATATGCTGTTTTCTCTGCAACAGTTCCAATTGTGCCAGCTCTAAAAACATATCCTTTTCCAAAAAGTTCTTCGGTATATTTATGAGCAACTGATTGATATTCTCCTGCAAAGTTTAAGTCTATATCTGGTTCCTTGTCGCCCTCAAATCCTAAGAATACTTCAAAAGGAATATTATGGCCATCTTTATGTAGTTTAGAACCACACTTAGGACATTCTTTATCAGGAAGGTCAACTCCCGATGAAACAGAACCATCTGTGTAAAATTCACTATATTTGCAATGAGGACAGATATAGTGAGGAGGTAAAGGATTTACTTCTGTAATACCACTCATTGTTGCAACAAAAGATGAACCAACAGAACCCCTTGAACCAACTAAATAACCATCTTTTAATGATTTCCAAACTAATTTTTGAGCGATTATATACATGACTGCATATCCATTCTTTATTATTGAATTTAATTCCCTTTCAAGTCTTTCCTTAACTATTGTTGGTAAGGGATCACCATAAATTTCAATTGCTTTACTATATGTTAATTCTTTTAATTCTTCCTCAGCTCCTTCAATAATTGGAGGAAAAGTGCCTTCTGGAATAGGTAATATATCTTCACACATATCACTTATTAAATTTGGATTTATAACTACAATTTCTCTGGCTGCATCTTCTCCTAAATATGAAAATTCATCTAACATTTCTCTAGTAGTTTTAAAATATAGTGGTGGCTGAATGTCTGCATCTTGATAATTTTGTACATGTAATAATATTTTGCGATAAATTTCATCTTCTGGGTCAAGAAAATGAACATCGCCAGTTGCAACAACTAATTTTCTATATTTTTTGCCTAATTCATAAATTCTTTTATTTATATTTTTTAGCTCTATTTCATCTTTAACTTTACCTTCTCTAATTAAATGCATATTATTTCCAATTGGCTGAACTTCTAAATAGTCATAAAATTGTACTATATTCCTCAATTCTGCTTCACTTTTATTTTCAAGTATCGCTCTATATAATTCACCAGATTCACAAGCACTACCAACAATTATTCCTTCCCTATATGCTTCTAATAAGGATTTAGGTATTCTTGGCCTTCTATAGAAATACTTAATATGTGATTCAGATACTAACCTGTAAAGATTTTTTAGCCCTGTATAGTTTTTTACTAATAAAACAACATGGAAAGTCTCCTGTTTTGTTATGTCCCTGTTTCCATTAAGCTGATTTATTTGCTTAAAAGTTGTTATATTCCTTTCCCTTAAAATTTCTAGTATTTTAATAAATATTTCAGCAGTAGCTCTAGCATCATCAACAGCTCTATGATGATTTTCCAAATTAACATTTAAGTGTTCAGCCAATACATTTAATTTATGGCTTTTTAATTCTGGAAATACTGCTCTTGCAAGTTCTAAAGTATCTAACACTGGATTATTTATTTCTATATTAAATTGCTTAAATTTTTCTCTAATAAATCCTACGTCAAAAGAAGCATTGTGAGCAACTAAAACACAATCATCTATAAAATTTCTAAAATCATATACTACTTCACCTAAGGTTGGCATGTCCTTTACCATTTCGTTGGTAATGCCTGTTAAGTTAATTATCTTTTCTGAAATAAGCATTTCAGGATTTATTAACTGACTAAATGTATCTATAATTTCGCCATTTTTTATTTTTATAGCGCCTATTTCAGTAATCATATCATTTGTTGACGATAAACCTGTAGTTTCTATATCAAATATTACATATGTTGAATATTCCCTATTTTCATCAAAATTTGTTACAATCTCTTTTCTATCATTTACTAAGTATCCTTCCATGCCATAAATAATCTTTATGCCGAGTTTTTTACTTATTTCCATAGCCTCTGGAAAACTTTGCACTACTCCATGGTCAGTAACAGCAATGGCTTTATGTCCCCATTCTTTAGCTCTTTTTGCTAAGTCAGTAATGGAATTTATAGCATCTAAGGCACTCATCTGAGTATGTAGATGTAATTCTACCCTTTTATCTTTTTCATTATCCATCCTAGCCTTTTTTTCTACTTTATTCAGATGTTTTAACATTAATACTAAGGACTTTGAATAATTATCAAATACAATATCCCCGTGTATTTTAACATAAGCTCCGTTATTAATATTTTCTAGAAATTCTGATGATTTGTCTTGTGATAAAAATGCTTTTACTGTTATCGAATCCGTAAAATCTGTTACATAAAAAGTAACCAAAATTTTATTATTTTTTAATTCATTTGTTTCTAGTTCAAATACTTCTCCTAATATAGTACATGAACCAGTATCTATATTAATATCTTTAATTTTCATCGGTTCATCATCTATTAATTTCCCATAAACATATTTTTTATCTGAATTACTAGATAAATCCTTATCATTATTATCTTCTTTGTTCTTTTTGACATTTTCTTTCTTATTAGCTACAATTAATGTATTTGCTGCAATTTCCTTTTCTTCCAATTCTTTTTTTAATAAAAAATCTTCTTCTACTTGGAAATTTTTATCTGACAACTCTACTTTTAAATCTAAATTTAATTCGTTTAGAATATTTTCTTTAATCTTTTTTAAAAGACCATTTTCATTCATCAAATGATATGCTACATTGTTTGGCGGAAATATTATAAGGGAGTCAATATTTAACTCCCATTTTAATTCTTTTATCCAAGAATTACTTGATTGTATCTCAGATTTAATAATCCCTATGATTTTGCTTTCATAAAATTTAAGCTTATCTTCTACAGTTCCATTAATTTCATAATGGATTTTTATTTTGACTTTAAAATCAGGAAATCTTCTTTTAATATCTTCACAGATTCTATTTTGCAAAGAATCGTCAATTAAGTTATCTGCTGAAATATATAAAAATAATTCCATATTCCTTTTATTTATTTCAACTTTATATATTTTAGGATCATTTCCTTTAAATTCATCTGATAATTCCTTTGATAGAACCTCTGAAAGGTATAATTCTCTTTTGCTCATCAATGAATCCTGCCCTCCTCAGTGAAAAGGATTAGAGACTTTCAATTTCCTTTATTAATTCATCTAGTAAATCTTCTTCTTTTACTTTTTTTATTATTTGACCTTTCTTAAAAATTAATCCTTCACCTTTTCCACCTGCTATACCTATGTCTGCTTCCCTAGCTTCGCCTGGGCCATTTACAGGGCATCCCATAATTGCTACTTTTATATGCTTATTTATTCCCGAAAGCTTTTTCTCAGCCTTTTCCACAATTTCAATTAAATTTATATTTGTTCTCCCGCATGTAGGACAGGATATAATTTCTACTCCTTCATTTAAAAGATTTAAAGATTTTAATATTTCTCTTCCTACTTTTACTTCTTCAACAGGATCTCCAGTTAAAGAAACCCTTATTGTGTCACCAATACCCTCAGATAATAAAACTCCAATTCCAATAGCAGATTTAACTGTTCCTCTCCATGCAGGTCCAGCTTCAGTTACCCCCAAATGAAAAGGATAGTCGACCAATTCTGCCATTTTTTCATAAGCTTTAATAGTTAACTGCACGCTACTTGCCTTTAAAGAAATCTTAATATCATGAAAATCCATGTCTTCTAGAATACGAACTTGTTCAAGAGCACTATATACCATTGAATTTTCATTTACACCATTATATTTTTCTAAATATTCCTTTTTTATTGAACCTGAATTAACTCCAACCCTTATTGAAATACCTCTCTCTTTACATGCCTTAACAACTTCTTTAACTCTATCTTCTGAACCAATATTCCCAGGATTTAGCCTTAAGCCATCAACTCCATATTTAATTGATTCTAAAGCTAATTTATAGTCAAATTGTATATCTGCAATAATTGGTATATTTATTTCTTTTTTTATTTTAGAAATAGCCTTAGCATCATCTAAATCAGTAACAGCAACTCTTACTATATGACAGCCTGCATTTTCCAGTTCTTTTATTTGTTTTACTGTACTTTCAACATCCTTTGTTTTGGTGTTGGTCATAGATTGAACAGAAATAGGATTATTTCCTCCTATAAGTACATTCCCAACTTTTATTACCCTGGTTTTTCTTCTATTCAATTATCTCACCTTCCAAATATATTGAGCTTAATAATATCTTTGTATGTTATTAATAACATCAAAGAAATTAAAAATATGAAACCTATTAAATGTATAAAACCTTCTTTTTCTGGATCTAGAGGTTTACCTCTTATTAGTTCAATTAATAAGAAAACAATCCTGCTTCCATCTAATGCTGGTATAGGCAATAAATTCATAACACCTAGATTTATATTGATAAAACCTAGTAGAAATAATAAGTCATAAATACCAGATTTAGCTGCCTCACCAACTTCATGAATAATTCCTACTGGTCCTGATAAATATTCTAATTTTGCTTGGCCTCTAAATAACATTCCTAAAAATTCAAACATTAATCTTAATATCAGCAAAGTATTTTCAATTCCACTCTTAACTGCAGATATTATGGATCTCTCATACTTTGGTACGATCCCTATTTTTGTCCTTCCTTCTTCAGTTGTAGGTAATAATGAAAAAGTTATTTCTTTTCCATTTCTATCTATAACTATTTTCATTTCTTCATTAGGGTTAGAGATACTTATTGTATCAGATATCTTTTGCCAACTATCTATTTCTATATTATTGATTTCAACTATTTTATCCCCGGGCATTAATCCAGCAACTTCAGCTGGTGAATCAGGAATAGTCTTTTCAATTGTTGTTCCTGGTGAACCAACGCCAAAAGAAACAACAATTAATACAATTATTGCAAATATAAAATTCATTATGGCTCCAGCAGCAACTACAGCAATTCTAGATAATGGAGGAAAATTATTAAAACTCCTAGGATCACTTGATGCTTCATCTTCACCTTCCATTCTTACATATCCTCCAATTGGCAACAGTCTTATTGTGTAATTTGTCTCTCCTTTTTTCTTCTGAATAATCTTAGGGCCCATTCCAATTGAAAACTCATTAACTTTTATTCCTACCAATTTTGCAACAACAAAATGACCAAATTCATGTATTAGTATTACAGTTAAAAAGACGAATATAGCAGATATAGCTGTTAGCATCTAAACACCACCTAAATTAAAATAATCTTAGTATAGTAATATATTACAGGTGCAGTAAAAATTATACTATCAAATCTATCTAAAACACCACCATGACCTGGAATTATGTAACCAAAATCTTTTATTTTAGAGATCCTTTTAATTCTTGAAGCTGTTAAATCGCCTAACTGTGAAAGAATAGAAGTTATAACTGACAGTAAAATCATACTCCAAAGAGGTTTAATATTAAAATATAGTGAGTACAATACTACCAATACAATACTCCCCAATATCCCTCCAATTGAACCTTCTACAGTTTTATTAGGGCTAATTGTTGGACAAAGCTTTTTTCTGCCAAACAAATTACCAATAAAATATGCAAAAGTATCAGTCCCAAAAGCAATAATAAAAACTAAATATAAGTATACTGTTTTTTCCAAATATGCAATGTGAAATAATAAAAAAGGAACATAAATAATACCCATCAATGTTGCTGAAATATCTTTTAATGAATATTTCTTACTTATTACTATAACGGAAAGCAATACTAATATTATTACTGTAAATATCAAATCAATATCTATTTCAGGGAAAATACAGTTTAATAAAACTCCTGTAGCACCTAAATATCCAACAAAATAACAAGGAGTAATATCTGTATTTTCTATAGCTTTATAAAATTCTCTTAATCCAATAATAGAAAGGATATATAATGAAAAATATAACAAATATCCTCCTTTAACTAAAATAAAAATCAATAAGATTAACCCAATAGCACCACTTATTACCCTTTTTACTAAATCGCTCACTTAAATTCCTCCAAATCTTCTATTTCTTTTTTGATAATCTAATATCGATAATAATAGATATTCTTCAGTAAAATCAGGCCATAATATATTAGAAAACCAAAATTCTGTGTATGCTACTTGATATAACATAAAATTACTTAACCTTAATTCTCCACTTGGTCTTATCAATAAATCAGGATCAGGCTGATTGGCTGTATATAAATAATTTTTAAAACTTTCTTCATTAATATCATCTTTAGTAATTTTACCCATTTCGATATCTTTTAAAATATTTTTTGTAGCCCTTATTATTTCTGCTCTTCCACCATAATTTAATCCAATATTTAAGACCATGCCAGTATTATTGGCAGTTGATTCCAATGCCCTTTTTACCTCACATTTTGCGAAATCTGGCAACCTTTCAATATCTCCCATTACATTCAATTTAACATTGTTTTTGCACAACTTATCTAATTCTCTTCTTATGTATTGAACTAATATTTTCATTAATCCTTGTACTTCCTCTTGAGGTCTTTTCCAATTTTCCGTCGAAAATGCATATAGGGATAAATATTTAATTCCTAGCCTACAGCATGCATCAACTATTTCAATAACTCTTTCCATTCCCTCTTGATGTCCAAAATTTCTTGGCATCAGCCTTTTTTGAGCCCATCTTCCATTCCCATCCATGATAATTGCAATATGTTGAGGAAGTTTTGTCTTATCAATCATTTTTCTAAGTTCTTTAATAGAATATTTACTTTCCATTTCTACACCTCACTGTTAAAAACCCCTTCTTTAAGAAGGGGTTTTAATTAAATTTCAAGCAATTCTTCTTCTTTTTTCTTTGTAATTTCATCAATTTCATCAATATATTTATCAGTAATTTTTTGTATTTCTTCTTCTCCTAATCTCCTATCATCTTCGCTTATTTCTTTATCCTTTTCCATCTTCTTTATTCTATCTAAAATATCTCTTCTTATATTTCTTATAGCGACTTTTGCATTTTCGCAGCTCTTCTTAACTAATTTTGTTAATTCTTTTCTTCTTTCTTCTGTTAACATTGGAATAACCAATCTAATAACTTTGCCATCATTAGAAGGAGTTAAACCTAAATCAGATTTTAGAATTTCTTTTTCAATTGAAGGTATCAATTTAGGATCCCAAGGCTGAATAACTAACAATCTGGGCTCTGGAGCAGTAATACTAGCTAATTGTTTTAAAGGAGTCATTTGACCGTAATAATTAACATTAATCTTATCTAATAAAGCAGGATTAGCTCTACCAGCACGAATGCCCATTAGTTCTTCTTTATAAATTGCAATAGATTTCTTCATTCTGCTTTCAGCTTCTTTATAAAGATCATCAAACATAATAATTAATCCTCCTTTACTTGAGTACCTATTTTTTTACCCAAAACAACATCGATAATACTGTCAGGCTCATCAATGCCAAATACGATTAGAGGAATATTGTTGTCCATGCAAAGTGATGTGGCTGTCGAATCCATAACTCCTAACCCCATGTTTAAAATATCCATATGTGTTAACTTTTCAAATTTCTTTGCATCAACATTTACCTTAGGATCTGAATCATATACTCCATCAACACCTTTTTTAGCAAGAAGTATAACTTCTGCTTCAATTTCAGCTGCTCTTAAAGCAGCAGTTGTATCTGTTGAAAAGTATGGATTCCCAGTACCAGCTGCAAAAATAACTACTCTACCTTTCTCTAAATGACGTATAGCACGACGTCTTATGTAAGGTTCAGCAATTTGCCTCATATCAATCGCTGATTGAACTCTTGTATTTACACCTAATTTTTCCAATGCATCTTGTAAAGCTAAAGCATTCATAACAGTTCCCAACATTCCTATATAATCAGAAGTAGTCCTATCCATTTCTTTAGCTTGTCTACCTCTCCAAAAATTCCCGCCACCTACGACAATTGCTATTTGGACACCTAAACTATGTATATATTTAATTTGTTGACATATTTTATTTACAGTCTCAGTATCTATTCCAGTGACTTTTGGTCCAGCTAATGCTTCTCCGCTTATTTTTAAAACTACCCTGTTGAATACAGGTTGCATTAAACTCACTCCTAGTAAAAAGAATCATATTGTTTAAATGGAGAACTAGAAACGTTCTCCATTTTATTTCATTCCCATTTGTTTTGCTACTTCTTCAGCAAAGTTTTCTTCTTTCTTTTCTAAACCTTCTCCTACTTCAAATCTAACAAATCTTCTAATCTTTATATTTTCACCTATTTTAGCAATCAGTTCATTTAAAAGTTCTTTAACCTTTACATCAGGATCTTTAATAAATGGTTGCTCTAATAAACAAACTTCTTCATAATATTTTTCAAGTCTACCTTCAACAATTTTTTCAACAATATGTTCAGGTTTTCCTTCATTAATAGCTTGTTGCCTTAAAATTTCTTTTTCTTGTTCTAATTCCGCTTCACTAACATCTTCCTTAGCTATATACTTAGGATTAGCTGCAGCTACTTGCATTGCCATATCCTTAACAAATTGTTTGAATTCATTATTTTTAGCAACAAAATCAGTTTCACAGTTAACTTCAATTAACACACCTATTCTTCCATTGTGAATATAAGCATCAACTAATCCTTCAGCAGCAATTCTTCCAGCCTTCTTAGCTGCTTTTGATAATCCTCTTTCTCTTAAAAGAACAATAGCTTTTTCCATATCTCCATTAGTTTCTTCCAAAGCTTTTTTGCAGTCCATCATTCCTGCACCAGTTAATTCTCTAAGTTCTTTTACTTGTGATGCACTAATGCTCATTATATCCCTCCTATATTGTTAAAAATGGTAAGAGCACAAGGAATTATCCTTTATAACCCTTACCCTTTTTATATTATTATTGTAATTCTTGTTGTTCTTTTTCTTCTACATCATCCATTTGAACACCTTGTTTGCCTTCCAAAACAGCATTTGCTATAGTTTCAGTTAAAAGTTTAACTGCTCTAATAGCATCATCGTTTCCTGGAATTACATAATCAACTTCATCAGGGTCGCAGTTAGTGTCAACTATTGCAACTACTGGTATTCCAAGGCTTCGAGCTTCCTTAACAGCTATCTTTTCTTTTCTAGGATCTACTACGAAAAGAGCATCAGGAAGTCTGTCCATATTTTTTATTCCGCCTAGGAATTTTTCTAATCTTTCAGCTTCATGTTTTAATTTAATAACTTCTTTTTTAGGAAGAACATTGAACATTCCATCTTCTTCCATTTTTCTTAATTCATGAAGCCTATCGATTCTTCTTCTAATAGTTTTATAGTTTGTAAGCATGCCACCTAACCATCTTTGATTTACATAATGCATATTGCACCTTTTGGCTTCTGTTTCAATAGCTTCTTGAGCTTGTTTCTTTGTACCAACAAATAGTAATTCTCCACCATTTGCAGCTAATTCTTTTACAAATTCATAAGCTTCTTCAACTTTCTTAACAGTTTTTTGCAAATCGATGATGTAGATTCCATTTCTTTCTGTAAAGATGTATTCTGCCATCTTAGGATTCCATCTTCTTGTTTGATGGCCAAAATGCACTCCTGCTTCTAACAATGCTTTCATAGTAATTACTGACATAAAAAATTCACCTCCAAGTTTTTTACCTCCATTTTCTTCATGCATTAAAGGAACCCATTTAGGCACTCCCTTTAATGTCAGAAAATGTGTGTAATCCTATTGTAGTATAACACAAGATATTTTAATTATCAACGATTTTTAAATATTTTTGTCCATATTTTTTAATCTATACATTTTTAATATTATTTCTGTCTCCCTTATTCCCAAATTTAACTTTTTAGCTATTTCGCTAATACTTAAACCCATATCTTGCAATTCCAAAATTTTTTCTGTAATATTATTACTGTGATTTATATTAACATTATATTTTTCAATTTCTTCTTTATCTATATATTCTTTTTTTTTGTAATTGCTTTCTAAATTTATTTTTTCTTTATTTATTTCCTCCATTTTGTCGTTTAATCTATTATCAAACATTTCTATCATTTCTTCAGTTAATCTGTAATATTCTTTCACATTTTCCTCAATTTTATTTATTTCTTCAATTTCCAGTTCCGATTTTTTTAAATCTTTTTTTATGACAATTATTGAAAAAATAATTAGTATAAATCCAACAAAAAATAAAATATAATTGAACATAATTACACCTCAAATTATATTTGTATATCTATTTTATGATTTGAAAGAGAATTTTTTTTCTTATTATTTAGTTTTTCTCTGCTTTTTTTATTTTTATTTTCCTTTTCATTGTGTTTTTCATATTTATTATTAGATTGACTATCTGCTGTAATTCTAAGATTTTCCGTTCTTTCAGTATTTAAAACTTTTCTCATATTTTGATTTATAATTTTTTCTCTATGCACAATATTGTTATATAAAACATTTTGTTGCTTCATTTGTTCAGCAATTTTATAGCTATTAAGTTCTTGGGATTTAGGAAGTATTACATTATAATCAATCGGTTTTATTGACATAGTAACACTCCTTAATAAGGACCAATTTTTATTCTCCCATTCTCTTCATAAAATGTACAACGCTTCATTTCATCTTTAACAATCAATTGGCTATTTCCAATTATAATCTTTACTCCTGGATATACAGTATCAGAAACTTTGATTTGTCCTTTTGTCAAATTGTCTTTTATTATTTGGAGTTCATTTAATTCTCTTTCTAAATTTACTATTTCTATATTAATATTGTCTCTTGTAGTAATTAGATTGTTGTATATCTGCATTTTATTTTGATCAAGTTTGTTTGAGCTTTTTAATATTTCTAATATCTTGATGGATTTTTCCACTTTTTCTAAATTATTTTTTAATTCATTTATCTTCTTTTCTAATTCATCATTTTTAGACTTTAGTTCAGGATCTATTCCAACTTCTAAAACAGTACTAGTTGCCATTGATGAACCAACAACTTTTGCACGAATTTCATATTTTGCTCTGCAAACTCCGCCTACTATTAAACCTTTTTTGCCAATTACCAGAATATTAGACTTTGAAGAAACATCACTATGCATTATAGCTTCTGCTGTAACATTTCCTCCTGCATTAATGATTGAATTTTCAATAAACTTAGTGGATAAATCTCCTCCTATATCGACTGTCTTCCTATTATATCCCTTTATGCCTCTTCTAACTAATAAATCTCCGTCACATTGAACAAAACCACCTTCAATAGCACCTTTAATTTCTACAGAGCCAGTAGTCTTTAGAGTAAATCCATTTAAAATATCTTTCTTTATTATTACATTGCCATTGAAATTTATATTTCCAGTGCTGTTGTCAATGTTTTCTAAAACTAGTAGTTCAGAAACTATAATTCTCCCATTTCTATATTCTACAATACCGTTAGAAGAAGAAATTAAAAATCTGCCATCTTCTGATATTTCAGTATTTTTTCCTCGAGGAAATATAGGTGTTTTGCCTTTTTTATGAGGAATTGGATCGCCAGTTACTTTAATTCCATCTTTACCATTTTCAGGAGGTATCAATTCAGCTAATATATCTCCAGCTTTAACTACATTTATAGAATCTAATTCTTTATAATTAACAGTACCATCTGGGTTTATTTTTGGCATCAGTGGTTTTTCAAAATCAAAGTAAAATTTTATTTTCCCATCTTTGCCATTTACTGGTTTTTTACCTTCTGCAATAAGAATCTTCTCGTTTACAATTCTATTTTTTAACACTTTTAATAAAACATCTTCCATTAATCCATATTGTATATATTTTTTTACTTCATTAATTACTTCATCTATATTAAAATCTTGTACTTCATTGTTGTTATCACTTAATACTTCGATATAGCCCCTTTGTCCATCCTTACTTATACTTAATCTAATATTTGAATTTATATTGTACATATTTCACCTCCATAAGCTATCATCTATTCCCTTTTTCTTCAAATAATTCTTAATTTTCAAGATGGCCTTACTATGTATTTGTGAAATTCTTGATTCAGAGAGCTCCAAAACATGTCCAATTTCTTTATATGTTAAATCTTCATAATAATATAAAGTTATTACTAATCTTTCATTCTCGTTAAGAGAATTTAAAGACTCTACTAAAATTTCCTTAAGCTCCTTGTTTTCACATATTTCTTCTGGCCTCGTATTTTCCTGTTGAAAGCTTGCTGAAAAATCCTCATTGGAAAGAATAAGATCTTCCAAAGATGCCACATTAAAAGTTGATGTATCACATAATATGTTTTCCAGTTCTTTTACTGAGATATTTAAAAATTTAGCTATTTCCTCATTAGTTGGATCCCTTCCTAATTTATTTTCTAACTGATTAATTGCATTTTGTACATCTTTTGACTTTTTTCGGAGGGATCTAGGTATCCAATCGAGTTTTCTTATGCTGTCTATAATAGCTCCCTTTATTCTGATTTGTGCATATGTTTCAAATTTGATATTTTTCTTTATATCGTATTTTTCTATGCTATCTATTAATCCTAAAACCCCATATCCTAATAAATCCTCATATTCAATCTTACTACCATAATAATTATACATTCTGCCTGAAACTATCTTAACTAAATCGATGTATTTTTCTATTAATGCTTTTTTTATTTCTTTATCCTTTGTTTTAGCATATTTTTCCCATAAGCTGTCAACTTCCATTTAAATCCCTCCATGGAATCATATTACCTTCTCTCCATGGCCTATAGTCCTAACATACAAGGAGCCATCTTTAGAGTCTAAAATTATCGTTCTACCAAAATTTCCACCAGTATCTTCAGACACTAATTTAATATTTAATTCTTTTAATTTTTCTTTAGTAGCTATGACATTTCTTTCTCCTATATTTAGCATTTGATTATTAGAACTGAAATTGAACATTTGAGCTCCACCTGCTATTTTAGCAATTAAATTCTTTCTGTTTGCTCCGATTTTTTCCATTTCTTTAACCAGTTCTTCAATGCCAGTATCTGCAAATTTGGCTTTGTTTTGATTATTTCTTATTTCTTTACTTGAAGGCAACATTACATGGACTAGACCAGCAATTTTATTTATACTATCATATAAAGTTATACCAACACAGGAGCCTAAACCTAGTGTAGTTAACAAGTGTGGTGCTTTTGTTACATTTAAATCAGCCATTCCGACTTTAATAGTGTTTATTTTCATATCAATTTACCCCTAATGCAGTTAGTATTTTATCAAATGAAGATAAATTTGGTAGAAAGAATAAATTTCCAACAACTAAATTTTGATTTTCTTCAAAAACTGTTTCAACCATTAAAGCATGATCGGAAATATGTCCATATTGTATTGCAGGTACACTTAGAATAGCTCCAGCCATATCAATTGAAATTGATGGTACAGATATTGCTATCTTTAAACCAGTTAAAGAAGATAATGAATTTGCATAGGAAGAAGCAAGAATATTTCCCACTTCTGAAATAGCAGATATATCCATCTCATCTAATTCTCTTTCTTTGTTTTCTCTGTTGTATAGCATGTTTGTTAGATTAATTGCAGAACTCATATCAAGGACAAAAAGCATATTGCCAATTACGTCACCAGATAATTCAAAATATATTCCTACTACTTGATTTTCTTCTCCCCCTAATATTTCTGCCACTTCTTTAAATTCAAGAATTTGCACATTGGGAACATTCATATTAACTTTCTTTGAAATCATACTAGCTAATGCTGTTGCTGCGTTTCCTGCACCAATATTACCTAGTTCTTTAAG
>DATCJO010000190.1:0-2538 GCA_036562765.1 Tissierellaceae bacterium | reverse complement strand
CAGATAAGAGAGGTTTCTAATTTTGATGAAGCTAATGAATATGATATAAATATAATCTTCACTACAATTCAAGGACTACACAGTCAATTAAATCTATTTCGTGAAAATTCAGTTACCTTGGAAGATTTTAAAGATAGAAAGATTGTCTTAATTTCTGATGAAGCTCATCATATAAATGCGTGGACACGAAATAAATTAAACAAAGAGGAAGAGGAAAAGAAAAAAACTTGGGAATATACAGTTATGCAAATTTTAAATTCTAATCCAGAGAATATACTGCTTGAGTATACTGCTACTATTGATATGGACAATCCTAATATTTATGAGAAATATTCAGACAAAGTAATTTTTGAATATGCTCTCAAACAATTTAGAATTGACGGCTATTCTAAGGAAGTGAAAGTTTTACAGGCTGATTTAGAAAACTGGGAAAGAATGTTGCAGGCAGTCATTTTAAGTCAGTACAGAAGAAAAATAGCAGAAAGAAACGGAATTAGATTGAAGCCAGTAATCCTTTTTAAATCAAAAAGCATAAAAGAGTCAAAAGAAAATTATGAATTATTTAGAGAGAAAATGGATAACCTGGGCGAGGCTGATATAGAAAAAATAATTTCAAATGCTACTGGTACAGTGATGGAAAAAGTATTTCAGTACTTGAAGGAAGAAGGGATAAGTTATGATAACTTTATAACCGAACTGAAAGAAGATTTTTCAGAAGAAAAATGTGTTTTGCTTGATTCAGAAAATATAGATAAGGAAAAACAGATAAAACTCAACAGTCTTGAAGATGAAAATAACGAAATTAGAGCCATTTTTGCAGTTAAAATGTTGGATGAAGGCTGGGATGTCCTTAACTTGTTTGATATTGTTAGACTTTATGATACAAGGGATGGACACTGGACGAGAGATGGTAAATATATTCCGGGTAACACTACCATAGCAGAAAGACAGTTAATTGGAAGGGGGGCAAGATACTATCCATTTAAAGTCAATAAAGAGGATGATCCTTTTAAAAGGAAATTTGATAATCAACTAGATAATCCTTTGAAAATCCTTGAGGAACTTTATTATCACAGTAAACATAACCCCAGATACATACAGGAACTTACTGCCGCGCTAAAGGAATATGGCATTATGCCCTATGAAGAAAAGGAAATTAAATTAAAGGTAAAACCTAAAATAAAGGAAACAGATTTCTGGGAAAAGGGTTTTTTGTTTGTGAATAAGAAGGTAAAAGCAGATAGAAAAGGTATTAAAACGATTGATGACATTGAAATTGAAAGGATATATAGATATAGACTTCCTACGGGATTTTTGAGAGAGGATATAATTTTAGAAGAAACCAATAGCAGAGACTCCTTTGAAACAACCACAAAAACATTTAGTTTATATGATTTTGGAGAAGTAATTATAAGAAAAGCAATGGCAAAACTTGATTTTTACAAATTTAGCAATCTAAAAAAATACTTCCCAGATTTAACATCTTCAAAGGAGTTTATTGAATCTTTAAAGAGAATAAACGTTGACGTGACCGGCTCACGAGAAAAGTTAAATAATTTAATACCAGATGATATGCTAAAAATATGTTTAAATGTATTGATGCAATTAAGGAGCGAGATTTTGAAAGGATATGTTGAATACAAAGGGACTAAAATTTTTGTTCCGATAGAGGTTAAAAAAGTCGTAAAAGACAAATCACTAAAAATAAATGTCGGGGAATATGGTGATCAGGAATATGGTGTACCGATGAGCAATCCAAAACACCGTGAGTTGCAGTTAAATTTAGCAAATAAGGAATGGTACATTTATGATGAAAATTATGGAACATATGAAGAAAAATCCTTTATCAAATTTATTGATGGGATTATAGAAGATTTAAAAAAGAACTATAGTGAAATATACTTGTTGAGAAACGCAAATTTATTTAAGATTTATAGATTCTCAGATGGAGAAGCTATGGAACCGGATTTTGTATTGTTTTTAAAAAAAGAAAACTCAGATAAAATTGAACAATATCAGCTTTTTGTAGAAGCAAAAGGAGAGCATTTGATGAAAAAAGACCAGTGGAAAGAAGATTTTTTGAAAGAAATAGAAAGCGAATATCAGATAAAGCCTACATTATTTGGGGAGAATGAAAAATATATAATTGTAGGGCTGCCGTTTTATAATGAAAATAAAAAAGTAGAATTTATTGAAGTGTTTAAAGAAAAATTAGGGTTAATGTGAACGGTATCCAATATACCAGGATTGACAATTATTACCTTATGGAATTGTTCCAAGACATTGAAAAGAACCAGCAATATCTTGTTCCAGCAGCAAAATCTATATATGACCATGTTGTATATGATTCTGATATAGAGAGACAGTTTGCTGAGGGGTTAGAGAATCGTAAAGATGTAAAGCTTTATGTTAAGCTTCCAAGCTGGTTTAAAGTACCCACTCCCGTCAGTGAATACAATCCCGACTGGGCTATAGTTGTGGAAGAAACCAATCAGTTTGGTGAGGTTACTAATAAGCTTTATCTTGTTCGAGAAACGA
>DATCJO010000184.1:0-67641 GCA_036562765.1 Tissierellaceae bacterium | reverse complement strand
TGGAGCCTTGTCTATGTTGTCATAAGCTATGAATTGTCCTGTTCCATATCTCTTATTTAATACTAATGTTATAGCTGCTGTTAAAGTAGTCTTACCATGGTCTACGTGACCAATTGTACCTATGTTTACGTGTGGTTTTGTCCTTTCAAACTTAGCCTTTGCCATTTTAATTTCCTCCTTATATCCTTATAATTGATTATCAAAAATAATCATTATATAGGAGTTTTCTATTCCCAATAAGAAAACTCACCCTGGTGTCTCATTAATAAAAATTTTTGGAGCCCGCGACCGGACTCGAACCGGTGACCTCTTGCTTACCATGCAAGTGCTCTACCTCCTGAGCTACGTGGGCATTTGTTCACTGACTGATATTTTACTACTGGTACCCATAATTGTCAAGTTTAAGTTAGATGGTTGCAACTTAAAATTTTTTCCAGCTTTTTCTTCACTCTTTGAAGTGCATTATCTATACATTTTACGTGCTTGTCCAAACCAGCTGCAATCTCTTGATAGCTCATACCATCAACATAGGACATGAAGACTTCCATTTCCAGTTCAGAAAGGCTTTCTCCCATCTTTTCTTCGATTAAATTTAATTCTTCTTTTCCTATCATCCATTCTTCTGGGTCGCATACTTTAATCTCTGAAACAACGTCTAGTAAAGTCCTTTCAGATTCTTCATTATATGCAGATTTATTTAAAGATATATAGGAATTTAAAGGAATGTGTTTTTGCCTTGTTGCAGTTTTTATTGCAGAAATGATTTGTCTTGTTATGCATATTTCTGCGAATGACTTAAAGGTAGTGTTTCTTTTTTTATTATAATCTCTTATGGCCTTATAAAGGCCTATCATTCCTTCTTGGACTATATCTTCCTTATCTGCCCCAATTAGATAATATGATCTGGCTTTGAGTTTAATGTAGTTTTTATATTTATAAAATAAATATTCTAAAGCAGTATTGTCATTATTCTGGGCAGCTTCAACAATGTCTTCATCAGACATGTTTCTGTAAACGTCAAAGCTTCTTTTTTCGTCATAAAAAGTAAATGGCATTAATGGTACCCCCCTGTAAAATATGAATGCCATTAACATAATTATATTTAACCAGTAATCTCAAGTCAATACTATTTATTTTCCTTAATCCATTTCGAAAGCTTTTGTATAGTCTCATCATCTAACCTGTTCATAAGCATATCGTTCTTTTTGTTTTCTCTGGATATTTTTCTGTTAATAAGCCTTTTTTCATTAAAAATTTCTGCTTCGAGTTCCCTAGATGAAATTCTAGTACCTCCTCTGCCTAAAACAATTTGCTGTTCCATCCAGTCTGATGTTGCTACCCTAACTTTTTTTGTCCGTCCTATTTCATCTAGCTTCTTTTCTATATATTGGTCTGCTGTTTCATTTTCCTTAGTATATACTATTTCCAACCCTTGGTAGTTTTCTTTAGTTCCACTGTTCCCCTTTACAAGATGCCCATCAAACACTAATATAATCTTTATTCCCGAGTAGTGCATATATTCCACTAAAATATCAATAAGCTCATTTCGAGCTTCTTCTAGGTTTTCTTTTTTTAACTCCTTAAACCTATCCCAAGTATTTATTACATTATAACCATCAACAAATAAGTACTCTTTAACTTTATTATTCTTACTAGCCATGGTTCTGTCTTACTACCTCGTACATTAATATTGCAGCAGCATTGGATGCATTAAGGGATGTAATTTTCCCTATCATAGGGATTTTCACTAAATAATCGCATTTTTCTTTAGTCAATCTAGATATTCCTTTTCCTTCACTGCCTATTACCAATGCTACTGGACCTTTAAAGGATATATTGAAATATAAATCCCCATCCATATCTGCACCATATATCCATAAACCTTTTTCCTTTAATTCATCTATTGTTGTATTTATATTGCTTACTTTAGTAACTAGCATGTGCTCTACAGCGCCTGCAGAAGATTTGTATACAGTTTCATTGACTTGGGCAGACCTTCGCTTGGGGATAATTATGCCATGAACTCCAGCACATTCTGCAGTTCTAATTATAGCGCCAAGGTTGTGGGGATCTTCAATACCATCAAGAATCAAAATGAATGGTGGTTCATTTTTTTCCCTAGCTTTCGCTAAAATATCCTCTACATCAGAATATTCATACGAAGAGACTAAAGCAACTACTCCTTGATGGGCAACGCCTTTTGCCAAAGAATCAAGTTTGTTCTTATCTACTTGCTGAACGACTATGTTCTTTTCTTTGGCAATTCCTATGATTTTTTTAATTGAGCCTTGTAACTCACCTTTTTGAATATATATTTTTTCCACTTCCCTGCCTGTTTTCAATACTTCTAAAACAGGATTTCTTCCCGCAACATATTGAAAATCCATAATACCACAAACCTTTCTATTTAATTCACAATTCACAGTTCACAATTTTAGTGAAAAGTGAATAACTAATAGTGAATAATTATGGTAAACAGCAAATAAATTCGCTGCTATCAATTACTAACTTTTCACCATTCACTATTCACTGCAATTGTGAATTGTACATTGTGAACTGTGAATTATACTATACTAAGTTTTTAAATTTTTCTCTCACTTCTTTTATTTTTCCGCATGTCATCTTGCCTTCTGGACATGGTCCAGTTAAACATTTGGGCCCTGCATTTTTGAAAAGAATAGGATAAACTTTTTTAACTTCTTTTAACATCTCAATAGCCAATTCCCTAATTTCCCATTGAGCTCTATTGCAGGTCCTTAACCTGAAAAAGTTCATTAGGGACCTTGCATTCATTGTAAAAACAATTTTAGTTTCACATGCATTAGGGAAAACATATCTTGCATCTTCTATGGCCTCTTTCTCTGCCTTGTGTTTCGCTTCTTTTTCACTTAAGCCTTCTTCTAAATACTTATTATAATAATCTTCAAATAATATATTTGATATTTCATTATAACTTCGCTGACATTCTTCCATAGTTTTTACAAATAACTCCTTAGCCTTTTTATTTTTTTCTATGGAAGGAGGAATTATATATTGAAATTGGTCTAGCTTAACATATCTTTGAGACTGCTGTGAATAGCTTGCAATTCTATGCCTTACTAGTTGATGCGTTAAAGTTCGAGATACTCCTTCTACTGCAAATGTAAAAGTAACATGTTCTATAGGACTTTCGTGATTTAAATCCACAAGCATAGATAAAAAAGACTCAATTTTACCTTCATCTAGGTTTTCTTCAATCTCGCTTATTCCTACAGGCGAATAGCACAGCTTTGCAGCTGCTGCAATTAGTTTTTCTCCATCTGGAGTATACCTTATTAACTCAACTTTAGCCATTTTTTCCCCCTTTTCTCTAGTTAAGGTTATCTTCAATAATCAGTCTAAATATCTCTCCAATTCTGTCCATGTTTTCAGTTAAATATAAGTATCCAATTAAAGCTTCAAAACCAGTAGCATATTTATAATCTATTACTGTGGCATTTTTAGCTATAGAGTTGGACTTTGCATTTCTTCCTCTTATAACTATTGCCTTTTCTTCTTCAGTCAAATATTCCTCTAGCTTGTGTACTATGTCAGACTGTGCCTTTGCTTTAACATAATCCGTAGACAATTTATGCAGTTCCTTTACAGGTATTTTTTTACTTAAAACAAAAGTCCTTACTAATAGTTCATAAACTGCATCCCCTATATAAGCAAGGTGCAAAGGAGATAGCATAGCTATATCCTCTGCACTTAATTTGTTAATCATTTCTTTAAAAATATTTTGTTCCATAATCTAAATTCTTCTCCATTTCACTCCTTCAGGTGTATCTTCAAGGATGATTCCTTTTTCTCTTAGTTTATCCCTAATTTCATCTGCTAATTTATAATTTTTATTCTTTCTAGCTTCAGTTCTCTTTTCAATAAGTTCCAATATTTCTTCTTCCAATATTTCATCTTTCTTATACAATATCCCTAGGACATTTGCAAGTTCCATGAGTATTTGATACGCTTTTGATACAAGCGCTTTTGAAGATTTTTCATTCAAATTGGAATTAGTGTATTTTACCAATTCAAACATAGAAGCTATGGCATCAGCAGTATTTATATCATCATCCATGGAGTCTATAAAGTCTTGTTTATACTTCTCTATTTCCTCCAAATGCTTTTCTTCTTCTTCATTCAAAGGCCTATCTTCAGTCTTATCCAATAAATATTCAAGATTCTTCTTACCATTATACAATCTTTCCAAGCCCTTTTCCATTTGCTTCATAATATCTCTAGTGAAATTCATTGGAGTCCTGTAGTGGGCAGATAATAAAAAGAACCTCAAAACTTCCAAATCAAATTCCTTCTTTATATCCCTAACTAATAGGAAATTCCCCAACGATTTGGACATCTTTTGGTTATCTACATTAATCATGGCATTGTGAAGCCAATATCTCGCAAAAGGCTTGCCAGTTAAAGTTTCTGATTGTGCAATTTCATTTTCGTGATGAGGAAACTGTAAATCTTCTCCACCAGCATGGATATCTATTGTATCACCTAATAAAGTCCTTGCCATGACAGAGCATTCGATATGCCAACCAGGTCTTCCTTTCCCCCAAGGGCTTTCCCAGCATGGTTCACCTTCCTTTGCCTTTTTCCACAATGCAAAGTCCATAGGGTTTCTCTTTTCTTCGCTGACTTCTACCCTTGCGCCGCTTATTAGCTCTTCAATGTTTTTCTTGGACAACTTTCCATAATTCTCTGCAGCCTCTATGTTAAAATAGACATTGCCATCTGCATTGTAAGCTGCACCTATATCAATCAATCTTTGAATAAAATCAATCATTGGCTTAATAAATTCAGTTGCCCTTGGATGTATGGTTTTTTCTTCTAATAAATTCAATCCCTTAGCATCTTCTAAAAACGCTTCTATATATTTTTCTGCTATTTCCTTGTAGCTGGTGTTTTCTTCATTTGCTCTGTTGATTATCTTATCATCTATATCTGTAAAATTAACTACATATTTTACATCGTAACCTCTATAAATAAAGTACCTTCTCAAAGTATCAAATACTACCATTGGCCTCGCATTTCCAACATGTATATAGTTGTAAACTGTAGGACCACAAGTATACATCCTAACCTGTCCTTCAACTAATGGTACAAATTCTTCCTTTTTCCTGGTCAAAGTATTGTATAATTTCATCTCTACCCTCCTTTATTGCATAAGCACAATAAAAAGTGAATAGTTAATAGTGAATAGTGAATAATTTATGTTTTAGTCATTCATTTTAATTTTTCACCAATTAATTTATTCACTATTCACCAATAATGACTACATTTGCTATTCACTAAATGTTTAAGTATTTCTTTTCTACATCTTCGATTCTTATTATTATATTCTTTTTACCCAATAATGCCATTATATTTACAAATTCAGGGCCATGGGTTTTGCCTGTTAAAGCAACTCTAGCAGGCATATACAAGTTTTTACCTTTTACTCCAGTAGACTTTTGTACCTGCTTTATAAGTGCTTTTGCCTTCTCTTCATCTAATTCATCCACAGCATTTAATTCTTCTTTGATAGCACTTAATACTACTGGCACTTGTTCTCCCTTAAGAACTTCCAACGCTTCTTCATCTTCTATATCAATGTGTTCCTTAAATATAAATTCAACCTTCTCTGGTATTTCTGCAATTGTATCTATGCTTTCTTGAATTGTTCTTACTAGTAATTTTAACCAGTCATATCTTTCTTCAACAAATTTGTCATCAATAAATCCTGCTTTTTTCAAATAAGGAATAGCAAGTTCTGTAATTCTTTCAACTGAAGAATTTCTAATATAGTGGCCATTTATCCAATTTAACTTGTCCTTATCAAAAATTCCTCCAGTTTTGGCTACCCTTTCGAAGGAAAACTTTTCAATTAATTCTTCTATTGAGAAGATTTCTTGATTGTCTTCTGGGCTCCATCCAACTAACGCCAAATAGTTTATTATTGCCTCTGGAAGATAGCCACTTTCCCTAAAATCTTCAACAGATACATCGCCTTGTCTTTTGCTTAATTTCTTTCTGTCCTTGTTAAGTACTGTTGGCAAATGAACATAGGTTGGCTTTTCCCAACCAAAGGCTTCATAAAGATATACATGCTTTGGAGTTGATGGAAGCCATTCTTCTCCTCTTACTACATGAGTTATACCCATCAAATGGTCATCTACAACTACAGCCAAATGGTATGTTGGGAATCCATCAGATTTTAATAATACTTGGTCATCTATATCATTTGTATTTATTACAATATCTCCTCTAACAAGGTCATGAAACTTAATATCGTAATTATGAGGAAGCTTCAATCTAACTACATATTCTTCTCCTCTAGCAATTCTCTCTTTAGCTTCTTCAAGAGGAATGCTCCTGCATAGTCCATCATATTTTGGAACTAATCCCTTTATCCTCTGTTCTTCTCTAAGGGCATCAAGCCTTTCCTTAGAACAGAAGCAGTAATACGCATGGCCTTTTTCCACTAATTCATCGACATATTTTTTATATATATCCAATCTCTTTGATTGAATGTATGGACCATAATCTCCTTTTTCGACAATTTTCCCATTTTCCAAAAATACACCTTCATCATATTCTATACCAGCCCAGTGTAACGATTCAATCAGATTTTCTATCGCACCCTCAACATATCTTGTTTGATCTGTATCTTCAATTCTCAATATGAACTTGCCATTGTTATGCCTTGCAAATAGATAATTATATAAAGCAGTTCTTAATCCTCCTATATGTAAATATCCAGTAGGACTTGGAGCAAATCTTACTCTAACTTCTTTCAATCTCTACACCTCCTGAATTAATTATCTTTATTATATAATAGAAATATTCAAAATGTAAACAATTGCAAAAAACAAAAAAACTATATTCAATTGTATATTTGAATATAGTAATAATAAACCTAAGTGTTTTATTATTATCTATTATATTATGTAAAAACATATCAAGATAAATCGTATAATTTAATAATAATCACTTACACCAACAAGATTTCTTTTTAAAAATTCAAATTTCAACTTTGTATGATTTATGTACTCTTCTTCAGTAATTAATGATTTTTGTTTTAATTCCTCCAGTAAATCAATAATCTTTTCACATAGCATTACTAATTCAAGTTCGAAATCCATATATTATGATCTCCTTCCCCCACATATATATAACAATATATGCTGTCAAACTAAAAATATGACATTTAATTAATACCCATTATACACGTTATTAATCTAGTTATCTATGAGTCTGTATTCTTATACTACACAATTTTAAATATTCTGGCTATTTCTTTCAAAAAAATAAGACTTAAGTCCTATTTAATTTATAAAAAAGAAAGTCCTGTTCCTGATGAAGGTAAGGACTTTCTAAAAATTCTAATTAGAAAACTTTATTTAAAACTTCAAACCAGCTTTTTCAAATTCTTCTTCTACTAATCTTATTATCTCATTTACATGTACTTCTTTTTTCTCTTTATCTTTTCGTAGGGAATATTCTACAATTGATTCGCCAGCCTTCTTGCCTACTGTAATCCTAATTGGGATACCAATTAAATCCCTGTCTTTAAATTTAACTCCAGCACTTTCATTTCTATCATCTAATAGAACTTCTACACCATGTGCCATTAATTCACTGTAGATTCTTTCTCCAAGTTCCATCTGTTCACTGTTTTTTGAATTGATAACAGTCACTATTACATGATATGGTGCAACAATTAATGGCCAGATAATTCCATCATCATCATGATATTGCTCTACTACAGCCATCATTGTCCTTGATATGCCTATTCCATAGCATCCCATTACAAATGGTTTTTCAATGCCATTTTCGTCTAAGAAAGTAGCATTTAGTGGCTTAGAATACTTTGTACCTAATTGGAATATATTTCCTACTTCTATGCCTCTCTCCATTTTTAAGGTTTCTCCACATTTTGGACAGATATCTCCTTCTCTAACTAATAGCAAGTCATCAACTACTTCTCCTGTAAAATCCCTTCCATAGTTAACATTCTTTAAGTGGTAATCTGTTTCATTTGCACCAGTAACAAGATTTTTCATTTTAGTAATCCTGGAATCAATAAGGAGCCTAACTTCTCCTTTTAAGTTAACTGGTCCTGTAAAACCTTTATTTGCTCCAGTGATTTCTTTTATTAAATCTTCATTTGCCATTTCAAGTTCATGTTCAGCTATTTTTAAATAATTGCATAACTTAGTTTCATTTAATTCTCTATCACCTGGAATTACAGCTATTACAGGATAGCCAGCAGCCTTATATACTACTGCTTTAGCAAAATTTGAAGCATTAATACCAAAAAACCTTTCGAGCTCTTCAATTGTAGTAACCCCTGGTGTATGGACTTTTTCAACAGGCAATTCTTCTACATCATTTTCTACTTTATATATAACTGAAGCCTTTTCTAAAGTAGCAGCATAATCACAGTGTTCACAGTATGCTATGACACCTTCTCCTACTTCAGATAGTGCCATGAACTCATGAGAAACATTTCCTCCCATAGCTCCAGAATCTCCTAATACTACCTTATATTTTAGCTTCAATCTATCAAAGATTTTTTCATAGGCCTTCCACATGATTTCATAAGATTTTCTCATTCCTTCTTCATCAGCATCAAAACTATATGCGTCTTTCATAATGAATTCTCTGCTTCTCATTAGACCAAATCTAGGCCTTTTTTCATCTCTGTATTTTGTTTGAATTTGATACAGATTAAGAGGCAACTGCTTATATGATTTTACCTCTCCCTTTACAAGACTAGTAAAATATTCTTCATGGGTAGGACCTAGACAAAATTCCCTGTCATGCCTATCCTTCAATTTAAACATTTCTGGCCCAAAATCATGCCATCTTCCTGTAGCTTCCCAAAGTTCCTTAGGCTGAATTGCAGACATCAATAGTTCTTGAGCTCCTGCATTATCCATTTCCTCTCTAACAATATTTTCTATCTTTCTAATAACCCTGTATCCCAATGGCAAATAGGAATAAATACCACTCACTAATTTCCTTATCATCCCTGCCCTAAGAAGCAATTTATGGCTAGGTATTTCAGCTTCAGCAGGTACTTCCCTTAGTGTTGGCATGTATAAATTTGACATTCGCATACTATCTCCTCCTTCTTCTTCTTTTAATTCATAAATTTGTTCAATGAACAATTCACAGTTCATAACTTTATTAAATGCACAATTCACAATTAAATTTATTAACAAACTGTATATTTACATATATTATTCATTATTAACTATTAACTAATAATAATTGTGAATTGTACATTGTGCATTGTGAATTAATATAATTGTGCATTATATAAAAATCCTCGCTTAACTATTAAAAAAACCTTTCATCTCAAGCCTAGAGACGAAAGGTTAATTCCGCGGTACCACTCTAATAAACCTTATGTAAAATAAGGTTCCCTCGATAGTTATAACGATACAATCGTTTTAGCTCATCGCTAAAAGCTCAGGGGTGGGTTCAATATCATGGAGGTCAGAAGTCTTCCACCTAAGTGACTTCCTCTCTAGGACCTGTAATATTTACTAGTCCCCATCATTGCAAAATATGAATTTATACACAAATTATACATATTTAATCGTTTTTGTCAATCACTTTCTTTAATAAACACACACTATATGCAGAAATCCCTTCCTCTCTTCCTTCAAAGCCTAGATATTCTGTTGTAGTTGCTTTTATGCTTATATTACCAACAGATGTCGAAAGAGTTTCTGCAATTATTTTCCTCATATCATCAATATATGAAGCCAATTTGGGCCTTTGTGCTACAACAACAGCATCAATATTCCCAATTTCATATCCGTTTTCATTCATTAATTTAGCCACTTGTGACAATAAATATACACTGGATATATCTTTATATTTATCATCGGTATCAGGAAAATGCTTACCTATATCCCCAAGGGCTAATGCACCTAGGATGCTGTCCATTACTGCATGGATTAATACATCAGCATCTGAATGCCCTAAAAGGCCCTTCTCAAAAGGAATATCAACACCACCGATGATTAATTTTCTCCCTTCTACAAGCTGGTGGACATCGTATCCAAATCCTATTCTCATGTTATCACCTATTATCTACTTTGAGATATAAATTCTCTTCTATTGTAAATTTTATCCTTGTCTTTTAACAGCGATTCTGCATGTATTAAATCTTCAGGCGTTGTAATTTTTATATTCTCATAAGAGCCCATTATCATCTTTACATTATATCCTATCCTCTCAACAAGAGAGCTGTCATCGGTACCATAAAACCCATCATTTATAGCCTTCTCATATCCTTTAATTAAAATTTCCTTAAAGAAGCATTGAGGTGTTTGAGCTGCCCACAATAAATCCCTTTTTGGCGTACTGTCAATAAATTTATCATTTCCAACAACTTTGATAGTATCAGTAACTGGTACACCTATAACACATGCACCATATTCCACAACGCCTTTTATTCCATCCTCTATGTTTTCCAATTTAACAAAAGGCCTAGCTCCATCATGGACTAACACAATATCTGATTTTTCATTTAAGGCTAAAATTCCATTATAAACCGAATCCTGTCTTTCCTTTCCACCACGGATTATATTTGCAACCTTATTAAATTTATATTTTCTTACAATTTCTTTTCGACAATATTCTATTTCTTCTTCTTTGGCAACGACAATTATTTCATCAACATACCTGCATCTTTCAAATTTCTCAATTGTATGAGCAAGAATAGGTTTTCCACCAATAGCTATAAACTGCTTATTTATTTTGCTGCCCATTCTGTTACTCATGCCTGCTGCTGCAATTATTACAGATACAAAGTAATTTTTATACATCATTTTCACCTCTTAAGTATTATAGCATAAGTAGGCAATTAGTAAACTACTTTTCTAAAATTAGGTATAGAAAAAGACCCTTTCGGGTCTATACAGCTTTATCAACTAAAGATTTTGGCTTTGCAAATATCATCCTGCCTGCAGACGTCTGCAATACAGAGGTTACTATAACATCAATTTTTTCTCCAATGTACTGCTTTCCACCTTCTACTACTATCATGGTGCCATCATCCAGATATGCAAGGCCTTGATTGAATTCCTTGCCATCTTTTATAACATGCACAACCATTTCTTCTCCAGGAAGTACAATGGGCTTTACTGCATTTGCCAGTTCATTTACATTTAATACTTCAATACCTTGTACTTCTGCTACCTTGTTTAAATTAAAATCATTGGTGATTATTTTCCCTTTAAGCATTTGGGCTAACTTCAATAGCTTTGAGTCTACTTCTTCAACATCATCTATCTTTTTATCATATATTATTACTTCTATATCCAACTCTTTTTGTATTTTATTTAAGATATCTAATCCTCTTCTGCCTCTATTTCTTTTTAGAGTATCGGAAGAATCTGCAATATGCTGCAATTCTTCTAGCACAAACTGTGGTATAATTAAAGGCCCTTCAACAAATCCAGTTTTGCAGATGTCCGCTATTCTACCATCAATAATAACTGATGTATCCAATATTTTTGGAGAAGTCTTATTTGATATTTTTATTTTGTCCTTAGAACTCCTTTTTATATTTGATATGCTATTTTGAATACCACTTTGAATATCTTCTTTTTTCCTGTGAGGAATTGTTACACCTAAATATCCAAAAAATCCATATAGAATAATCGAAGATATAACTCCTACATAAGGTATTCCTAAATTAATAATTGGTTGAGATAATAAAAAAGCAATTAATAAACCAACTATTAATCCAATTGAAGAAAAAGCTATATCATAAACAGAAAATTTTTCTATTTCCTTAACAATTAGCCCAGTTATCTTCCTGCCTTTATGGATGATTCTAGATGATAATGAAAAAAATATGATTCCAAATAAAATAGAAACTCCCAAATAAATAGCTAAATTAATCCATCCATCTCGAAATAAATCTATTATTCCTATATTAACAAATAAAGATAATAGGCTAGCTCCAAGGATCATTCCAAATACGCCTATAACTACTCTAAGTATCTTGTCAACCATTTATACACCCCCTGTTATTATAGTTATTGCCAATTATAAAAAATATAAACATAATTGCTGGAAGTTTGTTAGAAAAATTTATTCATTGTTAGTTATTGCATCCATAATTAGCTTTTCTATTTGATCTATGTTATAATCAGAAACTAAGGCAATTTCTGATAATAACATCTGTTTTGCAGAACTTAACATCTTCTTTTCGCCAGTGGACAAGCCCTTTTCCATATCCATCCTAATCAAGTTTCTAACAACAGCAGCAATTTCAAAAATGTCGCCTGACTTGATTTTATCCATATTGAGTCTGTACCTTTTATTCCAATTTTGAGGCATTTCAGTTTTTTTACTCTTTAATACAGAAATAACCTTTTCTAAATCTTCTTTCTTAATAATTTCTCTAACTCCAACTTCTTCCATATTATCTACAGGTACCATAACTTTCATGTCTCCGATGGGCATTCTCATGATAAAGTATTTTCTCTTTTCTCCCAGGATTTCCTTCTCTTCAATTCCCTCTATAATACCAGCGCCATGCATAGGATAGACAACCTTATCTCCTATATTAAACATTAAAAAAACCTCCTGTTACCCTATTCTATCCTATTATACACCATTTTGCTGGATTTGTAAAGTTAATATTTTATCACAGTTCAGATGAGGTTGTCAATCCCTTAAAAATAATTTGTTGACAAAAAATACTATCCAGTAAATTTTATTTAAATTTATAGAAATATTTGACAACTGCTTGTCTATGTAAGTATAATTGAAATATAGCAAAAACTGATTGGGAGTGAGACTATGATAGACAACAATAGTGTCGACATAGCAATAAGTTACAAAGATTTTCAAAATCAAGTATCTCAAGTTTTAATTAGGCATAAAAGCATTTTAGATATTATGACTAAACTTGATGAATTTACTGCACGTATAAATAGAGCAATAGCAAAATCAGTAACAAATTGCGGATGCATTAAAATCAACGCTAACAAGCAGGATTATAATAGAGATTCCCTTCAAGAAATGTTAAATGCTGTTAGCAGCCATATAGAAGGAACCCTCTGTGATAACTGCAAAGAAGTTATTTCTACCGAAATTGGCTCCTACTTATTTTACTTAGCTGCCCTTTGCAATACCCTTGGTTTAGATATAGAGCAAATTATTAAAGATGAATATAAAACTATTAAGACTTTAGGCATCTATAGTTTAAAATAAACTTAGTAGGCTAGATAAATCTAGCCTACTTATGTTTAAAAAACATCATTTATTACCTCTCTTAAAGTCCTTAGCTGAATTATTTCCAAATTACTAGTTTTTATATCTATTCCGCTATTTGGTGCAACATAAACTTTTCTAAACCCCATTCTATCTAATTCCTTAATTCTTGTTTCCAATGAAGGCACCCTTTTAAGTTCACCAGTTAAACCAACATCTGATATAAAAACTGCATCATTTGATATTGGGATATTTTTAACTGATGAGATTATGCTCATGACTACAGCAAGGTTTGATGCTTGTTCCTTAAGTTTAATACCGCCGGTTGTCTTTACCACTACATTCTTATCAAATAAGTTGATTCCAGCCCTTTGTTCAATAATAGAAACCAAGGTATTTAGCTGTTCTCTTTTTAGACATTCGCTTATCCTTGAAGGGTATGGGGTAAAGGAATTTGATACTAATGATTCGATTTCAAGAATTATTGGCCTTGTGCCTTCTTTTACTACGGTTATTGCACTTCCTGGCATAAGGAGGTTTTCATCCCTTGCACTCATAAAATACTCCGAAGGATTGTCAATACTTACCATGCCTTTATCAGTAATATAGAAAAATCCCATTTCCCCAGTAGAACCATACCTATTCTTTGTAGTTAGCAGCGTCCTCAACTCTTCACCGCTTTCTCCCTCTATGACAAGGACGGTATCTACTAGATGTTCTAAGGCCCTAACTCCAGCTATTTCATCTTCCTTAGTCATTTGCCCAATTAATATTACTGCCCTTGGCCTGTTGGGATTTTTAGCAATTTTTACGAGCCTATTTGCACATTCCAGAGTCTGAGTTGGGGTACCAGCACGGGAATTAGGGAACTCCTCAAGGGCAAAGGTCTGGATACTATCTATGATAATTAAATCTGGATCTACCTCTTCAATATATTCCAGAACATTATCCATGCTGTTATCTGAAATAACCCATACATTCGGATGAATTGCATCTATAATCCTGTCAGCCCTGTTTTTTATCTGGGATTCGCTTTCTTCACCAGAAGCATAAATGACTTTATAGTTTTTCTTGGCTAAATCATTGGCAACTTGTAGTAGCAGCGTGGATTTACCAGCACCTGGCTTAGCAGTAAGAATAGTTATTGAATCCCTTACTATTCCACCACCCATTACTCTGTTAAACTCGTTTATACTTGTAATAATCCTATCGCTATTAGTTGATACTATGTCCTTTAATCTTTTAATCTGCCTTTTTTCAGCCTTTATTTTATCTTTAACTTCCTTTTCATCGACCAATTCCTCTTTTAGGCTGTTCCAACTTCCACACTCAGGGCATTTACCATAGTAGCTGATGCTTTCATAACCACAGTTTTCACAAATGTATTTGGCTTTTTTCTTCATCTTTTCCTCCTTAAACAATTAAGGAACGATTTGCATCGTTCCTATGCTGGTTTAAATACTAGTTTATCATTATCTTTATCATAGTCAATAATAATTTTATCATTTTTTGAAATATTCCCTTTTAGGATTTCTTCTGCTAATTGGTCTTCAATCATCTTCCTTATGGTCCTTTCAAGTGGCCTTGCACCATAAACTGGGTCAAATCCTACTTTAGAAACATGTTCTTTGGCATTTTCAGTGACTGTAATATCAATATCCATTTTCTTCATGCGTTTTTCTAAATCGCTGACCATGATATCTACTATTTCCTTTACATGTTCTTCTTCTAGATTGTGGAATACTATTATTTCATCTACCCTATTTAGGAATTCAGGCCTAAAGGTTTTCTTCAATTCTTCTGTAATAGTTTCTTTCATTTTTTCATATTCAGCCCTGTTGTCTTCCCTTACAGGTGAGAATCCTAGAACATTTTGCTTCTTAAGGGATGTAGCTCCAACATTTGATGTCATGATTATTACTGTATTCTTGAAATCCACAGTTCTCCCCTTGGAATCAGTCAGTCTTCCGTCATCTAGGATTTGCAACAATATATTAAATACATCAGGATGTGCTTTTTCTATTTCATCAAATAGCACTACTGAATATGGTTTCCTTCTAACTGCTTCAGTTAGTTGTCCGCCTTCTTCATATCCTACATATCCTGGAGGTGAACCTACAAGCCTTGATACGGAGAATTTTTCCATGTATTCGGACATATCAATTCTTATCATGGAATCTTCATCGCCAAACAACGCTTCTGCTAAAGCCTTTGCTAAATGAGTCTTACCTACGCCAGTTGGCCCTACAAAGATAAAGCTGCCTACAGGCTTCTTTGGATCCTTCAATCCAACCCTTGACCTTCTTACAGCATTGGCTACAGCTTCTACAGCTTGATTTTGACCAATTACTTTTTCATGCAATATCTTTTCCAAGTTCAAAAGCCTTTGACTTTCTTCAGTTGTCATCTTGGTAACTGGAATACCAGTCCAATTTGAAACTACTTTGGCAATTTCATCATAGCCAACAACAAGATTTTCTACTTCCTTTCTGTGTTCCCATTGTGCCTTGTTGTTTTCCAATTCCTTTCTTAGTTGTCTTTCCTTATCCCTTATTTTGGCAGCCTTTTCAAAGTTTTGAGTATTTATGGCTTCTTCCTTTTCCTTAGATAATTCTTCCAACTGTTCTTCCAAGTTCTTTAATTCCTTGGGAGGAACAAAGGAATTTACTCTTATCATAGAAGCTGCTTCATCTATTAAGTCTATAGCCTTATCTGGCAAATACCTATCTGTAATATACCTATGTGAAAGTTCAGCTGCAGCCCTTAATGCATCATCAGTAATCTTTACTTTATGATGAGCTTCATATTTATCCCTTAAACCTTCTAGTATTTTTATGGTATCTTCTACTGTAGGTTCTTCAACCATAATTGGTTGGAATCTTCTTTCCAAAGCTGCATCCTTTTCAATATGCTTCCTATATTCATCTATTGTTGTAGCCCCAATAATTTGAAGTTCTCCTCTTGCTAACACTGGTTTTAAGATATTTGATGCATCAATTGCACCTTCAGCAGCACCTGCACCAACAATTGTGTGAAGCTCATCGATGAATAATATCACATTACCTGCTTCTTTTAATTCCTTCATTACGGATTTTAATCTTTCTTCAAATTCTCCCCTATATTTTGCACCAGCAAGCATGCCTGGTAAATCCAAAGCAACAATTCGCTTATTTCTAATTATTTCAGGAACTTGCCCTTCAATTATCTTTTGTGCTAATCCCTCTACAATGGCAGTTTTACCTACACCTGGTTCTCCTATTAAAACTGGATTATTCTTTGTCCTTCTGCTTAAAACTTGAATTACCCTTTCGATTTCTTTTGACCTTCCTATTACTGGGTCAATTTGACCAGCTTCAGCCAATTTATTCAAATCTGTACTGTATTTGTCCAAATTAGGAGTATCTACATTATGAGTTTCAATATTTTGACCTTGTTTATTGACAGAATCTGATATCATGCTTAGAACTAATTCAGCCAATTTCCTTGGATCTACTCCAAGCCTGCTTAATACTAAAATAGCAACGCCTTCTCCTTCAGATAGTATTCCAAGCAAAAGATGTTCTGTTCCCACATAATTGTGGCCAAGGTTTCGTGCTTGAATAAAGCTTAATTCAAATATCCTTTTAGTCCTTGGAGTAAACCCTAAAATATCTCCTCCAAAGCTTCCTTCTCCTTCAATTGATATGATTTCCTGCCTTGCCTTATCCAAAGTTACACCCATTTTGGCCAATGCCCTTGCAGCTACCCCTTCTTCTTCAGCTATTAGCCCTAATAAAATGTGCTCTGTTCCAACATAATTATGCTTTAAATTTTTAGCTTCTTCCTGAGCTAATAAGATTGCTCTCTGTGCTCTTTCTGTAAATCTCCCAAACATTGCCATGTGTTACCCCTCCAAATTACTTAATTTTTTCCTTATTAATTCTGCTCTGTATATGTCTCTTTCTTCGTAAGTCAAATCTCTATTTGCAGCTCTTTGTATATTAGCTGGCTGTATTTCTATCATTAGTTTAACTATATCCTTGGATTTTATATAATCTATTACGCCAAGATCGCAGCCTAATTTAACATTAGATAGATGATTCATGGCTTCTTGAGAAGAAATAATTCTGCCATATTTCAAAATGCCATAAGACCTGTAAATCATATCTTCCATCTGATGATTTCTCTTATCTAACATATATACCCTTGTACTTCTTTCTCTGGATATTATTTCTCTAACAACCCTGTTTAACTTCTTTATAATCTCTTCTTCAGATTCTCCCAATGTAGTTTGATTTGAGATTTGAAAGATATTTCCTAATGCCTTGGTACCTTCTCCATAAATGCCTCTTACAGTTAATCCAATCTTTGTGAGCTCTTCAATTATAGAATTAATATGCCCAGTCATAGTTATACATGGAAGATGAACCATAACAGAGGCCCTTAAGCCTGTACCGACATTTGTTGGGCAGGCAGTTAAATATCCAAACTTTTCGTGATATGCATATTCAACTTTCCCTTCCAATGAATCATCTATACTTGAAGCCATTTCCCAGCCCTTTTCAAAATTTAATCCAGGAAGTAATACCTGAATCCTTATGTGGTCCTCTTCATTTATCATCACTGTAGCCTTTTCATCGTTCCTTAAAAGAAAACTTCCTGTATTCAAGTTATTAGCTAGATTAGGACTAATTAAATGATCTTCTACAAAAGCACTTCTTTCAGTATCTGATAAATCCCTTATACGATAGAATTTATATGGAACCTCATAAACATTATCCTTCATGCAGTTTAGTATTTCATTAGTTACTGCTTCTGCTTCATCATTATTCATAAAATTGGGAAACCTATAATTGGCTAAATTTCTTGCTAGTCTCAATCTAGTGCTTACTACAACATCTTCATCTAACCCTGTACCATCTAACCATTTAACCATAGGCTCACCCCCTAACTCCTGCTAAGCTTTTGCTTTAGCCTGTTTATTTCATCCCTCAAATATGCAGCCCTTTCAAAATCTTCTTTTTCAATTGATTTCTTCAATTCTTCTTGAAGAGTTTCAATGGCTTTCTTTTGAACTATTTTGTCCTTAGTATTTATTGGTACCTTGCCTCTATGGATATTATGTCCATGAATGCCTTTCAACAATGTATTTATATCCTTTTCAAATACTTCATAACATTTAGAGCATCCAAATTTACCAATTTCTTGGAATTTCTTATATGTTAAGCCACACTTTGGGCAGGTAGCAACTTTCTTTCTTTCAGATTCCTCTGGCAAATTATCTATTAAGCCAGTAAAGATATTTTCAAAAGAAAAAGGTATCTCAAAATTAAACTCAAAATCCTCCTCTTCCTTTGCACATGACTCACAAAGATGCCTTTCTTCAACATGTCCATTTATGATTTTAGTAAAATGGATTGTGGCCACGTTTTTATTACACTTATCACATAACAAATCTAATCCCTCCTACTTAACCAACATTAACAATATATTTTTTAATATATCAGCTCTCACTTTATTTCTCAACTCTGGGCTTTCACATCCTAATGCCCTTTCACTTAAAGCAGCTTTTATAATCCTGCTTTCCCTTTCTGAGATGATTCCCTTTTCCTGCAAGCCTTCCACTATATGGTATGCTTTGTTTTTTGTTATTGATTCTCCAATTGTATCTATTATAATATTATTGATATCCTCGTATTCATCAATACTAACCTTTACAATTTTAATATACCCTCCACCACCTCGTCTACTCTCTATATAATAACCTTTGTAGGGAGTAAATCTGGTGGCAAGGACATAATTTATCTGTGAAGGAGCACAGTTGAATTTTTCTGCCAATTCATTTCTCTGAATTTCAATAATACCATCTTCTTGGGCATCAATTAAGGACTTAATAAACATTTCTATTAGATTTGTGAGTTTAGACATATTACGCCTCCTTGACTTTGACTTTCTTTGCCCTTCGTTATTATTATACCACCTTTTTTCCTTTTTAATAATTTTTTTAAACTATTAAGGAAAATAATCAATTCTTACTAATTTTTTAAAGCTTCATACAACAAAAAACGAAGGAACAACTATTGAAATAGCTGACCTTCGTGAAAACTTATATTTAACTTACCTTATAAACTTTTTAAATTTTTTAATGAAGATTATATCATGTAATACCTTAATGAAGCTTCTAATGTTTTGGTATAACAGCAAAAAATATTACATCTTCAGTTCCTTTATTTAACATGCTGTGACTATGTCCTTTAGGACAATAGTGACACATTCCTTCTTGGGCAACTTCTTCTCCCTCATCTGTTAAAAATGTGGCTGTCCCCTTTATTATATAGATAATTTCACTATCATTTTCATGCAAATGCATTCCTATTGAAGCTCCAGGGATTAGAACTCCACATATAATTCTATTATTTTCATCGCTATATGATGTTAAATCAACATATTTTTCTCCATTCCTAAGATTAAAAACCCTTTCTTTAGATGCATCTTTCATTGAAATAATCATAATATCATTCCCCCTTCATATAAAATTTATATATAAGTTCAAATAATACTTATAGATGTCAAATATCGGTTAATATTAAATCATATATACTCCTAGATGCTTTCATTGATTATTTCATAGATTATGTATATAACCAACAAATATAAATTAACCACAGTCATAAAACTGTGGTTAATTTTATATTTATATTAATTATTGTTCTTTTTCAGCCTTTGCTTCAGCTATGATTTTTTCAGCAATGTTTGATGGAACTTCTTCATACCTTACAAATTCCATTGTGAAGCTTCCTCTTGCTTGAGTCATAGCCCTTAAGTCTATAGCATATTCAAACAATTCTGCTTGAGGTGCTTCTGCAATTATCTTTTGATATCCATCTTCTTGTTGTTCCATACCTAGGATTCTACCTCTACGCTTATTCATATCTCCCATTACATCGCCCATGTAATCTTCTGGTACGAAGATTTCTAATCTCATTATAGGTTCTAATAATACTGGATTTGCTGCTTCCATACCTTTCTTAAATGCAAGGGTTGCTGCAATCTTAAATGATATTTCGTTGGAGTCTACTGGGTGATATGAACCATCAAATAGTGTTGCCTTGATATTTACAACTGGATATCCTGCTAAAACACCATGTTCTCTAGCTTCCAACAATCCCTTTTCAATTGCTGGGAAAAAGTTCTTAGGTACTGCACCGCCAAATACTTCTTCAGCAAATACAAAGTCTTCTTCACAAGGTTCAAATCTAATATGAACGTCTCCGTATTGACCAGCACCGCCTGATTGTTTCTTATGTTTCCCTTGTACTGCTGCTGTGCCTTTGATAGTTTCCCTATATGCTACCTTTGGTTTAGTTAAGTTAACTTCTACTCCAAAAGTATTCTTTAACTTATCGACTATAACTGCCAATTGCATGTTTCCTTGTCCGCCAATTAGTAATTGTTTTGTTTCAGTATTCCTTTGAACTATAAAGCTTGGGTCTTCTTCAGTTAGCCTTTGTAATGAAGTACTGATCTTTTCTTCGTCGCCTTTTGATTTTGGCAATACTGCCAAGAACAAGGTTGGTTTTGGATATTCAATCTTATCAAATAGGATTTGGTTATTCTTAGTACATAATGTATCTCCGGTTTGAGTATAATTCAATTTTGCTGTAGCTCCAATATCTCCAGCTTGCAACTCATCAACTTCAATTTGATTCTTTCCTCTAAGTACAAACAAACCGCTTAATTTTTCGGACTTTTCTTTAGTGGAGTTATAAATTTCCATATCCTTAGTAATCTTACCTGATAATACTTTGAATATGGATAGCTTACCAACAAATGGGTCGATTATTGTCTTAAATACAAAGGCAGAGAATGGCTCATTTACATCTATTTTTCTTTCAACTTCCTTGTCATTAACTAGTCCTTTAACTACACCTATATCTACTGGAGAAGGGATGTATTTTTCTATTGTTTCAAGTAAAAAGTCCATTCCTATAGCCTTTTCTGCACAGCCTACTACAACTGGAGCTAAATCACCATTGGAAACTGCTAATTTTAATCCCTTAGTTATTTCTTCAGGTGTAAATGGTTCCCCTTCGAAGTATTTTTCCATTAATGCTTCATCAGTTTCAGCTATTACTTCCATTAAGCCTTCTTTTATTGAATCAATTTCAACTTTGTAATCATCTTTTAGTTCAACTTCTTTTCTTTCAACTCCATTGTATTCGTATGCCTTTTCGTCAATAACAGATACTAAGCCTTTGAAATTATTTGATACTCCTATAGGTAATGCAAATGGTACAACTTTGTTGCCAAATTTTTCTTTTAATTCAGAGATTAGCTTTTCAAAGTTAACTTCTTCTTTGTCCATCTTATTGATGAAGATTATCCTAGGTGTCTTATACTTTTCTAAATTCTTCCATGCCTTTTCTGTACCTACTTCTATACCTGCAGAAGCATCCACAATAAGTATCGAACCTTCAGAGGCCCTCTTGGCACCATACATTTCTCCAACGAAGTCAAAATATCCTGGAGTATCCAATAAGTTAAACTTTACTCCTTGCCATTCAACAGGAATTACTGTAGTATTGATGGAAACCTTTCTTGCGATTTCTTGTTTATCAAAATCAGATACAGTATTTCCATCTTCTACTCTTCCTTGCCTTTTAATAGTACCTGTTGCAAATAATACTGCTTCAGTTAAAGTTGTCTTACCACTACTGCTATGGCCTAATAAAGCTACATTCCTGATTTTGTCAGCTGAATATGTTTTCATTATACATTTCCCCCTTAACCAGCATATTTATTTAAAAGATTTAATAAATCTTAATACCCGTTTTAAACATTTCCAAAATTTTTAGTCAATTCCGTTAAAAATATGGCTACTCTTATGATTATATCATAAGTATAGACAATATCATAGCTTTTTTTATTGTCTAATATTCATATAATTTGATATACTGATATTAGTCTATATAAAAGGAGGTAATATTTTGTCTATCAAATATAGGAATGAAATAGAAAAAATTGAGCCATATGTCCCTGGTAAGCCTATTGAAGATGTAAAAAGGGAATTTAACATCAGCAAAGTAATAAAATTAGCATCAAACGAAAATCCCTTGGGCTGCTCTCCAAAAGTAAAAGAAGCAATAATTAACTCATTAGACAACATTTCCATTTATCCTGATGGAAACTGCACTAAACTAAAAGAAGCCTTAGCAAAGAAATATAACGTAGATACTAGCAATATACTTCCAAGCAGCGGATTAGATGAAATGATAGTCCTAATAACTAATACTTTCGTTGAAAAAGATGATGAAGTTATAATGGCAGATTTGACTTTCCCAAGATATCATCAAGCAGCTGAAATAATGGGTGGAAAACCTGTTATAGTACCTTTAAAAGATTTTGCATTCGACTTGGATGGGATTTTAGAAAGCATCACTTCAAAAACTAAAATAATATGGATATGCAATCCAAACAACCCCACAGGAACAATCATTCCTGAAAAGGAATTTGTTGAATTCCTAGATAAAGTTCCATCAAATATTCTAGTTGTATCTGATGAAGCATATAGGGAATATGTAACGCGAAAGGATTATCCATATCAAACTGAAAAATTGATAAAAAAATATAAAAACCTCCTTATTATGAGAACTTTTTCAAAGGCATACGGATTGGCTGGCATTAGAGTAGCTTATACCATAGGTGATGAAGAAATTTTACAGTACATAAATAAAGTGAGAGGGCCATTTAATGTAAATGCCCTTGCTCAAATAGCTGCAGTTGCTGCATTAGAAGATGAAGATTTCATTAGAAAGACCTATGAAAATAATGTTGAAGGTAAAAAATATCTATATGAAGAATTTGAAAAATTGAGTTTGAAATATGTTCCATCTGAAGCAAATCACATCTTAGTTGACATAGAAAGAAGCGGACAGGAAATATTTGTTGAAATGCAAAAACGAGGTGTTATCATAAGGCCTATGGGCGGAAACTACATCAGGGTTTCCATAGGCACTATGGAAGAAAATAGGCTCTTCATTGAAAACTTGAAAGAAGTAATAAATAAAGGCCATTAATGGCCTTTATTTATTTTTTACTCACCTAATTTAAAATAATCGTGAAGGGCTTTCACCGCTCTACTTCTATTTTTGCCTTCAATCAAATAAGATATGGTTGTATGGGAGTCTGAAGTTTGAAGAATTTCAATATTCTCCTTAGAAAGGGCAGATACTGCCTTTGCCATAACACCAGGAATCCCTCTCATTCTATTCCCTATAATTGTTACTTTGGTGCATCCATGAATTAGCTCATATTGGCATTTTAATTCTTTTAGTACATCTTCCAAAGTACCTGCTTGCTTTTCATCTATTATAAAATAAATTTGGTTAGGATAAACATTTATCATATCGATGCTTATTCCAGCCTTTGCAACACTGTCAAATATCATTTCCTGATTCTCAAATTCTTCTATATTTGGCAGTATTTTCACTTGTGCCCTATTGTCGATATAGGCAATTGAAGTTACAACCCTTTCTGCATCTTCTCTAAAGGACCTTGATTTGTCATAATTTGTGATTAATGTCCCTTTGAAATCAGAGGTTGTACTCCTTATTACCAAAGGAATGTTTGACCTCATTGCAATTTCTACTGCCCTAGGATGGAGTACCTTTGCCCCATATTCAGCCATTTGGAATACTTCATTGTAATAAACAGTATCAATGACTTTAGCATTTGGAACAATCTTGGGGTCTGCAGTCATGACGCCTTCTACATCTGTATATATTTCAACCACTTCAGCTCCCAAAGCCTCTCCTAATATGGAAGCAGTAACATCTGAACCGCCTCTTCCCAATGTTGTGATTTCACCATACTCTGTTATTCCTTGAAAACCGCATACAACTGGTATTTTCCCACCCTTAACGCTATTTAAAATATTAATTGGATCAACATGCAAAATTTTAGCATTATTGAAACTATCATCAGTTATAATTCCTGATTGCCCCCCTGTAAAGGCAATTGAATCATGACCTCTAGATTTTAATGTAGTAGCCATTATAACTGCTGAGATAATTTCCCCACATGCCATTATCATGTCAAGTTCCCTAGGATTTGGTACAACTCCTATGGATTTTACAAAATTAATTAATGTATCAGTGGCATAGGGGTCTCCTTCCCTGCCAATGGCAGATACCACCACAACTGGCTTTAATCCATTTTTAATTGCGTTTTCGATTTTATTTACTGCACAACTCCTGCGTTCTTCGTTAATTAAAGATGTCCCCCCAAATTTTTGAACTATTATTCTCATCATACTTCATCCCCATCTGTAATATTACTATAATTATATCTTTATTCACTTGTCTTCTTTTTTGATACCAGTAAAATTTTATTTAATTATATTATAAAATGGATTAAAAAAATACTTCCAAATAGTTCTCTGCTTGATTTGGAAGTATCCCATCAATTTTATATATTTACTTAAACCACAATCTTAGCTCTCTTTCTGCGCTCTCCAGTGAATCTGAAGCATGAACTATGTTCTCAGTTATACAGTATGCAAAATCACCTCTTATTGTACCTGGCAGTGCCAATTTGGGATCTTTGTGTCCTATCATTAGCCTAATTATTTCTATAACATTTTCTCCTTCAACTTCCAATGCCATAACTTCTTTATCTGAAATGGAATTAACTAATTCATTAAAAAACGGTTTTCCTCTGTGTTCTATGTAATGTTCCTCCACAAGTTCCCTTTCTGGCTTCATAAGTACTGCTTTAGTAATCTTAAAACCCTTCCTTTCTATTCTACCTATTATCTCCCCTATAAGCCCCCTTTTTACTCCATCAGGTTTAATCATAACAAAAGTTTTTTCCATCGTTATCTCCCCCTGTTCTTTTAATTATCTCTTATTTTTTAGATACAAAAGGATTGTCTTTTATATAAAACCTCAAAAGATAATCTTTAGCTATTTCTGCATAATCTATGTTTATTCTTTTAGCTTTTACAATTTGTTCCTCTGGAATATTATCAGCATCTTCTATCCAAATCCTGTGGTCCGTTACTAAATCTACACCATAAAATTCCTTCGTAATGCCATAGGCCCTTACTAATTTACCAGGTCCATTTGTCAAGTTTAATATTTCTTTCATTGATGGATTATCATAAGGCTTCTTATATCTATTAAAATACATCTTTTCTATGCCTTCTAATGGCTCTATAGCTCTTAAAAGAACTGCACCATGAACTCCTTTTTTCTCTGCAACAATATTAAACATCAGATACATTCCATATATAATATATAAATAAATATGTCCACCGTCTTCATCTATTATTCTCGTTCTGTATGTTAATCCATTGTAAAAATGGGCTCCATCATCATTTTCTCCAAGATATGCTTCTGTCTCAACTATTTTTCCTTTTATCAAAGTTTCACCATCATTGTATACTAGTATTTTCCCTAATAAATCCTTAGCAACGGATATAGTATTTCTTGTATAAAATTCCCGAGGAAGTCTCATCTACACCGCCCTTTCATATTTAATGAACTTAGTGCCTTGAAAAGTGAGTTTTCCAACATCTCCTTCTGCTAACATGCCATATTCTTCTCCTGGTACTTTAAATTCTATCCTATCGCCACTTTCCACTTCAAAAGTAACATAATATGATGTACTATGAGTATTATTACCATGCCTTGAGACATTAGTCCTTTTTGCAACTACCCTTGCTACTACAGATAAAACTGGCTGTTTATTATTGTAATTCCACTGTCTAATGTTTCTGATTAATGTAATAACTACTATAGAAAAAATCAAAATAGACATCAAAGGGAATATAATTGATGTAAATCCTAAGAAAAAATTCTCTACAAAACCCAAGGTATCACCTCCGAATTTCTTATATTATACCATAATAAAAATCATTTAAGAAATCACAATAATTTATATGAATTTTACTGGGTATAGATAATAATAACTGGAGGTGAAAAAATGGCTGATTTATTATCAAAAAAATGCATCCCCTGCAGTATAGGGGCAACACCATTAAATAAAGACGAAATTGAAGAATACCTAAAAAGCCTTAAAGATGGCTGGAATGTAGTTGATGACAAATATATAGAAAAAACCTATAAGTTTAAAGATTTTAAAGAAGCATTGGATTTTGTAAATAAAATTGGAAATTTAGCTGAAGAAGAAGGGCATCACCCAGATATCTACCTATCTTGGGGTAAAGTCGTTGTAAAACTCTGGACCCATAAGATTAAAGGTTTACACGAAAATGACTTCATTTTAGCAGCAAAAATTGACGAGTTATTATAAAAAATAGAAAGAACCTCCTTGTGGCTACTTATACCAAAGAGGTTCTTTTTTATTAAATAAATCCTTTTTTCAAGAGATAATTATTCTTAAATTTTAAATCTATTTATTATATCACTTAATTTTTCAATGGTGTTTGTTAAATTATCTGCATTATGGGATATTGTTTCCATGGCTGCAGCTTGTTCTTCCATAGAAGCAGATAGTTCTTCTGTTGATGCTGCTGTTTCTTCAGTAACAGCTGAAATATTTTGTATAGCCAATACTACTTCATCTTTATACTTGTTTATTTCATCTAACCTGCTTTCCAATTCATTAATATTATCTATTGTATCCAATGTAGAAATGTAAATTCCTTGGAAATCTTGGTTGAATATTTGAAGCAACTTGTTTGACTCTTTCAATGAAGCATCCGATTTATTCATATTTTCTTTAGCTATTTCTATTTCACTTTGAATTGTATTTAAAATACTTTCTATATTTTTCGTAGCATTGCCTGTTTCCTCTGAAAGTTTTCTTATTTCCTCAGCTACAACAGCAAAACCTCTTCCTGCCTCTCCAGCCCTTGCAGCCTCTATGGCTGCATTTAATGCTAAAAGATTAGTTTGCTCAGATATGTTTATTATAGTACTTAAAATGTTTCCAATGTAACTTGAGTTTTCAGATAATGAATTAATACTTTTAGTTAGAATATTGATTGATTCAATAGTAGAATTAAATGTTTCAACCATATTTTCCATGGCATTTAAACCTGCTTCATTTACTTCTTTAACTTTCATTGAATTTTTCACTACTTTTTCTCCGCTTTCTACTGCAAGCTTAATTTCATCAGCTAAATTATTAAGCTTTTCTGAGCCCTTTTCAGCATCTTCAGCTTGTCCACTAGAGGCATTTGCTAATTCATCAACTGTTTTAGCTACATCATTGATAGAGAGAGTTGTTTCTTTAGTAGCTGACACTAATCCATCTACATTTTCTTTAATATCTTTCATGGCTTCATTTAAGGCATTTAGAATCTCTCTCATTTCTGTCCTTAACTTGGCAACATTTTTTAAAGCATGTCCAATTTCATCTTCTTTTTCAAGATAAGAAGCCATCTTCTCATCTTCTTCAATATCTGCTAAATTCAACTGGGAAGCAGATTCCAACACATGATTGATAAATTTTAGTGGATTAGATATGTTTCGTACAAAAAAATAAGAAATAAGGGAAATAATGCCAATCATAACTGCTGCTACCCCAATTACTAAAAGAATAATGTTGTTTATGCTGTTCATATTTGCATAGATGCTTATTCCTCCTATTGCTAAGGCCATTAGTAAAGATGAAAATATGATTACAAACATAATTTTATTACTTATCTTTTTCATAGCCTCACCTCTCAAATATTAATATAATAATTTAATAAACTTTAGTTTCTTATTACCTTAATTTCTATTCCGTCTGCTAAATGAAATTTAACTACAGTAAATTTTTTATTTTTTCTCCAAATGCCTCTTCAATGTATAAATCTTTTAAATTCCAAAATTCTTTAAACTCTTTGTATTTTTTTACAGCATTGGCATTATCCTTTTTATCAGTTTTCACCGCCCTTATTAAAATATTCTTTGGAGTATGTTCCATATCTATGAATTCAAGCAGTTGAACCTGATATCCCAGCATTTCCAGTACAATAGCCCTTAGGCTGTCTGTAACTAGAGAAGCAAGCCTTTCCTTTATTATGCCATGGGACAACATAGGTTCAAGCACTGGATTGTAAATCTTATCGTAAAACTCGTGCTGACAGCATGGAACTGAAAGGATTACATCAGCATCCCAATTAACTGCCTTTGCTAATGCTGCATCTGTAGCTGTATCACAAGCATGAAGAGTTACTACCATATCTACTTCTTGAACTCCTTTATAATCCTTTATATCCCCATGGATAAACCTTAATTTTTCAAATTTTAAATCTTCCGCTACTTCATTGCAAAATTTGATTACATCCTCTTTTAAATCAAGGCCTATAATATTGACATCTAATTTTAGAATGTCTACCAAATAATGATATAGGGCAAAGGTTAAATAAGATTTCCCACACCCAAAATCTATTATATTTATGGTTTTATCCTTATTTAGGTAGGGAATTACATCGGATACCATTTCTAAAAATCTATTAATCTGCCTAAACTTATCATATCTTTTGGAATAGACTTTGCCATTTTCATTCATTACGCCAAGCCTAACAAGGAAATCTATAGGCTTCCCTTCTTCTAAGATATATTGTTTTTTCCTATTGTGGGAAAGGTCTACTTCATTTCTTGTAGGATTTCTTTTTAATATGGATGCTTTGCCCTTTTTGCTGATTAATATTTGATAGTCCGCATCTTTAGTAAATACCATTCCCTGCCTGAAAGTTTCTGTAAGGAGTTTAACCATCTCTTCAACTGCTTCATATGGTTTAAAATTCTTATGCAATACTTTTGTTGGATATTCAAAGGTAAATTGATACATTACCTCGTCCTTTATTAAAACTGGTTTCACATTAACCTTTTTAAAACCTTCAGCATCCTTTTTCCTTAAGTTGCTGAAAACTCCATATATGAACTTTTCATTGTCTATTATTTCTTTAAACAAATCTTGAACTTCTACCATTTCCAGTCTCCTTTATAAAGCAAAACTAATCTTCTGCAACTTATTATCTCCATTTTAAATTCATATATCCCAATTAAATAACACTCTTTAAGACTTCTCCAATGCTGTCATGGAAAGTTAAAAATGCCCTGTAGTCATAAGGAGTTTCTGTTTTATTTATTAATACCAGCTTATTTCCTCTGTAATATGATATTAATCCTGCAGCTGGATATACAGTTAAAGATGTGCCCCCAACTATTAGTACATCTGCTTTTCTGATATATTCTATGGACTTATTTATGATATTCATATCCAAACTTTCTTCATATAGTACTACATCTGGCTTTACAATTCCGCCACAGTTATCACATTTTGGAACAACAGTTGGAGAATTCATTACATATTCCAATGGGAAAAATTTATGACACTTCATACAGTAATTTCTGTAAACTGAACCATGTAGTTCTAATACATTTTTGGAACCAGCCATTTGATGAAGTCCATCAATATTTTGAGTAATAACTGCCTTTAACTTTCCCCTTTTTTCCAATTCTGCTAATGCTATATGTGCAGCATTTGGCTTTGCATCAGGATATATCATCTTTGTCTTGTAGAATTCAAAGAATGCTTCTGGGTCCCTTACAAAACAAGTATGGCTCAACATATATTCTGGTGGATACTTGGTATTCTTAGATGTAGTATAAAGTCCAGTACTAGACCTAAAATCTGGAATATTGCTTTCAGTAGAAACTCCTGCACCTCCAAAGAATACAATATTATCGCTTTCATCTACAATGGATTTTAGCTTTTTAATTTTTTCACTATCCATATTATCCCTCCCAGTATATAAAAGAACACCACTAATAAACTAAAATAAATCATCTCTACAAATCCATTGCAGGCATCTATTAATCCTCTATATTATATGCTTTCTTATACTTTTCCACACAAGATTTGCAGATACAAGCCTTTCCCTTCTTATCCTCAGGCAGTAATTCAAATATTCCCTTTGGAATAACCGTTTTAAAACACCAGCAGTCTTCATTGTGGGTACATCCATTGTCTTGCCCACAAAGAGGACATATTCTGTGCTTGTCCATTTCATTCAACATAACATCACCCACTTATTTAATTATAGCCTACTTCCGCATCTAGGACAAAATTGAAACTCAGGGTCTATTGGATAATGACAGCTTGGGCAGTATCTTTGGCTGTAACCTGTATAAATAGGGCGTAAATCTGATTCTTCAATTTTTGTCTTAATCCCCTTTTCAATATCCCTACCTAAATCACTATCTATTGAATACAAGCTTCCACAGCAGGTACTTTTAACATAGTACCTTTTGTTCCATTTAAAAATGGGTAGGAAAAATAGCGTAAAAACAGTATATGTTACGAAAACTTCAAGCCTTCCATATGCACCACAGTTGGGGCAAACAAATGTCTGTGTAAAATCAAGCTTATCCTCCTTTGTTGTAATGCCAAATATAAAAAACATCCTAATCCTCCATTTCTAATTTTACATCTCTTTTTTTAAAATAATTACAACAGTGCAATCATATTCAAAACTATTTCTGCTGACCTGTTGGCAGCTATCTTTTCAAATTCCCTATAACTAATTGTAGCGTTATCATCCGCATTATCTGATATGGTTCTTATAACAACAAAAGGTACTTTATTTAGATAACAGACATGTCCAATTGCAGAGCCTTCCATTTCTACACAGTGAGCTGAATAATTTTCAATTAAATTCCTCTTTGTCTCACTATCCTCAATAAAGCTTTCTCCACTAATAATTCTGCCAATATGATAATCCCTCTCATTATTGCAGATTAGCAATGCCACAACAAGTTATAATCACTGTTTTATCCTCAAAGGAGCCAAAATAGTAATCAAATCCCGCAATATTTTCTTTTTTATAAGTGTGAATTCTGTTTACCAACAGCTCAATCTCCACATCCATAGCACCAATAACGCCTATTTTCTTCATCGGTTCACCTCATATTATATTAAATCCTTTAAAGAATATATAGTTTTACCCTTCCTATTTACTGTACTATTAGAACATATCATGGAATTTAATATGGCTTCCTCTGTTGCTTCTACTGTTGCTTTAAATATTTTATTTATCTTATTTTCATTGATTACCTTAATATTAATTATATCACTCTCTTCATAATGTTTTATTATATTGGCAGTGGAGAATCCAATGACAATTTCACCGCTTCCATTGCCTGTATAGCTACCTGTCCTAGATATGCCAGGATAAACCCTCTTTATTACTCTTTTTAACTGCCTTGAGGATAACGGAATATCTGTTGCCAATATTAATATAATTGAGCCTTTATCTTCCCTTTTTTCTAATTGGCCTATTTTTTCTTTCAATTTTGGTCCAATGTGCTCTCCATTTAAAACAAAATCTTCAAGGGACCCAAAATTGCTTAGTACCAATACACCTATAGTATATTCTTTATCATCTAGCTCAATAACCCTTGAAGATGAGCCAATGCCACCTTTTAAGTCGTAACATATCATTCCTGTACCTGCACCAACATTACCTTCTTCAAACTCTACATCTGCACTTTTTATGGCATCAAAAACATCTTCCTTCTTAACATGCAATCCCCGTATGTCATTTATTTCCCCATCATTGCATTCACATATAACAGGATTTACGGTACCGGTTGTATCGCCAATGTCATCATTATTTTCAAGCATATATCTTACAAGGGCTTCATGGGCAGTACCAACGCTTAAAGTATTTGTAAGGATTATTGGTGTTTCTAGAGTCCCTAATTCTTCAATCTGAACAAGTCCAGTTGATTTCCCAAAACCATTTATTACATGGCAAGCAGCTATTAATTTTTCTTTAAAAATGTTGCCTTCATGGGGTACAACTGCTGTAACACCAGTTTTTATATTCCCATTATTTAATGTCTTATGACCAACTTTAACTCCTTTTACATCTGTAATGGAATTGTTTTTCCCTGTTGGGATACTACCAATTATAATTCCGTAATCCCTAATTTTTTTGTTATTCATTGTCCCTCACTCCTCATATTTGTTCTTCTTTTGCTGAACCAACTATTGTCAATCTATTTAATATAAAAACAAACAGCATAAAAAGATTTCTCAACAAAACTATATCCTTAATTACCCCTCTTGATTCAAAATATAACTCAAATATTCCATCTCTATTATAGTCATTGAACCAACCGTTCCTATCTACTGTCTTCAACAAAAAATTGTCTAGGGAACTTATTAATTCCCTAATCTTTTTGCTAGACAGCAGTTCAATTATTTTTTTCTCATCATTTCCTTTTACAACGAACTCATCATCAAAGTCTGAATCTCCAATTTCAATATCCTGCATTCCCAAAACCTTCCCCAATTTGCTGAATATGTTTTTTCTATAAATCTGAAATATCAGCCCATCTGGAGATTTATATGGGGCTGTCATTCTGGTATAGGTTGTACTAGTTTTCCCAGTAGAACGAGTAAAAGTATCTAATGTAATAATCCAGTTTTCAAATGGGATAACTACCTTCCTTTTTTTGAAAAATCCCCCATCAATATATTCTCCACCAGCTTCCTCAGCAAATTGCTGCCAAATTTCTCTTTGGTTAGAAGCAAATAACCCCACTGTACCACCTCATTTCACTTGTACCTAATATTTATTCTACATCATTTTCATAATCCAAACTATAATCATTTTTTTCTTTTTCAATATATGTTATTATGGCAAAGTAAATATCCCCTTCTTGTGAATATTCAACATCTAATACTTCCAAAATATTTTCAGCATTCTCTCCAAGCCATATATCTACCTTATCCCTAATAGACGCTCCATTACCATAATCAACTATATACATGTGTTTCATTTTATCACCCCTATTATACCCTTTAATTTATTGTTATAATTATTATATTAGGCAACCCCTTAGAAATTGACATGATTGCAAGCTGTTTAAAGCAACATAATTTGAAACAAGGTAGTTATTATGATAAAATAAACAAATATTAAATTAATAGAGGCGATAAAATGATATATAAAAACATTGTTGAGGGTGTATTCATAAAAAGGCCCAATAGATTTATAGCCCATGTTTCAATAGATGGCAGAGAGGAAATTGCCCATGTAAAAAACACAGGAAGATGCAAAGAACTCCTTGTTGAAGGAGCCAAAATACTTTTAGAAGACCATACTGGCGATTCCAGCAGAAAAACAAAATATTCCGTTATTTCAGTCTGGAAGGGGGATATGCTTGTAAATATCGACTCTCAGGTGCCTAACGAAGTTGTTTTTAATGCTTTAATAAGTGGGAGAATTGAGGGATTTGAAGATATAAAATACATTAAGAGGGAAGTTACTTTTGGCAATTCAAGATATGACATATATTTTGAAACTTCCGAAGAAAAAGGGTTTATAGAAGTTAAAGGCGTTACACTGGAAAATAACAGCATTGCAGCCTTTCCAGATGCTCCAACAGAAAGAGGAACAAAACATGTTTTAGAAATGATTGAAGCAGTTAAAAAAGGCTATAAAGGTTATATCTTCTTCCTTATTCAGATGAATGGACCAAGGAAATTTAGGCTAAACTGGGAAATGGACCCTAGCTTTTCTAAAGCTGTTAAACTTGCCAGTGAAAATAACATAAAAATCCTTGCCTATGATTCCATAGTAAGTTTCAATGAAATTAAAATAGGCAAACCAATTGATATAGACTTATCTTCTAAATTTACTTATTAAAAAAGGTAGATTTTAAAATTTTAAAATCTACCTTAAGATTGTTTCCCATAATAAACTATACCATCAATGAATTTCTTTAAATTTACCTTTCCCCTTTTATTACTCTTTCCCCTTATATAATCCATCTCAATCTTTAACTGTTCAAAATTGTATAGCCCATTTGAGTATTCGATAAAGATTTCATTCATATAATCTTCGATGCCTAAATTAGCTAGATTCACCATGCCTACTGTTGCTGTCCTGCGTATTCTTTGTTCCATCGTTTTTGGATTGTCAGTAAATTTGGCACAAAGCTCTTTTACAGTAAAATCAGCCATAGTCTTGTTGTTGTCTATTAAATATTTTGCAATTTTAATTATATCCTGGGTTCCCACTTCCCCTAGAATGCCAATTTTCTGCATAACCCTCTTTATTCCTGCTATGCTGTCTTCATCATTTTTTTCAACACTAATGGGAGTATTTCCACTTGAAAATATGCTTTGAATCTGATTTAATTTTTGGCTTATATCAATTTTTTCCGCTACTTTCTTTATAACAGTTTGTACTTCTATTACATCTATTGGCTTTGAAATATAGTATTCTATTCCGCTTTCATAGGCTTTTGAAATCATATCTTTAGAAGATACTTGAGAAATCATAATAAACTGAATCATAGGCTCAATATTTTTTACTTCCTTTACAAGGCTTATGCCATCCATCCCTGGCATCAAAAGGTCAACTAATACAATATCAGGTTTTAAAGATTTTATTTCATCTAGGGCAGTTATTCCATCTTGGGCACTTCCTACAACGTTTCCCAAATTATTATCTTTAATGATTTTCTCTAAAATCCTAATTATATTAATATCATCTTCCACTATATAAATCTTCATTTTCTCTTTCCTCCAATGTTGATTTTGGAATGTAAATTTCAAACCTGGTCCCTTTTCCTAGCTCAGAGGTTACTGATATTTTCCCTTTCAGCTGTTCTTCAACAATATACTGAACGATGCTGAGGCCAAGGCCTCTATTTACTTCACCTGTATCATAGTTTATCTTTGTAGAATAACCTGGCGAGAAAATATAGCTTATTTCCCTTTCATCTATTCCAGAACCGTTATCCGATATCACAAAATAATATGAATCTCCCTTAATGCCTTCTTCAATAGTAATTTTCCCGTCTTTTTTATCCATATCTATTGCATCTATACTGTTCATTACTAAATTCCTCAAAATAGACATTATATAATAATGTCTTGATGTATAGAAATTATAACCTATATTGACTTCCAGTTCTATATCTTTCCCCAAATCGTTTATTTCCCTTTTCATGGTTTCAGTGAGAATATTTACTATATCTTTGATGCTCATGCCATTATCTTCCAATTCCTTATCTGTAATTGACTTTAATCCTCTAACTATCAAATAATATTCCTTCTTGATTTCATGGACATCCCTTGATATATTTAATGCATCGTCTTTCCATTTATCCCTGTCAATATTATTTTTTATCTTATCATATAATTCATAGGATTTAGCCATTACATCCTCTATATTGCCCATATTCTTTTCTATCCAATACATTTCAGTCTTTAACTGGGACGTCAGCCAAAGAAGTTTCTTATACCTGTTTTCATGCTCTTCCTTTACAATTAACATTTCATGGTACTTGATGACATTTAATATAAACCAAGCTATGCAAGATCGAATTATACTTGCAATTAACAGCGTAAAGCTGATTTTAGAAGGAGACAGTATGTCTGTAGTCATATTCCTTAATATTACTTCCAACAAATTCCCACTAAAGTCGCTGATAATCATAATTAAGAATAAATAATTTAAGCTTTTTTTAGTTTTATTCTTAGTTAGTACTGAAAAAATAATTGCATAAAATACATAGAAAACTATTTCTAACTCATAAGAAAACACCACACCTGATATATTCCCATTTGTAAAATAGTGGGATATTAGCCTAAATATATAAACAATGAAACCAGACAATAACCCCATGGGAATTACTTTTAAATCCTCATAATAGATAATGAATACTTCAAAAAAAATTACTGCTGCTGAAATTCTAAAATCGCTGTTCATAAATCCTACACTTATTTGAGAAAACAGCCCTACTACCAAAGATGCTAACATCAACTTTTTCAGCTTTTTCAACTATTTCACCTCTTACATATGCAAGTTATTGTTAGTAAATGTTACAAAAAAAGCTACTATAACTATAATAGTAGCTTTTCTCATTAAATTCCATATTATTTACTAATTCTGTTATCTCTACTTAATTATTGTTGTACTTAAGCCTTTTCTTAAAACAGATTTCTTCTTGCTTGTTTCTTTATCAAGATTTTGATATTCATATTCCCAGTAAACATTACCTCTTTTTACCTTTTCATCATAATCATCTAATATATCTTTAACATCCTTGGATAATAGTAACAAAGCGATGATATTAGGTATTGCAAGGATTCCTGTAGACAAGTCAACTAATTCCCATACAAAATCTGCAGCTGTTAGACAGCCTACAACTAAAGCAACAATTACTATTGCTTTGAAGATATTTATTGTAGATGATTTGCCATTAAATACAAATTTAACATTTGATTCAGCAAAGAAGTACCATCCTACGATTGTTGTAAGTGCAAAGAATGATAAGCATACTGATAAAAACATTGCTCCAAATGTCCCAAATCCGCTCATAAATCCGTTTTGCGTCATTATGTTTGCGCTTCTAGCCATTTCTGATGCTGGAATTGTTCCATCGTATGAGCCAGATACTAAGTTTACTATAACTGTTGATATGCATATTAAAAATGTTGAAATAAATACTCCTATCATAGCAGTAAAACCTTGTTCTGCAGGGTGTTTAGTATCTGCAACTGCATGGGAATGAGGCGTTGAACCCATACCAGCCTCATTGGAAAACAGCCCTCTTGCCATACCATATCTCATAGTTTGTTGTATAGTAATTCCCAAAACTCCCCCACCTATTGCTTGTGGCTTAAATGCACCAATAAAAATGCTTTTTATGGCAGGTATGAAATTTTCTAAATTAAATAGTATGATAAGTATACTTCCTAATATATAAGCTCCAGCCATTAAAGGTACTACAGTTTCAGCAAAGGAAGCAATTCTTCCCATGCCACCCATAAGTATCAATGCTACAATAATTGCTAATCCAATGGTTACAACTGGAACAGGTATATGAAATGCGGAACTTACTGAAATGGCAATTGAATTGGACTGAACCATAGTACCAACTATTCCTAAGGTTAATATTGCAATTACTGCAAAAATCGCTGCTAATTTTTTTGATTTCAAACCATTTTTGATGTAATAAGCAGGTCCACCTACTAATTGGCCATTTCTAATTTCCCTATATTTTTGCGCCAATACAGCTTCGCTAAATATAGTAGCCATCCCAAAGAAAGCTGAAACCAGCATCCAAAATGCAGCACCAGGGCCACCAGATGCTATAGCTGTTGCAACTCCTACTACATTACCTGTTCCAACCTGAGCAGCTACTGCAGTAGAAAGCGCTTGGAAGGGTGTCATTTTCCCTTCTTCTGTTTTTTCTTTCTTAATAACTGCTATTATCATTTTTTTCAATGCCGGAAAAAGCCTTGAAAATTGAGGAAATCCCAATCTGGCAGTCATAAATATTCCTATTCCCATAAGTGCGAAAATTAATACATAGTCCCATAAAATAGAATTGATGATTCCAACTAATGCCCTTAGCCCTTCCATTTCTGAAGCCTCCTAACTTATTAAAACTTGATTATGCTGCCAGAGTTATTATAATATGCAACCTTCAAAAACCTACTGGAGGTTTCAAAATGGAATTGAAATAAATTAAAATATTTTAACTTTTTAAATTTAGCTTTAATATAAAACACAAAAAAGGCAGATTATGAATCTGCCTAAAACAAACAACAATATTTATTTCAATTCATAAGATAATTGTATAAAAAACTGGGAGGGATTTTATGGAATTATCAGCCTTAATAGATAGTATTATTTCCTTATTCATTATGATGATGATAGGCGTTTATGGGAGCAGGAAAAAAATCCTAAATTCAGAGATTATCAAGGCACTTACAGATATCCTCATACAAATAGCACTGCCATTTATGATAGTTGCTTCATTTATTTTTTCATTTGATGATAACATTAAAAATAATATCATACACGCATTTTATTACAGCTTTGCTGCCTATATCATAATGGCATTTATATCATATATACTTCTCATCCCTATAAAGAAACAAAAGAAAACTATACTCCATTTTGCCAATGTTTTTACAAACACAGGATATGTAGGATTTCCAATACTTAACTCCATCTATGGCCCTGAAGGAGTCATATATGGCTCCATATTCAACATGTTTTTTGTCATATTCGTATGGACCTATGGACTTATGCTGTTTAAAGGTCCTATTTTAAAAGATGAATTAAAAAAGGAAATAAAAAAGGCCTTGCTTAATCCGTCTATTTTTGCAGTAATCGTCGGAATAATAATAATGGTATTAGATTTTCAGCTGCCTAGTGCACTTTCGATGAGCATTAGAAGCATAGGAAACATGACTGGCCCATTATCAATGCTTATAATTGGTGCCATACTCTCCAAAGCTAGAATAAAGGAATTTTTAAAAGATTGGACTATTTACTATGGAATATCCACTAAGCTGATAATCATTCCATTGGTAATATACTTGATATTTTCAATTTTAGAAGAAAAATCCATGGTTATAAACACTGTAATCATCATGACTGCAATGCCTGCTTCAGCCATGACTTCAATCTTCGCAGAAAGTTATGATATTGAAAAGGACTATGCAGCCTTATTGGTTTCTTCAACAACTTTGTTGTCCTTAATTACAATTCCTATATTTCTAAAGATAATAACATAAAAGCCCCCATACCCCTTTGAACTTTGAACAATATAAATAATCTAAAACCTTATTCTGTCAATTAACCTACTAATCTATATCAATTTCAGCGCTTGTTCCAAATCAGCTATAATGTCTTCCTTATCTTCAAGCCCTACTGAAATCCTTACCATGCTTTCTGTCAGACCAAATTCCTTTAACTTATCCCTAGGATATCCTCTGTGGGTAATGGCTGCAGGAAGTTCAACTAGAGTTTCGCAATCTCCTAAACTTACAGCCAACTGTGCTAGTTTCAATCCTTCTACAAACTTAACTGCAGCACCTAATCCACCTTTTACTTCAAAGCTTATCATGGCTCCAAATCCTTTCATTTGCTTCATTGCAATGCTGTGACCTTTAAAATTTTCCAACCCTGGATACATTACAGACTTAACTTTAGGATGATTTTCTAAAAATTTAGCCACTGCCATGGCATTCTCTTCATGCTGTTTCATCCTCAAACCTAATGTCTTAAGCCCTCTTAATAAAAGCCATGCATTAAATGGGCTCATAACACCACCAAGCTCGCACATATAACCAAATTTCAAATAGTGAATATAGTCTTCATCTTTTGATATTGCAACTCCTCCGACTACATCTCCATGACCTGAAATATACTTAGTGGCACTGTGAACCACCACATCTGCCCCTAGAAGAAGGGGATTTTGAAAATAAGGTGATGCAAAGGTGTTATCTACTACTACTTTAATTCCATATTTCTTTGCTATCTTAGACACTTCTAATATGTCTATTATGGATAAATCTGGATTTGAAGGAGTTTCAAAGTATATGACTTTAGTTGATTCATCTATGGCATTTTCCAAATCTTCCAAATTCGTCAAATCTACTATTGTGTATTTGATATTATATTTTGGCAACAGTTCAGTAACGACGGTAAAAGTTGAACCATAAAGGGTTTTATGGGCTATAATGGTTTCATTTGCCTTTAATAATGAAAGAATAACAGAGCTAATGGCAGCCATACCTGATGCAAAGGCCACAGCTCCTTTTCCATATTCTAATTCTGCCATTTTATTTTCAAATAAACGCAAAGTTGGATTGTTGCCTCTTGTATATACATAATCATCGGATTCAAAATTCATCACCTTATTTGCATGGTCTATACTGTTAAATACAAAGGTTGATGTTTGAAATATAGGTGGATTTAATGCATTATTAGGGTTCTTCCCACTTTTCCCTCCGTGAATTGCTCTTGTATTAAATCCTGTCATTTTATCATCCTTTCATCAATTGTTGATACTACTTCATATATTGGAATTTAGAGTTATTTATCTTTATTTTTTATTTATCTCCATTTCTGCATATACGCCTTACTTCAGTTAAATCATCTCAATCATCGCCATTTAAATCATATTTGCCAGTATTTTAGATAATAACTTTCATATTCTCTCTCAGTTTAAAACCATATTCAACAATGTATTTTTTAATTGGAAAAATCATCTATATTTATTATGAGCACATCTAACCAAAGCAAATATAATTATAAAAAATTATAATAGAGTTTCTTTTAATTATCCCAATTTCCCCTTTTAACTTCTAATTACACATACCAAATAATCATTTAATAATACACAAAATTATAAATATCACTTTATTATTAAACACATTCCTTTAGTTTTAATAAATGTTCCTGCCTATTTAAAAATATGATTCTTCTTTCATTGCCTTTCACTTCCCACAAATGGATTCCAGTATCACCAGTAACTATTTTAACATCTGTATTCACTGGAAGCATCATAAAACTTCTAAACAGCATGTTTATCATACCACCATGGGACACTATACAAATCCTTATGTTCTCTTCCTTTTCATATTCACACATAAGTTTTGACCAGAAAGTCTCCGCCCTTGCCCTGAAATTAATATATGATTCAGAACCAGCAAACTCATCATGTGGTCTCCTCCCGCCTTCTGGCAAAGGGAACATCTTTTTAGCCTCAGATCGAGTTAATCCAGCCAACAATCCATTATTCCATTCCATAAGCAAATCATCAAATATTACATCTACACCTATTTCTTTACTTATAAATTCAGCAGTTTTAGCAGCCCTTTTAAGTGGGCTGCTTAAAATAACATCAATCTTATAATTCTCCTTTATCCATTCAGCAGCACATTTTGCCTGCATGCAGCCTAATTCTGTAAGCTCAAAATCTGCCCTTCCCTCATGCCTATCTTCTAAATCAGCTACTGATTGCCCATGCCTAATAACTAATATCTCCATTCAATTCCTCTCCCTATTTTTGTAAAATCTAAAACTAATTGGGGTTTATACTTATTTGATAAGGCCTCATTAAGCTTTATAATACTTCCAAAATTAATTTAGAGTAGCATATTCTTCCTTATTATAGAACATGCTAGTCTTCAAATATTATAGTCTTCATCAATAGATATGCACTCATAATGCCATGTTCATAATGCTCAAATTCATTGAAAAAGGTCAATCGCTTTGTAAAATCTATTTTCATCTTAATATTTATCTTTTTATTGATGTATTCTTGTATTTTTTTATATTGAACTTCATCTAATTTATCAAGTTCATCATCATTGATAATTAACTTATTATTTTCTACCCTAATAACTTTATTAACTATTTCTTCAAATTCCTTATTCTTTTCATCGGTGCTAATACTTAATTCTATCTCAATTCCATAGCTTATAAACTTAATAAATTCATCAATAAAACTCTTCTGAACATCAGCATAATTAAAGTTGAATTCATCATAGTTCCTTACATGGAAGTATGGGAGTATTTTTTGAATGCCTTGTTTATCTTGCTTATTTTCTTTATTGGATATCCCAAATCATGTGTAAGGGAAGTTACACACCAAATTGCATCTCTATTATCTACACACCTATTTATAATTTCAGATATATAGATAAAATCCTTAAAAATCTCCCTATGTTTGGACTCATTTAATGATTTTGCAAAATCCTCAATTACCATTTGAGTCTGCTTCCATTCATCTACTAATATGTCTTTGTATTCATCACTTTTTCTAAGATATTCTCCTAGAAAATACACCCAAAGGCAGTGTAATGTATGGTCCCTATAAAATGAATCTGAAGCAAATATTAATTCTTCAAAATTTACGTATTCATCAAAATAAGAAAAAATATCGTCATATCCGCGCTTGTCAGGGTCTATATAGCTCATTGCAGCTTCAAAAAGAAGCTTCCAAAGCTTCTTTGCAGTTCCAATTTTATGGTGCATATCCTTTTCTTCTATAAGTTGATTTATTTCATAGGCAATTCTACTTTTAAATTTCTCCTTCCCTTTTAAAAAATTTATCTTGTCATTTCCCATCTGCTCAAGATAAAATTTCAGAACTTTATTCTCATCTATAAATGCCATATTACCTATCCTCCCGATAAAATAATAGAATAACTTATATATTTTATTCTACAAAAATATGTAAAAACCTTCTTAATGAATTATATTTATAAAAATAATGCAAGTTTCCTTAACATAAAAATTATCTTATAAAATTAAAGAAGATATAGATGTTTATTATATCTATATCTTCTACAACTAGATTTGTTCTTCCTAAACAAGCACTAGTTTTTGAACAATGTTTTGGAAACATTTAAAAGGATTTTTAATTAATCTATAGTAGTTTAATTATTTATTTCTTTAATCCTATTTATTAATGCTTCTGGATTTAAGATGTTGTATTCTTTTCCATCATCAAAAATAACTTTTGAAGCTGTTCTTTGTACAGCTTTAGCAAATTCACCTGGTGTAATATTAGGATTTACTTGACAGCATAGAGCATACATTCCTGCAACATATGGTACTACCCAGCTCATACCTCCTGAATAATAGAAGACATATTTGTTTTCTCCTGTAGGACTAGCTACACACCTACAGTCCATAGAAACTAATATATTATATTTAATAACTGTATAACTAGCATCTCTCCAGAAATATCCTTTTGTATAGGAATCTAAATCATTAGGGTCATCCAATGGATTTCGTCCAGCTCCAACCAAACCATAACCACCACCAACCTTAGTGCCAACTACAATAGTATATATTCCTTCATCTTCAGCTCTTTTCATAGCTTCTTTAACTAAATCAACATTTTTAAGCTCTGAATCACTTAATCCCATAGAAATTGAAATAACACGTATCTTTTTATTTTCTGGCAGTGTCTTATTAATCTCAATAATCCTATCAATGGCTTCTGCAACCCAATATAAATTTTCCCTATAGAAATCAGCAGCAATATAATATAAATCTGACTCTGGTGCTACACTTACATTTTTACCTACTGCAATAGAAGCAACTGCTGAACCATGCATTCTTGCTGTATTATCATCTTTTAAAATATGAATTTGCTCATATAATTTTAGTTGGTCCCTATACTCTTCATGATTTACCAAAAGTGGTTGGTCTATTATTGCAATACCAACACCCTTCCCTGTAATGCCTTTTTCATGAAGTTTCCTTACTCCTAACCCCGGATCCATTCCATATTCTTTAATTTTATCAATATCAAATTCTTTTGGAAGACTATCTGGCCATACTGTGTCATCATCAAAATCTGCTGTTAACAAATAATCCAGCTTATCTGTCAAATCAATGCTGGATAAGTCTCTAGAACTTAAATCATGGAAAAACTCTGTTCCTCCGTTTTCTGGCAATTCATCTAATTTAAGATTGCCTTCTATCTCTTTAAAATCTAAAGGATTAGGAGTTTTAACAATGTCTAATGAATTAGCTGAAGAAAGTGTTGTAGCATATCCACCTTCATACTCTATCACTTTATAACCTTCAGGTGTAGTATATTCTTTAACAACATTGTATGTGTTTACTGTATCTTCCGATGTATTATTATATTCTTCATCATTACCAGTATTGGTATCACTAACTGATTTATTACTTAAATCATTATTAGTTTCAGTTTCCACATTCTCAACAGTAGTCGTTGTTGATTCATCTTTTTGTTTTTCAATATTATTCACATTAGCAGTACATGCTGTGAGCAAAAGAACTAATGCCAAAACTATTGATAGTTTTTTCATTGTCCTTCCCCTCTTTATCAAAAATGCTTTTTTTTTAATTTTTAACTCTTCAGACTTTTATAAAATTATTATCTAAAAATATAATAACGCTTTTTCGTTAAGGGGAATAATCTTTTATAAAATTTTAATGTCATTAACATTGAAATTCAATTTTTTCTATTGTAATTAAGTTCTTTAATAAATATTGAGATGAAATACAATCCAAATTAATAGCTGGTTTAAAATATTTCTCTTTGTAATATTGAAAAACTCAATACAGAAATCAATACATAAGCTTCATAATAATTGAAAATTATTTCTTAAAACCTTATCACATTTTCCTGTTTCCATCCTTATCAAAATGTTCCCTTAATGCCCTTTCTGTTGCTATTATAGCCCCTATCATTGGAACAGATTGAATAATTATAAGAATAACGACCAAAATACCAACTGTGCTATCATCCTTGCCTAACACTACTAGCATTGCAATAAATGTAATAATTAAAGTAATTAGTCCCCATTTGACCCATAAATTTCCAAAATAATGATGGGCAAATTCCCAAGTATCTTTGTTTTTCATAGACATTGTTGTTCTATAACCATAAAAATAATTAATCCTCTTTGGTGCCCTCTTTCGAAAATATGCACCAATTATAACCATGCTTAATGGCATTAGCAAAGTCACAATCATCATAAATATCCAGAATTCCATGATTTCAACTCCTTTTTAAACTTAAAACCATTTTATACCAATTATTTACTTGAAGTCAAAAATAAAAGATTAAATTGTATGTAATTAATATAGGGTTAAATTACATTTTTATCCAACATAAAGAATTTTAAATTTAGTCTTTATACAATTATTTAATTCCATAAATATTTATCTTTTTACTTTTTAAGTCTACACTTTATATATGCTATCAAAAAAAGTAGACAGATTATCCTGTCTACCTTTTAAGCATTATTCCTCTATTTTTTCTATCCTAATTCCTGTCATTTGGCCATTTAAGTCTACTTTTTCTAAAGTATCATCTTTTATCCTTATTATTGATTTTGCAAGAGTTTCTGATTTGATGTAATCTTCATATTCATCAATAGCTTCTTTAATCTCGTCAGAGCCATCGTAATAGATATTTATATTATCCAATATTTCATATCCATTATTCTTTCTCATTTGTTGAACCTTAGATATGAATTCCCTTGCATATCCTTCATTGATTAGTTCTGGAGTCAATGTAGTGTCTAGAATTACAAACAAGTTGTTTTCCATAGCTACATCGAATCCTTCTTTTGCTGTTATGGTGATTAATACATAATCCTTCAATATTTCTGTATCTTCACCATCAAGGTTTATTACAAGTTTCCCTTCGCTTTCTAGTTTATGAACTGCTTCATGAGCATCTATTTCATTTAATGCCTTTGCAAAGGATTTTATTTTTTTGCCTAAAATTGGCCCAGCAACCTTGTAATTTGGCTTCAATGTGAAATTCATAAATTCTGATAGGTCTTTTTCAAATACTACATTTTTAACATTTAACTCTTCTTTGATTAGAGATACTAAATCCTTTATTTGTTCTTCATATTTTCCATCTATTAGTACTTCCCTTAATGGCTGCCTTACTTTAATCTTTACTGCTTCTCTAGATGCACGGCCTAAAGCAACTAGATTCCTTACTAAATCCATCTTTTCTTCTAATTCCTTATCAATTAAACTTAAATTTGGCTCTGGATAATATGCTAGGTGTACTGATTCTTCGCCTGTCAAGTTTTGATATATTTCCTCGGAAATAAATGGTACAAATGGTGCTACTAACTTACATATTCCAACAAGTATTTCGTATGTTGTATTATAAACAGCTTTCTTATCATCATCAAATTCTGTTGACCAGAATCTCCTTCTATTTCTTCTAATATACCAGTTTGACAAGTCTTCTATAACAAATTCTTGGATGTCGCGAACTACCTTAGTTAATTCAAATATTTCCATATTTTCATTTACAGATTTAACTAGGCTGTTGTATTTTGACAAAATCCACCTGTCTATTTCAGGCCTATCTTTATACTCAATGAAGAATTCCCTTGGGTCAATTTCGTCTGTATTAGCATATAGTGAGAAGAAATTATATACATTCCTTAAAGACCTAAAGAATTTGCTTTCTACTTCCTTTAGTCCTTCAACGTCAAACCTTGTTGGAGTCCATGGTGGTGAAACATAGATTAAATACCATCTTAGGACATCTGCACCGAATTTATCAAACAACTCAAATGGGTCAACTGTGTTACCCCTTGACTTAGACATCTTTTTGCCATCTTTGTCTAGTACCAAATCGTTTACAAGTACATTTTTATATGGTGACTTTCCTGTTACAAATGTTGATATAGCTAATAGTGAATAGAACCAGCCTCTAGTTTGGTCTATTCCTTCACAGATGAAGTCTGCTGGGAACAATGTGTCAAAGTCATCTTTATGTTCAAATGGATAGTGATGTTGTGCAAATGGCATAGCACCGCTGTCAAACCATACATCTATTACATCTTTTTCTCTTGTCATTATGCCACCGCATTTTTCACATCTTAGATGGACTTTATCTACATAAGGTCTGTGAAGTTCTATATCCATGTCAATATCTTCTATGGCTCTTTCAACTAATTCCTTCCTTGAACCAACACTTGTTACATGGCCACAGTCATTACATCTCCATATTGGTAAAGGAGTCCCCCAATATCTTGACCTTGAAATAGCCCAGTCGTTTAAGTTTTCTAACCAGTTACCAAACCTCTTTTCACCTACGAATGCTGGATACCAGTTAACTTCATTATTATTTTTTATTAGTTGTTCCTTTAGTTTTGTTATTTCAATGTACCATGATGGTTTTGCATAATATAGTAGTGGAGTCTTACATCTCCAGCAGTGAGGATAATTGTGAACTATTTTTTCCTTCTTATATAATTTTCCTTCTTGCTTCAACCATTGAATTATATCTGGGTCAGCATCCATTACAAACTTGCCTTTCCAAATAGTATCTGTAAACTTGCCTTCTTCAGATACTGGCTTGACAACAGGCAAATTATATCTCATACCTGTATTATAGTCGTCTTCACCAAAAGCAGGTGCAGTATGAACTATTCCTGTACCATCTTCTGTAGTTACATAATCAGCTACAGTAACATAAAACGCCTTTCCTTCCACTTTTATAAATGGAATTAACTGTTCGTATTCTATAAATTCTAAGTCCTTTCCTTTCATTTCTTCCAATATTTCATAATCATTTCCTAATACCTTATCTGCTAATGCTTTAGCTAAGTAATAGATTTCTTCATTTTGCTTTACTTTAACATAATCTACTTCTGGATTAACAGTTAAGCTGACATTAGATGGCAATGTCCATGGAGTAGTAGTCCATGCCAAAAAGTATTCATCTTTACCCTTTAGCTTAAACTTAACAACAACTGTGTCTGTTTTGATTTCTTCATATCCTTGTGCTACTTCATGGCTAGCTAGACCTGTCCCACACCTTGGACAATATGGCAATATCTTGTGGCCTTCATAGATTAAGCCTTCTTTAAAGAACTTATCCAATATCCACCAAACGGATTCAATATAATCGTTGTCAAGTGTTATATATGGATGGTCCAAATCGATTAGATAAGCCATTCTTTCAGTCATTTCTCTCCATAGCTTTTCATATTGGAAAACAGATTCCCTACATTGCCTATTGAATTCTTCAATTCCATACTTTTCTATTTCTTGCTTATTCTTTAAGTTTAATTTCTTTTCAACTTCAATCTCAACAGGTAGTCCATGGGTATCCCAGCCAGCTTTTCTCTTTACTTGATAGCCCTTCATTGTTTTATACCTGCATGTTAAATCCTTAAGGGTTCTAGCCATTACGTGATGGATACCTGGTTTCCCATTAGCTGTTGGAGGTCCTTCATAGAAGATATAGGGTTTACCATTTTCCCTAGAACTTACAGATTTGTGCAACAAATCTATTTGCTTCCAGTATTCGCTTATTTTTTGTTCCCTTATACTTACAGGTTCAGTTGATAATTCTTTGAACTTTTTCACGCTCTCATCCTTTCTATTGTATTTTTGCTTATCTATGAGTAAACAAATAATTACTTAGTTATAAAAATTAATCCCTAAGCCAAAGACTTAGGGACGAAAATTTCCGCGGTACCACCCACTTTACAAGAAGTAAAATACTTCTTGTCACTCAATAGTTTTAACGGTGCTAACCGTAATACCCTACTTAAAGTTCAGGTATTATGCTCCAGGGTGATCTTCACAAAGCAATTTATGATAATCTCTCACCAAGCGATTATCTCTCTGTGATAAATTTACTTTGCTACTGTCCCTATCATAGCATTTTTTTAACTTGTATAATAATATAACCAAATTACAATATATTGTCAAGCCATAAATTCAGCAAAAAATCAACAATATTAAGCACTAACTAAATTCCCTTTTCCTGAAGCTGCCTAAGTTTGTATATTTCAGTAGTTGTATCTAATTCTATCATATCGTAAGTAATTAATTGGCCTTTCTTTATATCAACTTTTGCTATTGCTTTATTGTTGATTAAACCTATTGGTACTAAATTCTTTTCCTTTGCCTCTTCATAGGTGAAAATTTTACCTAATACAGTATATTCACCTATTCCATCAAACCTGTCTCCCTTTTTTAAATCTTTCTTAGCTACTGCCACTACTTCTGCTACAGGCCTATCAAGCATAGGTACAATAGTTGGCTCATTGTAGAAGTAAGCCCTTGCAATGGAAATGGGGGTTTCCAAGTTTGTTAAATGATATGGCCTGTAAAGAACATAGTTTGGGCCATCTCCCATTTTCAAAAATCTCATTTCATGATGTACTAGGGGTGAAGAAGTTGTGACTATCGCAAACACTCCTGGGGCTACACCATGGGCATAATCAACTATTTTGTACTTGTTTAATATTCCTCCTTCTTCCTTTAAACTAAAGATTTTAGGAAGTTCTTCAACAGTTGCAGTTGGCCCATGTCCTCCTGGAATATCAGGTATAAACCCTGTGGCATTTGCCATGGCTGCCATTTCTACCATCGTATTAGTACCATCAACAAATGATGATAGTCTAAGGGGCTTTAATTTAGACTTCAGTGCCTGCTCCCTTACAGAATCTGGAGTTGCATCATAGTCCATTGGGTTATTTTTCCCTTTTCCTATGGCTAATACTTCAAAACCAGTAGCTACTGCAAAATCATAGATTTCCATAACAGCTCCAGGTTCATCTCCAGCTGACCCTGAATATACCACTCCAGCTTTTTTTGCCATTTTGTTAAGTACTGGTCCTACAACAACGTCTGCCTCAACATTTAACATAATAATATGCTTCCTATTTTCTATGGAATCAACTGCTATTTTAGCTCCTGCATTTGGAACCCCAGTGGCATCAACAACAACATCTATGAGATTTGCATTTGCAGCAAAATCAGAATTATCACAAGCTACATATTTGTTCCTTTCCAATGCAATATTAATTTCACTAAGGTTATTGGCTATTACTATATCCTCTTTAGGAACTCCTGCCAATGTATAAGCCTCTACTGCATCTGATATTTTATTGCTTATTACAAGTGCAGGCTTCATGCCTTTAATAAGCATCATCTGACTGACTAGCCCTTTTCCCATTAAACCTGCACCAACTATAGCCACATTTATTTTTTTATTATTTTCTTCTAACTCTATTAGCTTCCTCTTTATTCCAATCATCATTCTTCCCCCATCTATATAAATTAACTGCTACATTTAATCCTAAATATGTTCAAAATCATGGTCAGTTGCAAATTAGTTTCCACAATCTATAAATTCAATATAAATATTTTATAACTTTTATATTATTTTGTCCAATAATTATAAAAGCCTACCCTTAGGTAGGCCTTAATTTCTACTTCCTATTTTCTATTTAATATGGCATTTAATATAATCCCCACTATAGCTGCAAAGCTCATTCCAGTTATGCTTACAGTATCATTAATAGGTATTCCAATTGTGAACCCAAGTTTAGAGGATAGAAAATCTCCACCTAATCCTAAGACTAGCATAACAGCCATTATTAGAATATTCTTCCAGTTATATTCCACTTTGTTGTTCTTAATGGTCTTTACCCCTATCAGTGATATCATGCTAAATAACATTACTGATATTCCACCCATTACAGCAGTAGGTATAGATTGTAGAACAGCACCTATTTTTGAGATAAATCCCAAACACATTGCAAATACTGCTGATAACCTTAAAATTGATGGGTCATAATTTTTTGTTATAGCTAGTACGCCAGTATTTTCGCTATAGGTTGTATTTGCAGGGCCTCCTAGAAATGCTGCAACTGCTGTTGCCAATCCATCGCCTGTTAATGTCCTATTTAAACCAGGGTCTTCTATGAAATTTTTCCCTACTATTTGTCCATTTGTAGTTATATCCCCTAAATGTTCCATAAATACCGCCAGCACTACTGGTGCAATTATTGCTATGGCACCAAAGTCAAACTTTGGCAATCTAAATGGTGGCATGTCAAATAATTTAGCTTCTTTAACAAGTTCTATATTTACAAGCCCTATTCTTAATGAAATTAGATATCCAACTGCAACAGCTATTAAGATTGATAGCTGCTTTATAAATCCCTTGCCTTTAAAGTTTATTAAAAGTGCCAGTCCCAATGTGATTCCTGCAACTAATAAGTTTTCCTTTGCCATGCCAATTGCTGTAGGTAGTAGATTCATACCAATAATTATAATCATTGGCCCTACAACTTGAGGTGCAAGGTATTTTTGTATCTTTTCAACGCCTATTTTCTTTATTAAGAATGCTATCACTACATAGATTAACCCTGCTACCACCATGCCACCTTGGGCATAAGCCAAATCACCGTTATATAATTCTTTAACAGTTAAAATTACGGGGATAAACGCGAAGGATGAACCTAAAAATACAGGAACTTTTCCTTTTGTGCAAGCGTGGAATATCAGAGTCCCAAGACCTGCGGTAAAAAGAGCTATAGAGGGATTTAAACCAGTTAGAATTGGAACTAAAACTGTGGCGCCAAACATGGCGACAAGATGTTGAAGTGCTAAAACAACCTTTTTTGACCTGTCTAGGAAAGATGCTTCCTTAGACAAAACTTTACCAAATACATTTTCCATCATATTAACCTCTCCTTTCCAGCCTCACAGGACTGAATTAAAGAATTTTTTACACTCGCCCTATTATATCATTATTTAATTCTATGCACAAGGTTTTTTTGTAAATTTTTATAAATTTTTTATAGTAAAATATATTTCCATTTGCCAATACATAATTAGGGTTATATAAAAAGGCCAAAGAGCATACTAGCTCTCTGGCCTTTTTTAGCTAATATATCTTATATAACCCTTAAGCTCTATTTTGCATAGATTTTTACCCCTGTTGAATCAATATATTCTATTACATCTGGCAATACATCTATAGATACTATTTGTCTTTGCATGTTTACTATTGTATCAGCTCCTAATTTTATATATACTTCATTTCCTTGATTTATCCATTCAATCAACTTAGCTTGAGCATAAGGATCTCTTTCTAGATAATTCATATCAAATGCTTCATCACCGATAATTACTGTATTTTCTGGAAGGTCTGCTATGTTGCCTACTATTGTAACTCTTCCATCTGCTATTGCTGTAATAGTTCTGCCATCTGGAGTTATAAATATTATTTCAACAAGTAAGTTGGATGCTATTACTCCGTCATGGGCGCTGTATGTTGCCTTGTAGAATCCTGGTGTTACTTCTTCCATCATAGTGCCAATTCTGTTGCTTAATTGTTCAAATGGCAATACTAATCTGTAATATGCTGTTCCCCCTGGTACTGAATTGAAGCTAATTTCTATTGTTTCTCCAGCTCTCAATTGTACATCTTCATTTGGAAGTAGGTTTTCTATTGTTGCTGGTTCTGAATCGTTTCCGTCTTCATCAGCCACAATGTTTATTCTACCTTTTGCCATAGCTGATACTGTATGTCCGTATGGGCTTACATATACTACTTCAACCCTTAGATTTTCAGCTATCATATTTGCTGGTACTACCCAAGTTCCAGTGTATAATCCATCTTCTTCTACCATAGGTATGCCTATTTCATTATCATTTAGTCCAAATGGCATTAGGATTCTAAAGTATCCTTCGCCACCACTTGGAGCGTTGAAGCTTACTTCTAATATGTCTCCTGCTCTTAGAGTTAAATCTTCATCTGGCTTAATATTTGTAATTTCTGGAGCTTCTAGTTGTACAAATACTCTTCTTTCAACTACTGTTTCATTTCCTGCGTGGTCTACTGCCCTAACAGTGATTAGGTTTTCACCTTGATTTACTAATATCCTTTCATGGAAGTTTCCTTCTTCATCTACTGTCACTTCTAAGCCATTAATTTCTAGTTTTGCCAATTCAATATTATCTGTAGCCTTACCTTTTACGTGTACTACCTCAACATTTAATTTAGCATTGTCAACAGGGCTTTCTACTGTTAATTCTGGAGCCAATTTATCTTTTATTACTATTACTACAGATGGTTCTGTTTCTACACCATTAACTTCTGCAGTAACTTTAATGATATTTCTTTCCTCTGGTAGTTCAACTTCTATTGAGAACTTCTTATTTTCTGTTTCTATTTCTGCTATCTTGTTATCGTTTACATATACATTTACTTTGCCATTTACTGTAACTGTACCTTCTACTGTTATTACATCTTGATTTGTATAATTTACTTCTTTCAAGTTGGTTATTGTTGGCACATCTACTAGGTATTCCATTCTAGCTCTTATCATTAAAGCTCCTTCAACCTCTTCGTCAATAATTGGTATAAATTCTCCATCTATATTCAAGTAAGATCTGTTGCCATATGGTGAGTCTTCATCTACTCCAGTGCCTGGTGAATAATTACCTTCAACATCTTGAATTGTTGAAATGTAGAAATCTCTATCAGTTGAGAATCCGAAGCTAGATAGGTCTATATAGTTCCACTGACCTCTAACTATATTTACAAATATAGGTTCTCCGACTTTCCTTGGCCTTCCGTTTTCATCTGTTTCGTATATTGTAAAGCCTATTCTATTTCCTCCTGGAGTTGGCCAACTGCTATCCCAGAAGTAAATGCTTGCACCTTTAACTTTTCCATATTGCTCTGGTGTAAACCTTACTGCCAATCCATAGCCTGCACTATTTAATACTAGAGCATTTTCTGCAGTTCCATCATCATAGATTATTTCATCTTCAAAGCCTACAAATCTCTTTAGCCTTATTTCGACTTCTGTTACAGTATTTCCTAATACTTCTACTGTTTGTTCTCCTGATTCAAAGCCTTCTGCTACTACCTTAAGAGTATATACGCCTTCTAATACATTTGGAATTGTAAAGTATCCATTTTCATCAGCTACTACAGGTTCTATTCTTGGATCTTCTAGAAGCCTAATTGTTGCATACGCAGCTGGTGTTTCATAATATCTATCGATTACTCTACCTATAATTGTTCCCTTTGGCTTTTCTTGTAGTACAAAGTTTACTCTAGTAGTTTGGTCTTCTAATACATTAACTACCACATCTTGTGAATAATATCCGTATGCTTCTGCCCTTAAAGTATATTCTCCTACAGGATGTTTCATAGAGAACTTGCCATCAACAGGATTTACCTTTACACTTCTTCCAGTTTCTAATACTGTTACTACAGCATCATCTACTGGTATACCTGTGAATATCATTGGCATAATTTGTACTTCTTCATCTGATATCATCTTGTAGTTGTTTAAAGAATTGTCATTCTTTCTTAATTTGAAATCATGTGCTGGTGGATCAACATAATTAGCTTTCTTTGTTTCATCTATAACATCTATCTTGCCAGACCTTAATTCTACAATATCTTTGCCAGCACTTGCTTTAGCTCTTCTTAAGGATATACCTGGCTTAGAAACTTGTCTTCCTGTACCTTCTCCAACTGTATAATCAACTATAGCTCTAATCATGAGTGTGTCATAAATATCAGCTTCTGATAGTGGTATTAGTTCTCCTCCAATGTTTAAATATGACCTAGTCCATTCAGAAGCAGCATTGTAATCAAGACCTACAGCTGGCACGTAATCTCCATCTAGATCTTGCATTGTTGAAATATAGAAGTCTTGGTCAGTATAGAAATTAAATGCTGATAGGTCTATTAAGTTCCATGCTCCTCTTACCAAGTTATTTACATATATTGGTGTTCCTACTTGATTGCCATTGGAATCGTATATTACAAATCCTAGCCTATTTCCACCTGGTACTGGCCAATCATTACCCCAAAGGTATATATTGGCTGCCCTTACTTTACCATATTGAGAAGGAGTAAATCTTACTGCCAAACCGTTACCTGCATAAATTAACACTAATGCGTCTTCAGCTGTTCCATCATCGTATGCTATTTCTTCTCCTTCAATTGGTTCTGGTTCAACATGGTCTATTCCCATTACATATACATCATCTATATACCAGCCACTGTATGTTCCTGAAGTATCAGAATGGAAGAAGAATCTTATCTTTATAGTTTCTCCACTGTAGCCACTTAAGAATATTTCTTCACTAGCCCACGCTTGAGCTCTTCTACCATATTTACCTTCTGGTGTTGGGGTAATATTAGTCCATGTTTCTCCATCATCTTTAGAAATTAACACTTGACCATAATCCCATAGGGTTGTAGTACCTTCCATATCAACCCAATGGTTAAAGGATAATATAGCATCCTTACCTTCAGGTATAAATATTGGTGGTGTTTCAATATATGCGTCAGTTCTATTATCGTAATTACCAGATAGATTTGTAGCCCATAGTTTTTCTCCTGAGAATGCACTGTTAGGTCCTGATGTTGGTACTCCCCACTCCCATGGATTAGCAGTACCTGCTGTTACTCCGGTAACAAATCCTCCATCATCCTCTTCAAAGTCTGTTCCAAAAATAGTTATAGCTTCTAATGAAGTAGCTGCAATTTCTCTACTGTATTCACTTTCATTACCTGAAGTATCTACAGCACTGATTACATAGTAGTATGTTGTTCCACCAACTATATCCCTATCAATATAAACATTTGCTGCTGTTTGAGCAATTTCTACATATCCTTCGCCTGATGTTTCTGAACGGAAAATTCTATAATATTTTACGTCAGGATCTGGTGAATGGGTCCATGTCAACTTAATTCCAGCCAATGTAGCTTCAGCTCTCAATCCACTTGGTGGTTGAGGTGCATCATTGTCCTTGCTTACTAACCTTACATTATCTATATACCATCCTGCTCTTTGAACTGAAAAGTCAGATGTAAATCTGAAAGCTACATGTACTGGATTTTCTGAGCCTATATAATCTTCAAGGTTCACTATGGCTTCTCTCCACTGAGTACCAGAACCTGTAATTGCTGGTCTTACTTCAGTCCAATTTTCACCAAAATCGTTAGTTATTAATACATAACCTTTGTCGTAATTATTTTCCATGTCGTACCATTCATAGAATCTCAATGATGCTGTTTCTAAAGAAGTATCCCTTAAGTCTATTGGTGGAGTAATTAGCCAATCATTTGCATTATTTGGATATTCTCCACTTAAGTTTGTAGCCACAACTCCTTCGCCTTCATAAGGACTAGGGCCAACATCTGTTGGTACTCCCCATTGCCATGAACCAGTCATTATCCAACCATGAGCACTTGTTTCAAATCCTTGAGTGTACTCATCTGGAACTATTCCAAATAGTACATCAATTTTATAATCTGGTGTTACAACAACTTCTCCTGCGAAATCCCTTACCTTTATCTTATAGTATATTCTATCTCCTAATAGCATATCAGCAGTTATTGTTCCTTTATATGTTCCATACTTGTGGTCCCCTGATATCCTATTCATTGGAACAAGCATCCAATAGGATTTTCCTTCTGGTTTAACAAGAAGTTCAACTTCTGTTACAGAAACATCATCATATATGTTGGCTACTATATCAATATCTACTCCAATATAGGTTTCAAATACTTCTTGTTGGTGTTCAATAACTGGTTCTTGAGTATCTTCTCCTTCTACTAATACTCTTCCGCTTATATTTCCTATACCAGTAGCTACTTTACTTACTGCCTCAAAAGCATTTACCATTCCATAGCCATATCCAAAGTTAGGTGATTCTGGATATGTTTCATCTGTTAGTGGCTCTGCAGTTTCTGATAATATAGCTTCTATTTCATCTACTGTTAAGGATGCATTGGCTGATACTAATAGAGCAACAGTACCTGAAACATGAGGTGCTGACATGGATGTGCCTGACCATCCACCTTCATATCCCCCTGGTACTGAAGACCTTATGCTTACGCCAGGAGCTGAGATATTTGGCTTAATTAGAGTTTCATCATATGGAGATGGACCTAATTTTGAGAAGGATGCCCTTCTGTCATTTTTATCTACTGCAGCAACTGCAAAGGATTCTGGGTAGTTTGCTGGGTTTACAATGGATCCTGGCCATGGTGCTGGTTCCCCTAGTCTTTGGTTCCCTGCAGAGAATACTGGGAATATACCAGCTGCTCTCCAACTTCTTACAGCATCTCTGTACCAGTCGTCTATACCATCTAATCCACCCCATGAATTATTTACTACATCTGGTGCATTATCTGGGTTTCCACCTGGTGCTAGCATCCATTCTGCAGCATCTAATAGAATCCTATCTGTTGTTGAACCAGCTGCATTAAATACCCTTGCAGCTATCCATTTTGCACCTGGAGCTACTCCTATCTTATTGGAGCCATCTGGTTCTTGACCAACCATAGTTCCCATTACATGGGTTCCATGACCATCTGGGTCTGATGGCAAAGTTGTATTATATATTGGGTCAAACCAATTGCCTGTAGGATTTGTTGTTCCAGTAGTTGGGTCATATCCTCTCCATTTTTCTTTTAAAGCTGGATGTGACCAGTCTACTCCTGAGTCTAGATTGGCAACAACAGCTCCTGTACCATCAATGCCTAGTTGCCATACTTGGTCTGCTCCAATTCTTGCTATGTTCCATTCTAATCCATTGGAACTTGGAGCTATTTCCTTATCCCTTTCAGGGAAGCTTAAAGTATATGTCTTATTCTTGTATATTTTTTCAACTTCTGCCATAAAGGATAAGTTTTCTATTACTTCCTTTGTGGCTTTTACATATAACATATTAACTATGTGATATGACTTAAATTCTGCTACATTGCCTTTTTCCTTCTCTTGTTCTAGATATTTTATAATATTTCTTTGTGTTATATCAGCTTTGTCCTTTAATGCTTCTACAACTGCCCTTCTTATTTGTAATTTTGTTTGATAAGGAGTCATTGATGATAACAATGCAGTTTTTGTAGCTTGTGCAACATTCTCTGCATCCAATTGGTCCTTCATGTAGACAAGCACTTCTGCAAATTCATCTTTTTCTAAATCCTTTTTAACTTCAATGTCAATTTTTTCTTGTGCTATATGATATAGCTCTTCTTTTGCTGTTTTTAGTTCTGCATTTTCAGCAAAGGCTAAAGTTGGAAAATAGCTTATTACAAGTGTTAAGCATACTAACAAGGATAGGATTTTAACTGCAAGTTTTCTCTTTCCCATTAATACCCCTCCTTAAATTATTTAAGGTTTAGTTAATTCAAATATGTTTTTTACACCTCCTTTAAAGATTTATATGTGGGAGTTGCCCCAAAGCATATTCTTTGGGACAACTCCTTATATACTATTTCTTTTCAAAAATCCTTACAGTTCCTAAGCTGTCAACATGAATCAATCTATCTGGTAGCATATTCATACCAACTATTGCTCCGTTGAAATCTACAATGACTCCAGTTTCAAGTTTTACATAAACTGCTCTGCCTGAATTTATCCATTCAATTAGCTTAGCTTGTGCTTGAGCATTTCTTTCTAGATATGCTAAATCAAAGGCTTCGTTTCCTAATATTACAGAGTTGGCTGGCATTTCTTCCAATGAACCTACTATTGTTACTCTTCCTGGTGCAGTTGCAATAATTTCTTGGCCATCTGGAGCAATATATACAACTTCAATTATCAAGCCACTTACTATTAATCCTTCTGGTACTGTCCAAGTAGCTTTATATAAACCAGGTTCTACTTCTGGCATTGGAGTGCCATATCCACTTGAATTCAAGCTATTACTGCCTAGTCCAAGTGGGAATATTATCTTGTAGTATCCCCTTCCTCCTGTTGGAGCATTAAAGCTTATATCCAATGTATCTCCTGCTGAAAGTTCTATATCGGAAGATGGTTTGATATTTGTAATAGCTGGAATTTCAGGATCTGGTTCTTCATCTGAATCCAAGTTAACAGTTATTTCCTTAACTGTTTGATGGCCTGCAGCATCTTCCAATGTAAATACAAATGTATTTTCTCCTTCATGTAGATTTACAACATGAGTTATAACTTTATGAGCAGGTTCAACTACTACCATTGGATGTTCATATAGATATATCATGCTATCTCCAAGGTATAAAGCAAGATATCCTAAGGCATCCATCATTTCAATTTCTAATTCTGCTGTCGCTACCTCTTTATCTATATGTTTTACAGTTACATTTAATTCTGGTGGTGTAGTGTCAACATAGAATCTTCTTACAATACTGCTTCTTGTTCCAGCTGTAGATACTGCTTCAACCCTTAGTTCCCTATATCCATCTTCGATATGCATAACCTTAGTGAACTTAAATGCTGGGCCTACATAGACAATGGTACTTGGGTCATCTGGATGATATAGTGATACATTTTCTTTAAATTCAACATCTGCTTCTACATCATTTACAAGTACCTTGTCTAAAGTAGATAGATTTGCAACATATCCTTCAACTAAAATGTCGTTGGTTGTATAGATATTTAACAACTTTGGATTATATAGGAAGATATATGCATTAGCATCTTCTACGCTAAATGTGAATTCAGCATAATTGGTGTTTAACAATCTATCTACTGATATAATTTCAATGGTGTATTCTGTAGGGCTATGAAGATATGGCCTTAAATCTAGTTCATAAGTTGTCTTGCCAGCTTCACCATATACTACTTCTTCTATTTCTTCTCCATCAATTGCAAAGATAAAGCCCAATATTCCTGCGCCTTCATCGTATGAATTCCATGTAAGCTTCAATGTTGTTGGATTAAATGATATATCTGTTATTTCAGGTCCTTTTGTATCAATAGTTATTGGTATCCTCTTAGATTGAACTTCTGCCCCTTCATAATGGATTTTAGCTGCTATTTCATAGAAGTAGTTTCCATCGGGTACAACCTTGCCATTTACAGTTCCATCCCATTCAGCATTTAAAATCATGCTAACTGGTGAACTTCTTCCACCATTGTAATAGTTCTTTCTCCTAAATTGTTCTCTATATATGGTCCTCAATAAATTGCCTTCTTCATCAAGTATGTTGTATTCAACCCATTCAGCGTTTCTCATGAATGATAAGTATGGCATTATATTTCCTGTTCCTTCAATGTATCCAGGTACAGTACCAGGATTCATGAATATATGAGGTGATGTATAATAGTACCCGTTGCCTTCAGCATCCCAGCAAATCATACCTGATAATTGATAATATGATGCACCTGCTGGGTCTATGAACCTCATTCCATCTAATATCTTTGGTTCTCCCCAGTCTCCATAGAATCCAACATAAGGAATTGACAAGTCTGGATTTATGTTATTAGGATCAACCAAAGTTACAAATCCTTCTACGAACATGTTTCTGTAAATATTTGGATCATCTCCAATATCTACAGTAATTTCAAATTCACATTCTCCATTTGCTGGAATAATTATTGAATCTGGTTTGGTTATTTCAGCACCGTAGATGTAATCTGAAACTAATAGGTTCAATCCTGCATAGATGTAATCTGTTAATACAGATACATCAACGTCATAAACCAAATCAGTATCTGAGTCATTTATGGCTTTTAGCCTTATTGTAAATTCTGTATCTTCAAAATCCTTTAATTCAACTTTTGCTTCATTTGTTCTTGCATCTACAAGCCTTACTGGTGTAGAAACAGCACCGTAAAGGTTCATTAACCCTGCGCCTTGCCTTCTAGGAGAATATTCTACATCGTATTCGTCATAAACAACATTTGCTGTATTCATTAGCAATACCTTTGCAAGCCTAGCTTGTTCTCCTAGACTTAAATTGCCATAGATTTCGTGTTTTTTAATGTATTCCATAACTAATGCTGCACCGCCTGATACATGTGGTGCTGCCATAGAAGTACCGCTGTATGTTCCATACTTATTATCATTTAATGTTGAATAGATTTCCCCGCCAGGAGCAGTTATTTCTGGCTTGATTTCTAGTGAAGGAGTAGTACCCCAAGATGTAAATTCTGACATTCTACCAGCATCAGCCTTTGGTATTGAAATTAATTCATCTAAGAATTCAACCTTCTTATCTTCTAATTGAAGTAATTCCATTCCACCTCTGTGTCCTATAAATACAGCTGGTATTGTTTGTATGTCTGGAGTTGCCATATTTATTAGTTCTTCTCCACCTGCTTCATGATTGTATACAATGATACCTATGGCTCCAGCATTTTGTGCATTAAGTATCTTGTCTACAAATGGTGCTGTATTACCACCTCTAATAACTAGTGCAATTTTACCAGCTACCTCAGTTAGATATTCTGGGCTTCCATCTCCACAGTCTACGAATTCTTGAGGCCCGTCAAATACTTCAGTTGGGTCTATATTACCTGCAATAGCCATTGGTATCTTGAATATTTCGCCATCTTTTTCATAAGCCAATGCATTAACTTTCTTATGAGTATTTTCAATAGATGCTACTTGGATAGTATCTTTATTTAAACCTGGAGAACCTACAACTCCAATATCAGGATTTTCTTTCAATGGATATCCATAATTTGTTGAAGTCCACCCATAAGTCATTTGACCTGAGTTTCCCGCTGAAACAACGCATACAATACCATTATTAGTAGCATTGGTTATAGCTTTATTTTCTGCTGAATCTTCAATATAAAATCCTGCTGTTGAGCCTAAACTCATATTTATTACATCTGCACCAAGCCTTACTGCTTCGTCAATTGCAATTAGGTAAATATCGCTGAATGTTGTTGAATAGAAAGGATCGTTGGAGAATACCTTCATTGCCAAAAGTTGAGCTTCTGGAGCTACCCCTTTAATCCCACCATTTTCAGGATCTCCATTTGCACCAACTATACCAGCTACATGCATACCGTGCATTGATGTGCCTGGTCCCATGTCTATTATGTTATGGTTCATATCATAGTAGTTGTATCCATAAGGAATCTTTGGAGTATAATATCTACCTAATAAATCCTTACCTTTTAATGAATCGCGAGTGAGCTTTGGAACAGTACCTTCACTAAGTACCATGTCTCTGTGGTATGGGTCAATACCACTATCTATAATAGCTACTACAGTTCCTTCCCCTTTATATCCTAAATCCCAGGTTGGTAAAGCTCCTACCATGTCTTTAGAAGTATCCATTTCTGGCTTTATTTCAGGTCGTTCATATTCATTGGCTATATATACCTTATTTACTTGTGGTAGGCTTTCAATAACCTTAATATCTTTAAACTTTACTAGACCGCTGAACCCATTGAATACTGTCCTGAAACTGTTTATAAATTTCATATCTACATTTCTGGATAATATTTGCTTCTTGACTTCTTCTTGTTCAGCAACTATTTTCTTTTCAATTTCGTTAACCAATGTTTGGGACATCTTTTCATAGCTTATGTTTCTTTCAGTTGCGTATACTATACTTGGTTTAGATTTCATTTCTACTATAATTCTTACTTCATCTTCGTCATTGTAGATTTCCTCTAAATCTTTTTCTAGTTTTACTCTGCTAGCTTCTAATTGTGGCTTAAATATTTCAGCAACTTTTTCATATATGCTTTCCTTTGATAAGCTTACCTTATTGCTAGTTTCTGCAAAGGATGGAACAGGTAAAACCAATGCTAGTACCAGCAATAAGGCCAATACTCTTTTAAGTTTCATGTTATCCCCCTCCTCAATTACTTTTTTTATAATCAGCAACATATCCTATAGAATTCTCTATAGGATATGTTGCGATTTTCTGTGCTATTCTGTAATCTTTTATGTCTTTATCCTTGAATTATTGGCACTACATCTACAAATATGTGTAGTAGATTTTCGTCATTATCAAAAATCTTAATGTCTATTGTGTCATATTGATTTGGATCATAGAATAAAAGCCCAGCTTGTTCCTCTATGTTAACTATGCTAGTTTCCACTATATTTTGACTGCCATCTTCATTATCGGATAAATGATATACTACGCAGAATTTAGCAGCACCTGGCACATTTTCTACTTCAACTGAAATATATCCAAACTTAGGCAACAAGAAATGTGGATGAAATACCGCAATTATACTAGGTTCATCTTGAGGATCTTCTTGTCCTTCTAATTCTACTCTAATTCTTCCGATTAAATCTTCTACAGTTGTTCCTTCTTCAACTTCAATTCTCCATTGTGAAGGCTTATCTACCATTTGAAAGGCTAAAAAATCATCTACATAAACAGCTATCACTACATTTACATACTCCTCTTTGATTTCAATATTTGCATAAGTCTTGTTTGTAATCTCACTGTTCCAGATGATTATTTCTTCTATTACATCTGGTAAATCTATAGTTTGTTCCAATACTCTTACTGTAGTTACAACTTTTAACTCCAAGCCCCTTGGATTAATAACTCCTGGTGGCAAGTCAAAACTACCTGTAGCTGTATAGATGCCTGGCATATTTCCATCATAGTTATCTATAGACCATGTCAAGTTAACAGTATGGGTTATTCCTTTGCTATCTAAAATTGTTGTAGTCTTTGGTAGTCTATTTATAGCTACTTCCAATGGTGTACCAAATTCAACTTCTATTCCTTCAACTGGAGTAATGGAAACTAATTCTGGTAACTGTACATCTCTGTAAATAACTGTAAATTGATGCTTATCTTCTGCTAGAGTTCTGTCTTCATCTATATCTACTAAATAAAATTCAATTTCATGCTCTCCTAAGCTGTTTGGTGTGAATCTAAATCTTACTGTTTCATCCCAGTTTGGAGTTAATGAAAATGCTTCAAAGTTTCCGCTAAGAGGTATTCTTCTCCAGTCGTTGCCATCAAAGTATTCTAAAGTTCCTTCTCCACCGCTTATTTCATATTCATATCTTGCCCTGTAACTTACATTGCCACTAGCATCTCCATAAATTCTTATATCAAAATTATCTGTCTTGCCTAATTCTAATTCTTCTGGTCCTGTTATGCTTACTACATAGTTTGTATGAACAATCTTAGGAACTATACCTGGCTCTCCATCTACAATCTTTAGCTCATGGGTGTACTCAATTTCATGATCTACTTCATATCTTTCATCATCAATGATGTCTTCGAGCCTAAATAAGTTGTCTAGCAACGCTAGCTTATAATCTAAAATCTTTCCTGAATTTGTTTCAAGAAATATAGCTTTACCCTTGAGCTCAGCTATTCCAACATAATATCTTATGGCATTGTATAGTGCACTATCCCCTTCTAAGGCTTGATTGATGGCTGCTTCATAATCGACCAATACCATATTCCCTTCTTCATCTTCAAAATAAATCTTGCTAATAATTGTTGATTCTGCAGCTAGGCTTATTACTGGAAATATCAATAGAAGCGCTAATAACAAAGATAATGTTTTTTTAATGTATTTTCTTTTCATGTTTTTCCCTCCTATATTTGTTTATTAAATATCCTAGTTGTCTAGGATATCTTTAACCTTAATAACCATTTTCTTTTCAATGCCATTTATTACAGAAACAATCTCTACATCATCACCAATATGCAAGTCCAAAGCTGTACCTTTCCATTCTCCATCACTGCTATCATAAATAAGTTCTTGGCCATTTGCCTTTACTACAGTTGGTTTGATTCCCTGATTCCACTTTACTCTTATATATGTAATCCCTAAAAAGTCCTGTTTTGCTACCGCTTGTACTTCAGCCACATCTTGTGTACCCTCAATAACATTATTTAGAGCATATATGGCTTCACCACGGGTAATGTTGTTTAAAGGATTAAAATTTCCATCAGGATATCCAACCATATATTTTGCAGCAACTACTGCACCAACATATCCTTTGCTCCAATTTAACTTATCCTTATCCTTAAATATTTCCGCTGCCTCTTCATTTAAGTTTAACTTCATTATTTTCGCAATTATAACTGCAACTTCTTGCCTAGTAATTGGGGCATCTGGCTTAATGGTCCCATCTGGGTAGCCACTTATATAACCTGCTGCAACTGCTCTTTTAATAGGAACTACATACCATTCTGCTTCATGAACATCATTAAAGCTTATTTCTGCTTCTTCAGTAAATCCAAAGGCATTATTCACTAAGCTTATAAACTCAGCTCTGGAAATAAGGTTATTAGGCTTAAATGTGCCATCAGGATAACCTTTTGCTAATCCTCTCTCTACCCAACTCTCAATTACATTTTTTGCCCAGTGATTTGATATGTCGCTAACTGCATAAGATTCTATAGGGATTATTGACAAAATTATGAGAATAGATATCATCAGTCCAAACAATTTTTTAAGCCTTTTTCTCATCATTTGTATTCACCTCCTTGTTTTTTCAGAAAGCAAATTAAAATGGTTTAAACTGCTACTTTAACTTAACTTTAAATGCCCTCTTCTAGAGAGGTTCAATTTACTTTAATAAATAATTATCAAAATCCTAAATCCAAGTCTACAAATTAATTCCGACAGATTTATTCTAGATGTCGTTCTCTGTCTGGCATTTGTCTGTTTTAGATATATAGCAGTTTAAATCGTTAAACTAAAATTAATTAATATATTTTTTAAGTTCTCATTTGACCTAAAAAATTACAAAACAATTGTCAAAACATAAATATATATCTTATTTTTTAGGGAAATTTTTTTTGATTAATCTTATATATGCCTTTTATCCGCCCTAATTCATCAAATTACGTTAATGTAAAAGTTGAGGTTCTCTGAAATCTATAGTTAATATATGTTGTCCTCTTTCTTAATAGAACAAAAAAATAAGCCACGAAATTCAATTATGAATTCCGTGGCTTATGAATTAAAAGCAATTTGTTATAACCTTCTATACCTATCCATTTCTTCTAAATTTGAAATTTTCAGCCCTTCTTCAATCTGCATTAAAATTATCTCTTTATCTTGAGGTAATGTACCTCTTAAAGGTACATAGTTTGAAGCATGGTTAGATCTAAATACGCAGTTATCTACATCTAAATTCTTAACCAGTTCTCTAGTTTCATTTAAGATTTCACTTGGGCTAAGCAATTTAAACTTCCCACTTTTAACATCATCATATAATGGTGTCCCATCTTCAACTATTAAAGTAAGTAAGCCTAGATAATGTGGATTAATTTCATTTATAACCTCAGCAGTTTCTCTGGCATGTTCCAAAGAATATTCTTTTCCCCCTAAACCTGAAATAATAGTAACAGATAGCTTAATACCAGATTCTACTATTCTTTTTCCTGCTTCAATCATTTCATCCCTTGTAACGCCTTTATTTATCATCCTTAATATCTTATCGGAACCTGATTCTACTCCTAAATATACTATTCCAAGCCCCAAAGCTTCTAATTCTTTCAGCTCATCTATGCTCTTTAACAATATTGATTTTGGTGAACCATATATTCCTACCCTTTTGCATTCAGGAAAAATTTCCTTTATGGAAGTTAAGATCTTTTTTAGTTCAGAGGTTTTAATAATGAGAGCATCGCCATCAGCAAGGAAAACCCTTTCAACATAATTAAATCTCTCTCTTCCAATTTTAAAATCCTCTATAATTTCATCTGTATTTCTAATCCTGAATTTCTTATCTTTATACATTGAGCAAAAAGAACATTTATTGTGACTACATCCTATGGTTGCTTGAACTATCAAACTATATGCTTCACTAGGTGGCCTATATAAAGTCCCCTCATATCTCATTACTCTTTATCCAATCCTCCTTCAGTATATTTGTTGCCAGCATTCCACAATATCCATTGGTCTAAACCTGCATCATAAGTAGCCTTTTTCTGTGCTCTTATTTGTTCAGGACCATAAGGGGTATAATATGGACCATACTCTTTTTTCAGCCATGTAGCAGAAAAATCTTGAAGCCATGGTCGAATTTTGGCTTTTTTCTCGTCTGTCTCCAATTTACTAATCCTTTCCTTTGCTACAGTCAAACTGGTGTTGACTATTGTATACGGATTAGAATCTGGATATTTTACCCCGTATGTACCTAAAGCATAGTGGGATGGATAAACCATAGGGCATAAGAAATCTACTGCAGTAGCTAAAGTTTCAAGATGTTGTCCAAGCCCCATGTCATCTTCAACTGTCGTAACTAATCCAAAAATATCTGCTGATACATATACTCCATAGGGTTCCAATCTTTGTCTAGCATATTTTAAAAACTCAGCTATTGTATCCTGCATAGGTATACTAGCACTTTCGCCATAATCTATTAGGCTTCTTTTCCCGTCAGTAGGAAATCTCACGTAATCAAACTGTATTTCTTTAAATCCCATCAATGCAGCTTCTTCTGCTATCTGTATTGGATATTCCCATGATTCCCTATTATACGGATTAAGCCATGCATCACCCTTATTATCTCTCCAAATACTTCCATCTTTTGATTTTATAGCTAAATCTGGCCTTTTAGTAGCTGCAGTTCTGTCCTTAAACGTTACAATCCTGGCAATAGGATAAATATTTTTTTCTGCAAGTATGTTCATTGTTTGGACAAAATCTTTATCCTTAACTGTATTATCTGCTCCCAACTCCTTAACCATTGGAATATTTGATGAATATGTAAGAGTACCATAATCATCTTTTACATCAATAACAACTGCATTTAACTCTGTCCTATCAATTAAATCAATTAGCTCATTGAACCTACTCTTAAGTCCCAATGTGTTTCCAGTCATGTATATTCCCTTAACAGGCACTGTTTCCTTATATGACGCCCAGTTGGTAGGGGGTTGTTTTAAGTAGTCCAGCTCTGTAATAATTTTAGGCGATTCCCTTTCTTCATTATTTTCTTCTAATGCAATCATATCTGGATTATTATTTTTACTACAAGCTGCTAATAATGTTACAATTAGAAATACAATTCCTAGAACTTTTATTTTTTTCTTCATTTTGTTCCCCCTCACATAATGTCATTTTTTATCGATAATTACATTATATTCATTATATAATATGAAAACTATTATTACAATAAATAAAAGAAGGCCCAGTATTACCAAAATTTTGAGCCTTCTTGAGTATAATTCCTATTATTTATCATCAGCTTGCTGTAATTCAAAAAATTTCATTAATTCTTCTTTTGTCCTTGGCTTGAAATCCAGTTGTTCAACTGGCACATTGTACTTTAATCCATATAAAAAAGTTCTACTACGACCTACGTAGTAGAACTTTTTATATTAAAATGTCTGGCAACGTGCTACTCTCCCAGGGCGTCTCCACCCTAGTACCATCGCCGCTGAGATGCTTAACTTCCGTGTTCGGTATGGGTACGGGTGTCTCCATCTCGCTATCGTCACCAGACTAACTATATAAGCAATACCTTCTTAGGTCAAGACCTCGACTTATTAGTATCCCTTAGCTAAGTGTATTTCTACACTTACACCTGGGACCTATCTACCAGGTAGTCTCCCTGGAGTCTTACCTCCCTTTCGGAGTGGGAAA
>DATCJO010000182.1:0-2156 GCA_036562765.1 Tissierellaceae bacterium | reverse complement strand
CCATATGAACGCCCGAAGGGACTATTAATTAAGCACAATCCGGATGCCAAGACCCGGGCAGTCCAATCGGACGGATTATAAACGCACAGTAGGGTAAGCGGATCCTGCGGCGGGAAACAAGGCTGTCATTACCCTGCTTACCTTAGCGTAAAATTTTTGTAGGAAATATAAATAAAAATGAGAGAACACCAAACTTTGTGTTAAAATTTAGTTACCACACAAAATAAAACATAAAGGAAGGTGTTCTCTTATGATTAAAAGTATACAGTATTTTGAAGAGTTTGGCATTAAAAATTTAGAAAAAGTGGTAGAAAAATTTTTACAGAACCCAAAGGATATGGCTTCATTTATCTATGGGATACAAGATAATGTAATTAAACTTGGATTGGATATTATTAAAGAAACTCTAGAAAATTGTGACGATATGATTAGGAAGAGTGGAAAGAGGAAGCAAAACTGGCAAATCATTAAAAAGGATGAGAAAAAGCTTGTTACATCACTAGGACCAGTCTGCTTTGAAAAGACCTTATTTAAAAACAAGTCAACTGGAGAAAGAACCTATCTCTTAGATCGGATTATTGGTATTGAAGATCATGAAAGATTAACTGAGGATGCAGAGGCAAAAATGCTTGAAGAGGCAGTTGAAACATCCTACCGTAAGGCAGGTCAGGCAATTAGTATTAGTGAAATTGTAAGTAAACAGACCGTGAAAAACAAAATTCATAGCCTTGAGTTTCATAGTGAGTATAAAGATATAGAAAAAAAGAAAAAAGTAAAATATCTATATATAGATGCTGATGAAGATCATGTATCCTTACAATACCGTGAAAAGATGGGAGACCTTGTGAAAAATGATAGTCATAGTAAAAATAACTGCATAATAGCTAAAATCGTCTATGTATATGAGGGTATAGAAAAAGAAGGTCCGAGAAGTAAACGAAATCGACTTATAAATTCCCATTATTTTTGCGGTACATACTATGGAGAAGATAATAATAAACTTTGGGACGAAGTGTATGAATATATATGCTGTAACTACGATATAGATAGCATCGAGAAAATATATTTGAATGGAGATGGAGGTGGCTGGATAAAAGCAGGGAAAAGGAGACTAGCAGGACTTAACTATGTTCTTGATGAGTTTCATTTAAGCAAGTACATGATAAGAGCCACCTCTCATTTACTGGATTCTGCTGAAGATGCACGCCAGGAAATGTATAAAGCAATGAAGAGGGGAACTAAAAAAGATTTTGAGAAAGTGATAGATAAGATTCTGAATGTTACAGAAGGAGAAGCAACTATAAGACGGGTCAATGAGAGTAAAGAATATATACTTTCTAATTGGTCTGCAGTGAAAGTTCGCTTAGAGGATAGAGATGAAATACTAGGATGTAGTGCAGAAGGCCATGTAAGCCATGTGTTGTCCTCAAGAATGAGTTCAAGACCTATGGGGTGGAGTAAAATAGGCGTTGACAAAATGGCACACTTAAGAGCTTATTATTGGAATGGAGGAGATATGTTAGAATTGGTAAGGAAACAGAAGTTATGTATTTCTAAGGCTGCAGGAGCAGAAGAAAAAGATATTCTAAGTTGTGAAGAACTTCTTCGCGCAGAGAAGAATAAACGATATGAACTAGGAAAATATGTAGAGAGCATAAGCCATAGTCTAAGTGCTGAAGCAAAGAAATATGTATGGTTTAATGCACATATCTGGGGCTTGTAAAATAGTAGATAAAAAGGTATATTTAAAGTGATTTCTATTAACACATCTTTGGTGAACTCTGCCTTTTTATTTCCTACAGTAAAGTTACGCTATCCGTTTGCAAACTAATTATTGTGTAACGCAAAATATATGTTATAATTTACATAAGGAAATATCTGGTCTGCATGATGAAATGTTATTGGGGAGGTACGGTATGGCAAGTGTCAGCTCGTTCAGAGATGTTATTGCAAACATGTATTATAATGAACTCTTTGACGAATTGTCCAAATATATTGAGGACAACCCGGATAAGTTTAAATTATAGGTGGCGAACAAAAATGAAAATTGCTTTGATTTCTTGCACAAGTAGGAAAAAATCATATAAATGCCAAGCAAAAGATTTATATTCAGAAAGCTCGCGGTTTCAGCTGGCCTTTTCTTTTGCAAAGCTTAT
>DATCJO010000168.1:0-4346 GCA_036562765.1 Tissierellaceae bacterium | reverse complement strand
CAAACAAAATCACTTTGTCTTCATAGCTTCATCTATTTTTTCCATAACTTTCATAGCTATTCTTATGCATTCTTTCGCATCTTCCTTGCTCACCAAAAGAGGATCCTCGGCAGGATATCTGGTTTCAATATAATATGTATTCACAAAAGCCATGTCCTTAATAAATTCACCTAAAGCCTTATTATAAGCCATAGCCTTTTTGCAAAGCCTAACCAAATTATGCCCTTCTTGAAGCTCTCCTGTAGCATATATAAGAAAACCTTTTAGATATTTCTCTATAGCTTGTTGACAATGGAAACATACTATGCCATTATCACCATCATGCTCATACAAAATTTCGGCACTTCTTATATCCTTTTTTGCCATTTCAAACCATTCTTTATATTTCATAGAATCAACCAAGTAAACTCACCCCAGTCCTTCTTATAATGTTTGCAAAGCTTGCCCTATCATCCTTATATCTTGACCACTCGGAAGGTGTATATATGACTATATCCAAATCAACGTTATATTCTATATCAACAAGCATCTCTCTTAATGTTTGCCTCTTATCACGCGTATCCAAGATTACACAAATATCTATGTCGCTGCCCCGCTTGGCCAACCCTTTCGCACATGAGCCAAAGAGAATAATATCATCTGGATTGTACTTATTTATAATCTGGTTTTTTATCTTTTCAATCTCATCATAGTGATACATACTATCACCTTCTAGCTCCATGAGAGTTCCTTTTCTATGTTGAACCACTACTCTAAACAAATTCCAAATATACCCTACCTCAAAAATTATTATACCATACTATCAGATTTCATCGTTATAGTTATAGGATCAAGTTAAAAAAGTATTAAGTTTTTTATTTATGAGGTTCTTTGATTAATCTTTTCTTTCCCGTTGATATTATTTTTCTTCCTTAAAAAAACATCTTCCTGTGATTCCACCATAGAAGGATGAAACTTTAACTTTACATAAAATATTTTGCAATCTCAAGCTTTTTCAAGGGCCATCATACTTTCCCACCACCGATAGACCATATTAGTTAATAGTAGTTTTTTTCATATAGAATATTGCCGTTGACATCCAGGCCTCTTAACGTTTTCGGCTTATATTTTGTTTCATTATCATTCCAGTAAAATATGAAACCTCTATGGTCTTTCAATTTATATTCCAAAACCTTATTTTCTGTTCCGTCCTCCTTTATCCACTCAACTTCCAGAGTAACCGTTGTAATATCAGGATTACTTACATAGCCGTATACTTTGTATAAAAAATAATCCTCTGATATTCTGCTGCCTGACCATATACTGGATATCCCCTGGCTTTCTTGAATTGGATAGCCTCCTACGCCGCTACCTGGATACCACTTTATTATTCCTTTTATGATCGTATCAGCCGAAAACCATTTATCATACTTACATAGGAATATTTTCCCCTTTGGAATATCGATAACCTCCAGAATTTCTGATGGGCCATAATGATAGCTTTTTTCAGACTTTTGGTGAGCCTCTAATGCAGAAAAGCTTCCATAATATACATATACATAAGAATATACTGCTGTTACCAGCAATATACCAGCTATTATCCACTCAATAATCGACTGCAGCCTTTTATTCACCTTGCCCACCTTCTTTCCCAATCGGAATGACAAATTTCATATACCTATTGTACTCGTCATATTCAAGAATCAGTTCTTTTGCATCCTGACTCAATGGTCCTTTATATTTTACAACCGCATCCTCTACCCATATTTTACCTGAACTATAGTAGCCATCTATCTTGTACTCTTTCCCCTTATCATCATATAAACGGAATGTACCCCAGCGAAAAGTCCATCCCAACGGAAACAATATACCCCTAAACTGTACATAAATATCTCTATCTTTATCGATAATTATTTTTCTTACAATAATAGTTCTGTCATCAATTTTTGCTTTTTGAGCAACACTAATCTGGATCACAGCGCTATCATCGATATTCCTTTCTAAATCACTAAAGCCATGACTATTAGTTGGCAAGTTTTCAAACACCGAGATGAGTGTCATTATCCCACAGATTATAATTATACTTCTTCTTAATGTTTTCATGGTACTCACTCCTATATAACCCCCTTTCTCAAACTCCTTGATTCATCTTATGTTATACCTTGCCATCAGATACTCATCTGCAAATTTACCGTTTTTGATTGCAGCGTACTTCTTAATCCTTTAATTATGCTCTGTTAGACATAATAAGTGATAAATACTTATAACCAATAGCTTACTCCTTCAAGTAAACCGTTGTCGACTGTTACTTAATTCACATTATAAGAATAATGCATATTATCGTTATTATGGCAACATAGTATTATTTATACCTTATAAAGAAAATTATGAACTGCTTTTAGTGCTAACTTTATTATTTTTATCCTCCAAATTCATTATTTGTTCCCACATCATAGCCAAATCCTCTTCGGCGTCCTTTGCTATACATCTTAATGCAATAGCTAAAATTAACAATAATAAAGAAAATACAAAGCATATAACTGTAAAAATCGAACCCCTTATATCATTGGTAAAATTATAAATGAGTATTTCATAATACTTACTCCTAAAAAATCCAATAATCGATATAAGCAGAAATACACCAAACATACCGAACAAGATATTCGATAATTTTTTTGTCCTTTGAAAATAGGGCATAGAAATATTCCCCCTTTCCATAAATTGATTTAAAAAATTAAAAATCTCTATGTTCATAACGACATAATATTCTATTTATACGATATAATTTGATACAACCGTCAAAAAGATCATAGTTTATTTATACACCAATTACAGTCCATTTTCTAAATATTCCCAATTTATAACTAGGCTTATCTACTTGGTTTCATCTTGTAATATGCAGCTAAATCAATGAAGTCTGTAGTTCTACCATAACAAATCTGTACAGCAATAAATTTATCACCATTAAACGCATCTCTCCGTGATAGTGTTAAATCTGTAATAAAATCTCTCTCAAATTTTTGTTTATAATAATTTGTATTGTTCAGTGACTAACCGCTCCTGTTGTCCCTAAAGAAGTCCCATAGAAAAAATTAATTTTATTTGAAGGATTTTTATTTTTTAACTCCTCCAAATCACCTTTATAAATGAAGTGAAAAGTATTATATGCATCTACAACAACTATCCACTTTTCAGTTTCACCATAAAATATGGTAGTTTCTGCATTTTTACCTTTTGAACAACCACTTACCAAATACAAAATGATAGTTATGATTAAAAAACCGATCAGATATTTTCTCATAGGAATATATCCTCCCTCTGTAATCTTTATTATTCTTTAAACATCTTACCCATTCTTAGATTTTCATAGTTAACAAAATAAACCCTATGTATGATACTGTACTTATTTCCCGTAAATCTGCAATAATTTCACTATATTTTCCCAAATAAAACCCTAATTTGTGTGAAAAAAAGTTGTTCCAAAAGTACAGGGTCAAGGTTTGTTCCAAAACAAAACATACAGTCAAGATCCGTTGAGATTTTGCGTAAATCCTATTTCCAATATAAACTTTGCTTATTCATCTGATTTTCTTTATTTAACCATTTGTCAAGATTCTGTTTGCGCAAAAACCCAGCTAATTATAATTTCATTACTTGCTCCCTCTAAACTTAATTTGTAGAATCCCATTACAGTGTCTTTTTTCTTTAATAAATATCTTCAATCACATAAAGTCTTTTTGTATTAGGAAAAAATACTAAATATATTACCGAAGAATCTTGTTCCCTTTTTAGATAATATTTATATTTTGATTGAAAATCAGGCATATATTTTGCAGGAACATTTAAGGTATTTAAAACTTGGTTTATTGCTGATTCTACTGCTACGTTTTTACCTTCCTTCCATTTTAAAGAAAGTTCAACGTCTTCATTATCTTTATAACTAAATATATGATATCTCTCACCATCCCCATGAAAACTTGGTCCGCTATCTATTGAATAAACTTCTTCATACGGATTTGGCAACTTTATTGACCAATTCAGTCTAATAACATCAGTATAAGGCATATTTATTTTTTTATATAAAAAACCTACAAATAATACTATTACCAGTGAAATACTAATCAAAAATATTGAGGCTTTCCTCACCATTTATACTCCTCACCTCTCATCATTCTACAAAGAATGAGTTGATGGAAATTTCGAGACATTCTATTTAAAGTTATAGTGAATTTTCAGCTAATCCTTTTGCATCATCCAATTCTTAATAGTTATATTCAAATCATCTCATTTTCCGTTTTATCATAGACATGAAAATTAAAACCTTCTGGTACAATAGAACGAATATATTCAACCTCTTCTTCGGTCAA
>DATCJO010000143.1:0-25437 GCA_036562765.1 Tissierellaceae bacterium | reverse complement strand
TTAGCGGAACTTAAAGAGAGCATCGAGATGATAGAGGACATTTTAAACTATGCCTATGAAGGATATGTCCTAGTGGATCCTGAGGGCAGAATAGTAAAGATGAACTATGAGAAGCTTTTAGGAATAAAAGAAGAAGATGCTATAGGGAAGCCTGTACAGGATGTAATAGAAAATACTCGCATGCACATAGTTGTAAAGACTGGCAAGAAGGAAATAAGAGATATTCAGAGGATTAAAGGCCATGATATGATAACTAATCGAATTCCTATTATCAAGGAGAACAAAGTTATAGGTGCTGTAGGCACTGTTTTGTTTAAGGATATTAATGAAGTTAAGGAACTTGCTCATCAGCTTCTTGACTTGCAGTCAAAGATTAATAAGTATAAAGGTGAAATTGAAAGGATTGAAGGTACTAAATACTCCTTTGACAGCATCATTACTAAAAACCCAAAGATGGAGTATTTAAAGAAGGTAGGAAGGCGTGCAGCAGAGACAAATTCCACTGTTCTTATAACAGGGGAATCCGGTACTGGAAAAGAATTATTTGCCCATGCAATACACAGGGCAAGCTATAGAAGAAATGAGCCTTTCATTGCTATTAACTGCGCTGCTATTCCTAAGGAATTACTGGAATCCGAGCTCTTTGGGTATGAGGGAGGTGCTTTTACCGGGGCTAAAAAGGAAGGGAAGCCTGGGAAATTTGAACAAGCCATAGGAGGCACCATATTCTTAGATGAAATAGGAGATATGCCTCTAGAAATGCAAGCCAAAATCCTCAGGGTATTGGAATCCAAGGAATTTGAGAGAATAGGTGGCAGCAAGAAAATAGCCTTCGATGTTAGGGTTATAGCAGCTACAAATGAAAATTTGGAAGAAGCTATTAAGAAAGGAAAGTTTAGAGAAGACTTATATTACAGGCTAAATGTCATTTCCATAGATATACCACCACTTAGAGAAAGAAAAGAAGACATTGAGCTTTTAGCAAATCATATCTTGCATGTTCTGATAAATGAAATGGAGCTTGGGGAAAAGGAAATTGCTAGAGAGACCATGAAGATATTGAAAAAATATGATTGGCCAGGGAATGTGAGAGAATTAAGAAATGTACTTGAAAGGGCTGTAAACCTATCAACAGGGAAGCTAATACTTCCAGAGCACTTGCCAGAAAGGGTGCTACATGGAAGCAGCCATATATCTGGAAGTTTAGATGATATAGCACCTCTGAAGGATGTAGTAGAAAACGCTGAAAAAGAAGCAATACAAAGAGCCCTCATTCTTACCAACGGTAATAAATCCTTAGCAGCAAAAAAACTTGGAATTCATAGAACTGCTTTATATAAAAAGATTGACAAGTACAATATACTTGATGTATAAAAATATATACAGATTTATTAAAAATGTAGATAATTTGATACACAATTAATCATAAAAAATAGCAAAAGTGTAGAAGATTATCTACATTTTTTATTTTTCATGAGCGTATATATCTATTAGATATGGTGTAAATAGCTGTAAATTTCAATGTTTTAGCTATAAAAACTCCTAATATAAAAGTGGCATGAATTTTGCAAATATATAAATTTAAAAATAATTCATAAATTTAATAAAAAAATTATTACTGGAGGTATAAGAAATGAGGGAAGTTGTTATTGCTTCTGCTGTTAGAACACCTATAGGTGCTTTTGGAGGAATGTTCAAGGATATATCAGCTGTTCAATTAGGAACAATAGTTGCTAAAGAAGCTATGAAAAGGGCAAAGATAGAACCACACATGGTAGACGAAGTTATATTTGGGAACGTATTACAAGCTGGATTGGGACAAAATGTCGCAAGACAAATTGCAGTACATGCAGGTATACCAATTGAAGTAACATCTTATACAATAAATAAAGTTTGCGGTTCAGGACTTAAGGCAATTGCACTAGCTGCGCAAGCCATTATGGTAGGAGATGCTGAAATAGTATTAGCAGGTGGTACTGAAAACATGAGCCAAGCTCCATATCTATTGAAAGCAGCTAGATGGGGCCATAGAATGGGACATGGCCATGTAGTAGACTACATGATTCATGATGGATTATGGGACATATTCAATGATTATCACATGGGAATTACTGCTGAAAACATTGTAGAGAAATTTGGCTTTACCCGTGAAGAACAAGACTGGCTTGCTTATGAAAGCCAAAGAAAGGCAGAAGAAGCCATTAAGAGCGGAAGGTTTAAGGATGAAATAGTTCCTGTTGAAATACCACAAAAGAAAGGGGACCCAATTATTGCAGATACTGACGAACATCCAAGGTTTGGCACAACTATGGAAGCTTTAGCCAAATTAAAACCAGCCTTCAAAAAAGATGGAACAGTAACTGCTGGAAATGCATCAGGTATAAATGATGGTGCAGCTGCAGTTGTAGTAATGAGCAGGGAAAAAGCAGAAGAATTGGGAATTACTCCATTGGCAACAATTGTTTCTTATGCTTCTGCAGGAGTAGATCCATCTGTTATGGGAACAGGCCCAATTCCAGCTACTCAAAAGGCATTGGCAAAGGCTGATTTAACTGTTGAAGACTTAGACTTAGTTGAAGCAAATGAAGCGTTTGCTGCTCAAGCATTGTCAGTTATTAGAGGATTGAACATAGATGTGTCAAAAGTAAATGTAAACGGTGGAGCCATTGCTTTAGGGCATCCAATAGGTGCTTCTGGTGCAAGAATATTAGTTACATTATTACATGAAATGGCTAAAAGAGATGTACAACACGGATTGGCAACATTATGTATTGGTGGCGGTCAAGGAATATCAATGATAGTAAGAAGGTAATAAAACTTGGTCAATTATTTGACAAACAGAGGAAAAATTTGCTATTATATTAACAAATGCAGATAATTTCATAAGCGTTATTTCAGTGTTTTTATAAAGATATGTACTTAAAAACGGCTAAATTTCAAGAAGTACTCAAACAGAGGATTTTTACTACTAGAATTTTGACCAAAATAATTGTTATTTTTTCAACAATCCTCAACCTAAATGCTATTAAGGAAAAGCTTAATTTAAATGCATGATTAGACAATTGTTAAATACAATTGTCAATTGAACTATCGGAGGTGTATTTATGAATAAAGTCATATCCATTGAAGAAGCAGTATCACACATTAAAGATGGCATGACAATAATGATTGGCGGATTTTTAGGCTGCGGTTCTCCACATCGATTAATTGATGCTCTTGTTGAAAAGGGAGTTAAGGATTTAACATTAATCTGCAATGATACTGGTTTTCCTGATAAAGGTTCAGGTAAGCTTATAGTCAACAGACAAATTAAAAAACTTATAGCTTCACACATTGGTACAAACCGTGAAACTGGCAATCAAATGAACGCTGGAGAACTGGATGTTACATTGGTTCCACAAGGTACCCTTGCTGAACGAATAAGAGCAGGCGGAGCAGGCCTCGGTGGAATATTAACTCCTACAGGAGTAGGAACTGTAATAGAAGAGGGAAAACAAAAAATTGAAATCGATGGGAAGACTTATCTATTAGAACTACCCCTTAGGGCTGATGTTGCCTTGATAGCTGGCTATAAAGTAGACAAATTTGGTAATATAGTATATCGCGGTGCTACAAGAAACTTTAACGCTTTAATGGCAATGGCTGCTGACCTTGTAATAGTTGAAGCAGATCAAATCGTGGAAATTGGGGAAATTGACCCAAATGACGTTGTTACACCAGGCATCTTCGTTGACTATATAGTAGGGGGTGGCGAATAATGGATAAGAAGGAATTCATAGCTAGACGTGTTGCAAAGGAATTAAAGGATGGAGACGTAGTTAACCTAGGAATTGGTTTGCCAACCTTGGTAGCTAACTATGTACCAGAAGGAATAAATGTATATTTTCAATCTGAAAATGGTTTTATAGGCCTTGGACCTGCCCCAGAGGAAGGCAAAGAGGACCCATATATTGTAAATGCAGGAGCCCAATATGTAACTATTATACCAGGTGGAGCATTCTTTGATTCTGCTACATCTTTTGCAATTATCCGTGGAGGGCATGTTGATATTACAGTCCTTGGTGCATTGCAAGTAGACGAAAAAGGAAATCTTGCGAACTGGATGATTCCTGGGAAATTGGTTCCTGGCATGGGTGGAGCAATGGATTTAGTAACTGGTGCTAAAAAAGTAATAGTTGCAATGGAGCATACAGTAAAAGGAAGTCCAAAAATATTAAAGGAATGTACTCTTCCATTAACAGCAAAGGGAGAAGTGGACCTTATAATTACTGAAATGGGAGTTATAGAAGTTACAGATAAAGGATTAGTGTTAAAGGAAATAAATCCTGAATATACAGTTGAAGAGGTTCAAGCTGCAACAGAAGCAAAATTGATAATAGATGAAAATTTAAAGAAAATGGAAGTATAAAATAGCCCCTAGTGGGCTATTTTATACATTTAAGCAAAAATACCCGCTGACTTGAAAAACCTGGATGCATTGTATATAATATACAATAAAGTTTGAATTTAAAGGGTTTTTTGGGTATTAAAGCATTAATCTCAAAAAATGAATTGACAATTTATTGTCAAACATGCTTGTATTTGCTATAATAGAAGATGAAGGTGTTCTTTTTTTGAAATTTGAATATGAAAATCCTTATTTTATTTTAAGCTTTTGAGCCTGTTTAAATTATTAAAAAATAGGAGTCAATAAGCTAAAAATTAAATGAGAATTTTCATAATATTAAATCAAATCCATTTTAAAGTGTATACATTTTAAAATCCAATTTAATAATAATAAATGTATTTATTTTACATAAAGGTGGTGATTAAGTGGCAAAGGAAGCAATAGAAACCATCAAAGAAGCTGAAGCGAAAGCTCAAGCCATCTTGCAAGAAGCAACCCAAAATGCCAAAAATATAAGGCAGGAAGCTGAAGTTTTAGCAGAAGAAAGATATAAATCTATTATAGAGGAAGGTGATAGGGAAGCAAGGGAAATTAGAGAAAGGGCAATTAAAGAAGCTGAAGAACAATCAAAGCCTATATTAGAAAAGGGCTTAGATGAAGCAAAGAAAATATTAGAAATTCCAGATAATATGATTGATGGTGCAGTTAATATTATTATTGAGAGGATTGTGAATGTAAATGGCAATAGTTAAAATGAGTAAATTCAGCTTATTTGCCTTTGATTCGGATAGGGAAAGGCTTCTTCATGAGCTTCAAAAATTTGGATATGTTCATTTTGACAGCCTTGACGACAACGAAGAACTATTAAATGAAGGATTACAAACAGTAACTGTTCCTGAAAGTATTGGAGAAATCGATGAAGAAATATCCAAAGTTAAATATGCCATTGAATTACTCTCAAAATATGAAGAAAAAGAAACTGGAATCAAGGCCATGATTAAAGGAAAAGAAAGCTTAAGCTTTGAAGAATTGGAAGAAAAAGCATTAAAAATTGACTATCTTCCTGTATACAATGAGCTTAGGCAGTTGGCTTCAGAGCTTGATAAAATCAATTCAAAAATTAAAGATTTAGAAACCTTAAAGGACGAGTATTCTAACTGGAAGGGATTAAATTACCCAATCGTTGAAATTAATAGGTTGAAAAATGTAAAAGTTTTCCTAGGTACAATTCCTAAAAAAATGTGGGAAAACTTTGAAAGGGATGCTTTAAATTTAAGCTACACCTATATAGAAGCAATATCAGAAGATAAAGACAATGTATACTTATTTGCTATGAGCTTACTAGACGAAGCAGATGCCTTCAATGAGATACTAAGAAGTAACAGCTATTCAAGTATAAAATTAGAAGGCCAAAAGACTCCAAGGGAAGAAATAGAATATTTAAATGAGGAATTAAGCTCATTAAATGCAAAAACTGAAGAAATAACTGGTAAAGTAAAGGTATTATCAAAGAATCTTCCTGAATTCCAAATAATATATGAATATTTAATGAACAAAAAACTTAGAGTAATGGCTGCTGAAAATTTCCTAAAAACAGATAAAGTAGATGTAATAAGTGGATATATTCCTTCTGATATGAAAGAAGATTTTGAAAACACAATAAGGAAAACATTAAATGATGTCTACTACCTTGAAATTAAAGAAGCAGAAAAAGATGATCCAAATGTACCAATATTGCTAAAAAACAACAAGTTTGCAGAAACTTTTGAATCCTTAACAAGCATGTATGCACTACCTTTATACAATGAAATTGATCCTACTCCATTGTTGGCACCATTTTATCTAGCATTCTTTGGAATGATGGTAGCAGATGCAGGATATGGAATTCTTATGTTGATTGGAACTTTGATTGCACTCAAAGTAGCAAATTTGAGTGAATCACAGAAGAAATTCATTAAATTCTTCTATTACTTAAGTTATTCTACAATAATTTGGGGCGTAATCTATGGTTCTTATTTTGGAGGTATTATACCTATTAAAGGATTAATTGACCCTGCTAATCAATATCAACAAATACTCATAGGGTCAATGGCATTTGGGTTAATACACCTATTTTTTGGACTAGGTATAAAGGCATATATGAATATTAGGGATAAGAAATATTTTGACGCCATAAGTGATGTTGGATTTTGGTATATGGCAGTAGGAGGAAGTATTGCATTCTTAATATCAAAAGTAACAGCTGCTCCTCCAATTTTGCAAAAGGTATCATTACCAATCATGGTAATTGGTATGGTAGGCATAGTTCTTACTGGTGGAAGAGATGCAAAAACAATCTTTGGGAAAGCTGTTTCAGGCCTATACAGCCTATATGGTATTTCAAGCTGGGTTGGAGACATTGTATCCTACTCAAGGCTTATGGCATTAGGCTTAGCTGGAGGCTTTATAGCAAGCTCTATCAATATGATGATGGATATGCTATTTGCAAAAGGCGTAGTTGGAATAATAGCTGGAGTTGTTGTTTTTATCGTTGGACAACTATTTAATATTTTCTTAAGTTTGTTAGGCGCTTATGTCCACACCTTAAGGCTTACCTATGTTGAATTCTTTGGTAAGTTCTATAATGGTGGAGGACGTTACTTTAAAATTTTCAGAAGTAAACCAAAATATATAAATTTGAAATAGGAGGAAAGAGAAATGGCTATTAATCAATTTTTAGTTCAATTTGGTGGAGTAATTTTAGGAGCACTTGGTATGGCTGTAGCAGTAATATTTTCAGGTATAGGTTCTGCTAAAGGTGTAGGATTAGTAGGTGAAGCAGCAGCTGGCTTAATGGTTGAAGAACCAGAAAAATTTGGTAAGTCATTAGTTCTTCAATTGCTACCTGGTACTCAAGGGCTTTATGGTTTTGTAATTGGATTAATGATATTAGGTAAATTGGATATTAACATGAGCTTTACACAAGGTTTATATCTTTTAATGTGTGGTCTACCAGTTGGTTTAGTTGGATTATGGTCAGCTATTGCACAAGCTAAAGTAGCTGCTGCAGGTATTTCAATTCTAGCAAAGAATGAAGAACATTCAACTAAGGGTGTAATTTACTCAGTAATGGTTGAAACTTATGCATTGTTATCCTTCGTTACTTCATTGATACTTGTTAATGCAGTTAGTTTCTAAAATAGCTTAAGGATGTGAAAGAATGTCTAATTTAGAGAATATAGTGCAAAGGATAATTGATGATGCTAAAGTAAAAGCTGATAATATGATTAAAGAGGCCAACGAGGCCAAGGAGCAAATGGTTGCTTCTAAAGAACAAGAAGCAATGGAATATAAAAAGAAAATAGTTGAAAGGGCTAAGAGGGAAGCTGATTTAACAAAAGAAAGAATAATTTCCAGTGCAGAATTAAAAGTAAGGAATGAAAAATTATTTGCAAAGCAAAAGGTTTTAGATAAAGTATTCAACTTAGCAAAGGAAAGATTAAAATCACTGGATGATGAAAGATATATGTCTTTCCTAAAAAGTGTAATAAAAGGCCTTAATCTTACAGGAACTGAGATTTTGGTTGTTCCAGCCCATATGAAAGATAAGGTGAAAAAATACGGCATTGCTCTTAGGGTTTCTGATGATGAAACTGTAGAGTCTGGTTTTCTAATCAAGGACAAAGGAGCCATACTAAACTATACCTTTGATTCTTTGGTAGAACACTACAGAGAACAAATGGAGACAGAAATAGCCCAAGAGCTCTTCAAAGAATAGGAGTGATTTCATGGACAGGATGGATTATGTCCAATCTGTAACTAGAACAAGGGTCCTTGAAACTAGGCTCCTTTCAAGGGCTAGGATTGAAAGAATGGTCGATGCAAAAGATATGGAAGAAGTATTTAAAATCCTAGGAGAAACTGAATACTCCAATGTTATGGCAGGAATAAACAGAGCGGAAGATTATGAGAAAATACTTTCTTCTGAGTTAAAGAGAGTCTACGAATTAATGTATGAGATGTCTAAGGATAAAATCGTTGTAGACTTAATGGCATTAAAATATGACTATCATAACCTAAAGGTATTGGTTAAGGAAAAAATCCTTAATCAAGATTTTAGCGATATGTATACGCCAATAAGTACTACTGATTTTAATCAGTTAAAAGTTAATTATTTATCTGGCAACCTAAAGGAGATTGAACCTAGATTTAGAGAAGCATTAGAAGCAGTGGAAAAGGATTATGATGAAAACCAAGATCCTCAAAGAATAGATATACTTTTGGATAGGTTTTATTTTAATCATCTTTATGATTTAGCTTTAGAAACAGATATACCATTATTCAAAAAATACGTTAAAGATTTAATTGACTTTACAAACATCAAGACTTTAATAAGAGTAAAAAAACAAAAGAAGGACATGAAGTTTTTAGAGGAAGTATTGATTCAAAATGGAAATATAAGCAAAGAAGAATTGGTTTTATCACTAAACGATCCAATAGAAGTTATAACACATAAATATAGGAATTATGATATTAGTCCTGAAATGAAAAAAGGATTAGAGATTTACCAAAATACTGGCCGTTTGTCAGAACTTGAAAAGTTAATGGACAATTATTTGATGGAGTTAAATAAGCCATCAAAATATATCCATTTTGGGCCTGAACCATTATTTTCATATATAGTAGCCAAGGAAACAGAAATTAAGGTACTTAGAATTATAATGGTTTCAAAAATAAACAGGCTTTCTCCAGAAGAAATAAGGGAAAGGTTGCGTGATCTATATGTATAAGGTTGCAGTTGTTGGAGATAAGGATTCTATCCTTGGCTTCAAGGCTTTGGGAATCGATGCTTTTCCAGTTGTAGATAAGGATGAGGCAAGAAGAACTGTCGATTCCTTAGCAAGAGAAAATTATGGCATAATTTTTATTACAGAACAAACGGCTAGCTTAATACCAGATACTATTGAAAGGTATAATAATCAAATGCTTCCTGCGGTAATTTTAATACCTAGTAATCAAGGGACTTTAAATATTGGCATGGACATGATTAATAAAAATATAGAAAAAGCTGTTGGAATAAATATTTTATAAAAGGAGAGGGCTTAACTTGAAAGTAGGAAGAGTAATTAAAGTGTCCGGACCCTTAGTTGTTGCTGAGGGGATGGATGAAGCTAATGTTTATGACGTTGTTAAAGTTTCAGATAAGAAGCTCATTGGCGAAATAATTGAAATGAGAGGAGATAGGGCCTCCATTCAAGTATATGAAGAAACAACTGGTATTGGTCCAGGGGACCCAGTTTATACAACTGGAGAACCTCTTTCAGTTGAGTTGGGACCAGGACTTATTACAACAATGTTTGATGGGATTCAAAGACCACTAGATGCCATTAGGGCTATGGCTGGCGATTTTCTAACTAGAGGTATAGACTTACCAGGGCTTGATAGAGAAAAGAAATGGCATTTTACTCCTACTGTACAAGTTGGAGATGAAGTAGGCCCAGGGGATGTAATTGGGACAGTTCAAGAAACTTCCGTGGTACTACATAAAATCATGGTACCTCCTGGAATAAAAGGAAAGGTTAAATCCATCAATGAAGGAGAATTTACAGTAGTTGATACTGTATGTGTAGTTGAAGGCGACAAAGAATATAACATTCAAATGATGCAAAAATGGCCTGTAAGAAGAGGTAGGCCATATCATAAAAAGTTGAATCCTGATGAACCTTTGATAACTGGACAAAGGGTAATCGATACATTCTTCCCTGTAGCAAAGGGTGGAACAGCTGCTGTACCTGGGCCATTTGGTTCTGGCAAGACAGTAGTTCAACACCAATTGGCTAAATGGTCAGATGCAGAAATTATAGTATATATTGGATGCGGTGAACGCGGAAACGAAATGACAGACGTACTTATGGAATTCCCAGAACTTAAGGACCCAAGGACTGGAGAATCATTGATGAACAGGACTATCCTTATAGCTAATACATCTAACATGCCAGTAGCTGCTAGGGAAGCTTCCATATATACAGGTATTACAATTGCAGAATACTTTAGAGATATGGGATATTCAGTAGCTCTTATGGCAGACTCTACATCAAGATGGGCAGAAGCATTAAGAGAAATGTCAGGAAGACTTGAAGAAATGCCTGGTGATGAAGGTTATCCAGCATACCTTGCATCCCGTGCTGCTGAATTCTATGAAAGAGCTGGAAAGGTTGTATGCCTAGGAAAAGACAATAGAGTTGGAGCTTTAACTGTAATTGGTGCTGTATCTCCTCCAGGTGGAGATATTTCAGAACCAGTATCTCAAGCAACCTTAAGAATTGTTAAGGTATTCTGGGGGTTGGATGCAAGCCTTGCATATAGAAGGCACTTCCCAGCTATTAACTGGTTGAATTCATATTCGCTATATCAAGATAAAGTAGATGAATGGATGGATAAGAACATCGATCCCGAATTCTCCAAGAACAGGATTAAAGCAATGACTTTACTGCAAGAAGAATCAAGCTTACAAGAAATAGTAAGGCTTGTAGGTAGGGATTCACTATCAGAAGGCGACCAGTTGAAGCTTGAAGCTGCAAAGAGCATTAGAGAAGACTTCTTGCAACAAAACGCATTCCACGATGAAGATACCTATACTTCATTGAGAAAGCAAAACCTAATGTTGAAGATGGTATTAGCCTTCTACGATGAAGGAAAGAGGGCCTTAGATAATGGAATATACTTAAATGAAATACTAAATCTCCCAGTAAGAGAAAAAATAGCTAGAGCGAAATTCATACCAGAAGATAGGATATCAGAAATTGAAGGTATTATTAAAGAGCTCAAGGCAAGTATTGATGAGCTCATTAACAAAGGAGGTATCCTAAATGCTTAAGGAATACAGGACAGTTAAGGAAGTTGTAGGTCCTCTTATGCTAGTTGAAGGCGTAGAAGGTGTAAAATATGAAGAGCTTGTAGAAATTGAGCTTCATACTGGTGAAATAAGAAGAGGTAGAGTTCTAGAAGTTGAAGAAGACAAAGCGTTAGTTCAGCTTTATGAAGGTTCTGCTGGTATAAACTTAAAGAACACAAAGGTTAGGTTCCTAGGAAGGCCACTAGAACTAGGAGTATCCTATGATATGATAGGAAGGATATTTGACGGGTTAGGAAGGCCAATAGATGATGGCCCAAAGATTATTCCAGAAAAGCGAATGGACATTAACGGAGTTCCTATGAATCCAGTGGCAAGGGACTATCCATCTGAATTCATTCAAACAGGTATATCTGCCATAGATGGTTTAAATACATTGGTAAGAGGGCAAAAGTTGCCTATATTCTCAGGTTCAGGATTGCCCCACGCACAACTTGCTGCTCAAATTGCAAGGCAAGCTAGAGTACTTGGCGAAGGTGAAAAGTTCGCAGTAGTATTTGCAGCAATGGGAATTACTTTCGAAGAAGCACAATTTTTCATGGATGACTTTACTAAGACTGGTGCTATTGACAGGGCAGTTCTATTCATTAACTTAGCAGACGACCCTGCCATTGAAAGAATTGCAACTCCTCGTGTAGCTTTAACTTGTGCTGAATATCTTGCTTATGAAAAGGATATGCACGTTTTGGTAATTTTAACAGACATGACCAACTATGCAGAAGCCCTTCGTGAAACTTCTGCTGCTAGAAAAGAGGTTCCTGGCAGAAGAGGGTATCCTGGATACCTATATACAGACCTTGCAAGTATCTATGAAAGGGCAGGGAGAATTAGAGGTAGAAAGGGTTCCATAACCCAAATTCCAATTCTAACAATGCCAGAAGACGACATTACCCATCCTATTCCAGACTTGACAGGATACATTACTGAAGGGCAAATTATTCTTTCAAGGGAATTACACAAGAAAGGCATAGAGCCACCAATAAACGTACTACCTTCATTGTCAAGGTTGAAGGATAAAGGTATAGGAAAAGGTAAAACTAGAGAGGACCATGCTGACACAATGAACCAATTGTTTGCAGCTTATGCTCAAGGTAAGGAAGCAAAGGAATTGGCTGTAATACTTGGTGAAGCAGCATTGTCAGATGTTGATAAGGCATATGCAAAATTTGCCGATGAATTTGAAAATAGATATGTAAATCAAGGATATAACACTAATAGGTCAATTATTGAAACACTAGATTTAGGTTGGGAACTACTCAAGTTGTTGCCAAGAACAGAGCTTAAGAGAATCAGAGATGAATACCTCAATAAATATCTTCCACTGGAGACAGAAGGAACTGAAGGAGTTGAAAAATAGTGGCTATTTTAAATGTAAAACCTACTCGTATGGAGCTCACTACTCTTAGAAGAAGGCTTGCTACAGCTAAAAGAGGCCATAAGCTTCTAAAGGATAAACAAGATGAGCTCATGCGAAGGTTCATTGAGATGATTAAAAAGAATAAGGAATTAAGGATGGAAGTTGAAAAGGAATTGCATGAAGCCTTTCAAGCCTTCCTTTTGGCAAGTGCCATTATGTCTCCAGAATTATTAAAGGAAGCTGTATCTTTCCCTAAAGAAAGCATTGCAGTAGAAATAAAAAGAAAAAATATAATGAGTGTAAATGTTCCTGCTATGAATTTCATCAGAAAACTTGAAGGCGATGAAGGGAGCATTTATCCTTATGGTTTTGCTCAAACATCATCTGAATTGGATGATGCCATTTCAAAGCTTTATGAGATTTTGCCAAAGTTATTGGAATTGGCAGAAATAGAAAAGGCAACACAGTTAATGGCAGATGAAATTGAAAAGACCAGAAGAAGGGTAAATGCTCTAGAATACAGGACTATTCCTGATTTGGAAGAAACAATTAGATATATCAGAATGAAATTAGATGAAAATGAAAGGGCATCAATTACAAGGTTGATGAAAGTAAAAGACATAATTCAAAGAGAAGCTTAAAAGCCTCTAATTTAGAGGCTTTTTTCTTTTAAGAAAAAATTATGGAATCATGTATAAAAAGCACCCTCCTTTGGCAATACTTTTAACAAAAGGAAAGGGTACACTTAAAAAATGTTTTGTCCCCCTTTACATTTTTTAAGATGTGCTCTTTCCTTCATCTAATCTTTTTTTATTGAGGAGGGGACTTAATGAAGAAGGTTTTTTTATTTGCAATCATAATTTTTTTATTATTGCCAACATTGTCAACTGCTAACATGAAATACAGCGAAGATGATGTATTGCTTGGAATCATTAATGAATTAAAGGGAGAGTTTTTAGAATTAGAAATAAGCACTGGGGGAGCAATATTAGATGAATTCATATCTAGAGAAAGAATTAAAGAATTAGGGATGCAGATAAAGAATAGATTAAAGCTAATAGGGGAGGAATTAAATCAAAACCAAAGTGATTTATTTTTAGAAGGAAAATATTATATGGTAGAAGAAATATATGATGAGGGCTTTAACCACCTGGCAATTTATGGTTACAACGAAGAAGAGAATCCAGTAACCATCATGTTATCATCCTATTACGACTTCAATCTAAATATAGGAGAAACAACTTTATTTATTAATTTAATAAAAGACGAGAAAAATTTTAACATTAATGGTATAATAAAGGATATAGAGGACATATTCAATGATTTTGGCAAAACACCTGATACTACAATCTGTGCAACTGGTACCATAGACGGTAAAGTAGATTTGAAAGCAATGGAAAAAGATGCCATAAGTGCCATAAAAAAATATAAAGGCAAAGTAGTAGAAAAATACACAGATTCCTCTATTTTAAGTTATACTATATATACACCCTATATTGAAAACTATATCTTTTCATTGGAAAAAAGGGTTAATTTGAATTTGGCAATAAGGTATAATGAATATGAAAATCAGACTTATATTTGGATTGGCACACCTTTAATAACTACGGGATATTAAAAGAACGGAGGAGATGTATTTGGAAAAGATAATGGTGGAAACAAGCCCTCCATTAAAAGGCAGGGTGAGAATATCTGGTGCAAAAAATTCAGCTCTCCCTATTTTGGCAGCTTCCCTATTAGGAACAGAAGACATTATTTTGGAAGAAGTGCCACATTTAAAAGATGTAGAAGTAATGTGTGAGGTTTTAACCTCCTTAGGTGCTAAAGTTGAATGGTTAGATAGAGGAATTATAAAGATTAATTCTTCTAATATCAATAATTATATAACTCCTTATGAATTAATGAGCAAAATGAGGGCTTCTTTTTTAGTTATGGGGCCATTATTAACTAGAATAGGCAAAGCTAAAACTTCTTTGCCTGGAGGTTGTGCAATTGGCACAAGGCCTGTTGATTTGCATCTAAAGGGATTTAAAGCCCTTGGAGCAGATGTTACTGTTGACCATGGGAATATAAGTGCTTATGCAGATAAGCTAGTAGGCAGTAAGATTTACCTTGATTTCCCATCTGTAGGAGCAACAGAAAATATCATGATGGCAGCAGTATTGGCAGAAGGAGAAACCATAATAGATAACGCAGCTATGGAGCCCGAAATAGTAGATTTGGCTAATTTCCTTAACAAGCTAGGTGCAGATATTAAAGGAGCTGGTACATCTACAGTAAGAATAAAAGGAGTTAAGGAATTAGGTGGTGCAGTACATTCTGTCATTCCTGATAGAATAGAAGCAGGAACATTTATGGTTGCAGCAGCAATTACAGGTGGAGATGTAATAGTAGAAAATGTTATCACAAGCCACATTAAACCAGTAATTGCAAAGTTAAAGGAAACCGGTTGTGAAATCATTGATAATGGAGATAGTGTAAGAGTAATAGGGACTAAAGACTTGAGAGCCACAGATATCAAAACCCTACCATACCCAGGATTTCCAACAGATATGCAGGCTCAATTTATGAGCTTAATGAGCATATGTAAAGGTACAAGTGTTGTCATTGAGACTGTCTTTGAAAATAGGTTTATGCATGTAGACGAATTAAAGAGAATGGGTGCAGACATAAAAATAGATGGAAAATCTGCCATTATTCAAGGTGTTGAAAAACTTACTTCTGCACCAGTAAAAGCTACTGATTTAAGAGCAGGTGCAGCGCTTATTTTAGCCGGGCTTGTTGCTGAAGGAGTCACTGAAATTGAAAATATTCATCACATAGATAGGGGATATGATGGTATAGAACGAAAATTATCTCAATTAGGTGCTAAGATTTATAGAAAAGAAGTATAAAATAAGCCTTGGGAGACCAAGGCATTTATTATTTTATAGGCAGAATTTCTACTCCAGTATAATAGTGTTTTAAAATCTCTTCAAAGCTGCTTCCATTTTTACCCATTCCATTAGCACCCCATTGGCTCATTCCAACACCATGTCCAAAGCCATAGGTTTCTATTTCTATGATATTTAACTTCTTGTCTAATGATATGGTAAAATTTGTTGAGTTTAGCCCAAATAAATCTCTGAATTCCCTGCCTTCAACTAAATAAGTATCTATGGCAATTCTTTTTACTCTTCCTGTTGCTGTCCTTTCTATAAGTTTTATTTTTTGATGTACATTGTCCTTATTTATATTTGCTTTAGGGTATTTTAATTTTATTTTCTTTATAAAATCCTCAACTGTCATTGTGATGGTATCCTTATATCTTGGAGAATCCTCCTCATAAGGACTGCTAACAGACTTTAAATAAGGAACATCTATAGCAAATACATCTTTTACGTTTTCAGTCCTTCCTCCAGAAGTTGAATGGTAAAGGGGCTCAATTAATTCTCCTTCATAGAAAATTGCAAGGTTTTTTGTACTTTCCACAGCTTCTTCTATTTTTGGCCAATAGTTTTCTTCCCAAGATTCACCATGAAGTTCTTTAAGCTGTGACAGGGACAAATATGCTTGGCAGTGGATTTCCGTGCATAAGGGTGCTGATTGGTGGTCTGGATGGCCTTCTTTAAATTTAATCATCCTATATAAGGCATAGGTCCTTGAAGCCACAGCTTGAGCTTTTAATGCTTCTATATGGAATTCAGCTGGCATTTCAGCTGCTACTACGCCTTTTACATAATCATCTAATGGAATCGTTTCCACTGTATTTTTTTTAGGATTATAAACCTTTACATTTTCTATATCAAAATCTATTTTCAAAGGCTCCTTCATTAAGGGGCCTTTTTTTTCTTCTATTTTCTTTTTTTCATTTTTTTCTTTTAAAGAAATTCCATGGGAAGGTGTTTCTCTTGGAACAAAATTGAGTGTCTTAACAATAACTGTAGGGAGCAATATGGTTATTACTAAAACAGTAGCTAAATAGATACTAAGTTTCTTCATATTTTTCCCCTCATCCTAAATTGTATGTAATATAAATATGCCTTTTTATTATGCTTTATGCTTTAATAAATTTTTTATAACAAATAAAACCATCACATTATATGGATGAATAAAAAATTAAAAATAAATTATTTTTGCCTGTATGGAATTTCTTAATGTGGAAATACTAGGTAATGGAGGTGGGAATATGAAAGATAAGCTGAATAAGCTGATGGAGAAAAATGGATTTATTATGCTGTTATTTATTTTGGTGCTAATCATTGCAGGAGGAACAATATACCTGTCTATGAAATTAGATAAGGAACAAAATATGGGGAAGGAGGATTTTGTAATTCTTGATGATGCCATTAAGACAGAAAACAGTACAGAAATCAAAGAAGATTTGGAAAAAGATGTAGCTAATGTAAATGAACAACAAGAAACACAAGGGAATATTGAAGAAACTGCTGTCACAATGGAAGATGTAGAAGATGCAGTAGATACTGAGGATATGGGTAATGCTGAGAATATTCAACAAGAGGTTTCAGATGTAGAACTTGGGGAAGCAGTAGAGGTCAGCTCAAAACTTGAAGATGAAATAGAGTTTGAAGATGATATTGAAGACACAGAAGATGTAAATTTTGTTGAAAAACAAAAGGAAAGAAAACTCATCCTTCCCGTAGATGGCTCAATAATAACTGAATATACTTCTGATAAACTTGTATATTCAGAAACTTTAGAAGCATGGATAGGCCATGGTGGTATAGACATTAAGGCAGAAATTGGAACTCCAGTTAAGGCAGCTTTAGATGGAGTAGTAAAGGAAGTATATGAAGATGACCTTTGGGGAATAGTAATAGTCATAGACCATGGCAATCAGCTTGAAACCAGATATGCGAATCTTTCGACGAAAGAGATGGTAAAAGTAGGGGCACAGGTTAAACAGGGGGATCATATATCAAAGGTGGGAGATACTGCTAAGATTGAAATGCTAATGGAACCTCACCTTCATTTTGAAGTTTTAAAGGATGGAAAATTAGTTGATCCACGTTCTATAACAAAGTAATGGCGCATAAATATTTATTGAAATACCCAAAAAGTCAAGGGGGGATTAATGAGGTGAAGGATTATATAGAAGAAAGAGTTTTAGAAATTGCAAAATACATAGTAAGAGAGAAGGCCACCGTAAGGCAGGCAGCAGGAGTTTTTGGTGTTAGCAAGTCTACAGTACACAAAGATGTGACTGAGAGGCTACCTAAGATAAACCCTCTTGTTGCTAAAAAAGTAAGAGATATTTTGGAAAAAAATAAAGCTGAAAGGCATATTAGAGGTGGAGAAGCTACAAAATTAAAATACTCTGCATCCAGAGAGTAGTTAAGAAAGAAAGGTCCCAAAGGTTGGGACTTTTTAGTTTTTTTCCCAATTTTATTAATTATTTTACAAAAAATAGAGGACTTTTTGATGTTATGTAGTATATAATATAGGATAAGGATAAGTAAGGGGGAACGTAAATGTGTGCATTAAGGGCTGATTTAGGCATTGATTTAGGTACTGCTAGTGTACTTGTCTATGTAAAGGGAAAAGGAATAGTCTTAAAAGAGCCATCTGTAGTAGCTATTGATCAAAATACTGATAAATTATTGGCAGTGGGAGAAGAAGCACGTAGAATGCTAGGAAGGACACCAGGGAACATAGTGGCAGTTAGGCCAATGAAGGATGGCGTAATATCTGATTATGAAATAACTGAACGGATGCTAAAGTATTTTATTAGAAAAGCAATTGGCAAAACCATATTTAAGCCTAGGGTAATAGTATGCGTCCCTAGTGGTGTAACTGAAGTTGAAAAAAGGGCTGTCATTGATGCCAGCAATCAAGCTGGTGCCATAAAGACTTTTTTAATGGAAGAACCCATTGCAGCAGCTATAGGGGCTGGCCTAGATATTACAGAACCAAGTGGAAATATGATTGTTGATATAGGTGGAGGTACTACAGATGTGGCAGTAATATCCTTAGGGGGTATTGTAGTCAGCAGGTCAATTAAAGTTGCTGGGGACGAATGTGACGAGGCCATTACAAAATATATTAGAAAGAAATATAATATGATGATAGGTGAAAGATCTGCTGAAGAATTAAAGATTAGTATTGGATGTGCGTATAAAAAAGAAGAGGAAGAATATAAAGAAGTAAGAGGAAGAAACTTGCTTACTGGCCTTCCCATGACTGTTAATGTTTCTACATCGGATATGTTGGAAGCTTTAAAAGGCCCTGTTCAAGAAATCATTGATACTGTCCATTCAGTACTAGAAAGGACACCACCAGAATTAGCAGCAGATATTAGCAATAAGGGTATTATTTTAACTGGCGGGGGAGCTTTACTTTATGGATTGGACAAACTTATAGAAGAAAGAACTGGCATACCAACTAAAGTTGCCGATGAGCCCGTTTCTTGTGTTGCCAAGGGTACAGGGAAGGCTTTAGACTGGATACATGTATTTGATAACGATATAATCGATAGGGAATCCATGAGAAAACTAAGACGTTAAAGTTTTTTATGATAAAGACGATAATATAGTAGAGATTAATAGTTTAGGATGTGGTAGAGATGAATAGAGGCTTGTATATTGGTGCTACATCATTACTGACAAATCAAAGAAGATTAGATGTTCTTGCTAACAATCTTGCTAATATCAATACTTCAGGATATAAAAAGGATATATCGTTAAGCGAATCCTTCCCAGAAAAATTATTGGCAAAGGTAAGCAGAACACCTGAAGAAGGCAATATTCCAAGAACTAATGAAATCCAGTTTGAAGAACTCCCAGACGGAGTCTATAGGGCTAGGACTTCAGATGGATTTTTCGTAATGGAAACTCCATTAGGAAGGTCCTATGTTAAGGAGATTGAATTTGTCGTAGATGATGAAGGTTATTTGAGAACTTTTTATAAAAACTTAAATGCAGAAAACAAAACAGATTATGAAAACTATGTTATTAACGGCAATGGGGAAAGGTTGCGTGGAGAAGGGGATTTAGTGAATATATTACAGGGTTCTGTCTACTATCCTCCATCATATGTTATTGGTACCATGAGTAGTGGTGTAAGATTTCAAAAGATATATATTGATTTTACCCAAGGGCAGCTAACTGAAACAGGTGGGAAATTAGATTTCGCATTAAAAGGAGACGGATTCTTTAAAATTCAAGGGGAAGATGGAGAAGTTTTATATACTAGAAATGGTTCCTTTGCTGTTACAAATGGTTACTTAACTGATATTGACGGAAGACCAGTATTAGGTCAAAATGGTCAAATTTATTTAGGTAATGGGGAAATAGAAGTATCTCAAAATGGAGAAGTTATAGTAGATGGACAAGTTGTAGATATACTTGACATAGTTGATATTGATAATAAAGAGTTCCTTCGAAAAAGAGGGGACAACCTATTCTATGTTGTTGAAAATGGGGATGTTCAAGAACTGCCATTCCAAGGAGAAGTACTTCAAGGATATTTAGAATCATCTAACATGGATCCACTTAAAGGAATGGTAGAGATGATAAATCTCTTAAGAGAGTTTGAAGCTAATCAAAGGGTAATTAGAATGCAGGATGAAATGCTTGAAAGGGCAGCTAATGAAATAGGTAAAGTATAGGAGGTAAATTATGAGGGCTTTATGGACAGCAGCAACTGGAATGAGAGCACAACAATTTAATATAGACACCATAGCCAATAACTTATCTAATGTTAATACAACCAGCTATAAAACTCAAAGGGCTGAGTTTAAGGATTTGTTTTATGATACTCTTAAAAGGGCTAATATTGTAGATGAAGGTGGTAGGCCAGTTAACCTTGAAGTGGGACATGGCGTTATGCCTGTGGCAACTAAGAGGGATTTTAGAACTGGAAGTTTTATTGAAACACAAAACACCTTTGATTTTGCTTTAGATGGCGCTGGATTCTTTGCTGTAATGCTACCTAACGGAGATATTAGATATACGAGAGATGGAAGCTTTAAATTAAGTGTAGATGGTGATGAGGCTTACATAGTTACTTCAGAAGGCTATTATGTTCTAAGCGAAGATGAAGATGTAATTACAATAGAAGATGGGTTAAAAGACATAACAGTTGATGAATTAGGTTACATTTATGGCAGGGATGAAGATGATGAGTTGGTGGAAATAGGAAGGCTCATGATTGTTAATTTCTTGAATCCAGAAGGGCTTCAATCAGTAGGGCAAAACCTATATCAAGCTACTGATGCTTCCGGTGAGCCAATTTTATTGGAAGCTGAAGAAATGAATACAAGGGTTATCCAAGGATATTTGGAAGCTTCCAATGTTCAAGTAGTAGATGAAATGGTGAAAATGATAACTGCTCAAAGAGCCTATGAAATCAACTCAAAAACAATAACTACTGCTGATGAAATGATGCAAATTGTTAACAATATCAAGAGATAAGCTGGTGATCTAAATGGAACTATTACCAGATTATAATGTCAATAATATTATAGATAATTATAAAAACAGTGAATTATCAGCTGTTCAGGAAAAGATTAAAAGCGTAAATAAAGATGATGATGAAAAATTAATGGAGGTATGCAAGGAATTTGAAAGCATATTCATTTATATGATGCTGAAGGAAATGAAAAAGACAATACCAGAGGACGGACTAATTGAAAAGTCCCAAGCAATGAAAATATTTGAAGATATGTATTTTGAAGAGCTATCCAAGGAAATGTCAAAGGGTAACAACAGCTTAGGAATTGCCAAGATGATTTATGAGCAATTTAAAAATAAAAGTGTAAAAATATAGAAGTGTCGCTTACTGCGACACTTTTATATTTGGCTTTTCAAATATGTTATTGATTTCGTAAGTAATATTAGAGCCATTGGCTACAAATTCAACTATTGATACATCATATATTTCTTCTGCTTCTGTTAATGTTTTTGTTTTTAACCCTATATACCTTATTCCGTCCCTTAATTCAAAAGTATTTGCACTTCCTCCATGGACTACAAATATATTCTTTCCATTTTCACTGGCTTCAACCAAGAATTTATGAAGGAGTTCAGCTTCCAGTGGGTCAGTAAATCCGCCATTGAAAATTCCTGTTGGCAGCAACAATATGATATTCTTGTTTTCTTTACTGCTTAAATCTTCTTTTAACATATTCCATTGATTGAAATCTGTAGCACGTATTCCACCTTTTTCTGAGTTTATATAGATGAAAGTTAAATCGCCTTTCTTGGTTTTACTGTAACTCTTTGCAGCATATATCTTCGATGGGCTGGTTATTCTATTGTTAAAGTCGTCAGTTATGCTATTTAAAAATGCAACTGTTTCGTACTGATTTATTTTTGAGACTACTTTAGCTAAAGCATCATATTTTACCAGTTCATTTAGGTTCTTAGGTTCTGCGATGACTGCAAAGGAAAATCCGCCCTTTTCAACTTTAGACTTGATGTTTTTACTATCCTTTAACACACTTGGAGTAGGCAAAACAACATTTCCTATCTGAGGTGTGTATAGTGCTGTAAGTCCATCAAATGCCACTTCACCTGAGTGTTTCTTTAGGGTATCTGTTTCTGCTACATAGATTTCCTCCAAAGTAACTGGATAGGTCATATTAGCAGGGAGATTTACAGTTATATACTTCCAGCCTTCCCAGTCGATGTACCTTGCAAAATCTATTTTATAGCTGTTTCCTTTAGCATCTTTTATTGTACCTCTTAACCAGCTTCCTTTATTGTCTCCTTTTACCCAGATGCCTAGTTTTCTAGGAATTCCTTCCAATGTGAGCCCGTTTTTATCTCCATTAGCAAATTTAATGTAAGCAGCCCTTGTATTTTCTCCATTAGAAAAATCGTATTTTAATACTGCTGAACCTTTTCCTTCTTTTGAATCATCAGTTATTACTATTTCTCCAGTTACTTCCTTTGGATAAACTGCAAATTTAAGGTTATCAAGAGTTTCAAATCCTTCTACTAGTTTTCCTTCATCTCCTACATAAACTAGGATATTTTTAACTCCTTCACCAAACCTAACAGTCAACGCGCCTGCTACAGGTGCTTGGCTGCTATAGAATTTATTGCCTTCAACATATCCTATATCATTAATAGTGCTAAATTCAATATCTTCAGCATATATCTTTGCCTTATAGCCATTTTCATCAATTCCATAGAATTCAGGTAAAGTTTTTTCGCTGTTTATTTCAATTGTAAAGCTTGATATGCTTGTGCTTAAATCCTTAACAGTACCTAATACCTTTAGTTCTACAGTTGATTCTATGCCATCATATTTTGCAGTTATTTTTGCAGTTCCTGTTGATAGGGCTTTAAATTTATTTCCATTAAATTCTCCATCTACGCCTTCTACTGAAAATTCAATCTTAGATTCATCCAATTCTACTGGATTATAATATTCATCATATCCTTTTACAGTAAGAATTCTAGTGGTTCCAACAAACATTTTGGTATCGTCAGTAGTTACCTTTAAAGATGTCAAGCTGCCTTTTGGTGCTTTGGAGAAAACTCCTACACCATTTATTACAGGCCTTTCAGCACCATCTGATGGCTTGTTGACAACTTTAGCCTTGCTTTCGCCAAGGGGCTTTATTGCCATTGTGGTAGAGCCACCACCATCTAGGTTGATGGCATTATATGCACCTAATTCTTTCATTATGGCACCAAACATTGACTGGCTTACGCCTTTAAAAGAGGTATCCCTGCCATCTATTGTAACAAGGATTATTTCAGTTTTATCCCTGCTTATTCCAATTCCAGTCCTAGGATGGTTTCCATTGGGGTCTCCTGCTGATTTAGGATCTAATGCTACATATTCCCCATCTTTTAAGATTATATTTCCTCCACCTATGGCAAATTTAATTTGATTTATATCTGGATTGCTGCTAATGTTTAATTCTACAGCATCTCCTATGTTAAAGTCTAAAAGTTGCTTTCCAAAATCTCCACCAGCAACTAATACATAGCCATTTTTAGGAATACTAATTGGTCTATCTCCGATGCGGACATTTGTCACTATACCATCGCTTACGAATACTTCTACTAAATCAGAAGCATAAGTATTACCTAAAGATTTTTCACCCCAATGCCTATCTAGCATAACTATAGCATTAAAATCCGCATATATGTTGTTCACAGCGTTTATTTTAACTGTATTTCCTGTGGATTTGTTAGTAGCTGAGATTTGCCAGTTAAACATGTCCATTATATTGGCTTGATTTAATACATCTATAAAAAATTCAGGAAGCTTTTCTTTTATACTATCCCTTGGAATAACAACTGGATTACCATCTTCTATTAATGAACCAATAGAGCCTGTGAATTTATTAGTATAAAAGAAGTCTCCATTTATTCCTGCTACTGCATTATTTAATTCAACTAATGTACTTACTTTAGTCTTTTTAGTAACTGATTCTGGATTGTAAAGTCCTTTTACTTCAACATAGGGATTTAGTAGATTAATTCTTAATACATTTATATTCCACCATCCAGCAGTTGTAAATTTCATTATTTTTTCGTAAGTGGTACCTGGTGCAATATTGGTTTTTTCTATATTTTCATAGATAGTTAGAGGGATGTTTAAGATAACGCTATTTGCTAAAGAAGGAGCAGTACAGGAAAGAATAATGACAACTGCAAATAAGAATGATAGTAGTTTTTTAATATATTTCTTCATGCAACCACCTCGCTGTAAAAAATTTTAGACTAAAGCCTATCCCCCTTTCTCTTCTTGTATAATTCAATTATATAATGGAAATGTCTCAATTGGGTTACAAACATATTACAAGTTATATACATTTGGTACTATTTCCAGAATTAGATAATAAAAAAGAAGGTAAAGGTGAAAAATTAAATTTATTTGAATTTTATAGAAATGTATGATACCTTTTTAAACAAAAGAATTAAAATGAAAAGAATCTTAATTATATAAAGGACATTGGAACAATTAGATTTTGAATGATATAGAAAAAAAGATGATTTTAGATATTAAGATGATGGTCAATTTTTTTATTATTAAAATTATAAATTTAAAATATTAAAGAGGAGGTTATTTATGGCTGAATTTGATAGGATATTAGAATGGACGCTATTTGAAGAATGCCCAATTCCTGATGATGTACAGGATTTATTGATTGAAGGAGAACAAGCTATAGCAGCTTATAAAACCTTCAGGGATAGTGCCATATTTACTAATAAGAGGCTGATTGTAAGGGATGCCCAAGGATTAAGTGGTAAAAAGGTAGAAATATACTCCATTCCATATTCATCAATACTCATGTGGTCTACAGAAAATGCAGGAAAACTTGATTTAAATGCAGAAGTAGAACTATGGACTAGGGCAGGGCACATCAAAGTTAATTTAAAAAGAGGTGTAGATATTAGAAAATTTGATAAACTAATTGCCAATGCCATACTAAAATAGTTTTAGTTTGTGCCAATTTGCGTACCACTTTAGTTGTTTTACTAAAAGATTTTTTGGTTCTATAATAAATGTTGGGGTGTAAATAAAGCATCCCAATTTATCCTTTTTTGCAAAAAATAAAAGCACTTGTGAAATAAATCTGCTAAAATGTAGGTATCCAATACTACACATAGAAAGGAGATTTATTCACAAGTGCAATACTATTTTATCAATAATTTACTAAATTTAAAAGATGTAATTATAAATAAAATTTCTAACGATGATAATTCTATTAAAATCTATATCTCTACTAAACCTAAAGAGCATATTTGCCCTGCTTGCTCCTCTAAAACTTCTAGAGTCCATGACTACAGAGAGCAAATTATTAAGGATTTACCTATTCATAATAAAAATGTTTATCTC
>DATCJO010000132.1:0-28036 GCA_036562765.1 Tissierellaceae bacterium | reverse complement strand
ATTATATTGCTTTAGCTTCTTCTCATATAATGAATATACTTCTCCAACATTTCGCAAATAAAAATCCTTATAGTTCTCATTTATAAATGTATCAGGTTCAACCATGCCATCTTTTAAATTGCTTATATATGAAAGAATTGTGGCTTCTTTATACAAGTCTTTATTTAAGTTTCTTTCCTTTATACATTCCTTTATTAAAGTTAACTGGTCATCCCTATCGTATATTGTAAATGACCTGTCATAGCCTATTTTATCAATATCTCTCCTCAATATCCTTACACATACTGAATGAAAAGTTCCAATCCACATATCATCAACTAAAGTGGAAAGTAGCTTTCCAACTCTTTCTTTCATTTCATTGGCAGCTTTATTGGTAAAAGTTATTGCCAAGATATTTCCCGGGAAAATTCCTTTTTTTTCGATTAAATAAGCTATTTTATGTGTTATTACTCTAGTTTTACCTGAGCCTGCCCCAGCTAATATGAGCAGTGGACCTTCTGTATGTAGTACTGCTTCCCTTTGCCTATCGTTTAGTCCATCAAGATAATCCATTAGTTTCCACCTTTCTCAACTTTTATTTATAACTTATTATATAATAAATGAACATTTATTCCAATAAAAAACAACTAAGATTTTACTCCTAGTTGTTTCTCTTGTTTTCTAATAGACAGATATTTATATCAAAGTCACCTATATCGGTTTTAATTGGAATAAGCATTATCTTTTCATTGGTTATGGGAAGAGAACTACATTCGCCAATTATGACTTGAGGAGGTTCAAGGTCACAAATATAATTGTAGTTTGTTAAATTGGTTAAAGCATTCCCACCAATTATATTTACTACTTCTCCTAAGGCTGAAGAAACAAAGCTATCTATTGCCTTTAGTTCCAAGCCTGACATTATGCGTACCATTTCCAAAGTCATGTCCTTATTAAAGCTAAAAAGTATAGAGCCTTTTAAATCACCTTTGACGCCCAAAACAACATTGGCATTTCTGTTGCTTATTAATCCATCCACAATTTTAAAATCACCTTTTTCAACATTTAAATCAAACATCAAGTGAAATACATCTTCTGTTGCCTTGTAAAAGGAGTTTATGCATTCAGTTCTCATTAAGCCTTGACCTCCTTTTTATTTGCATATTCTCCAATTCTTTGATCCATTTTACAAACATGCACTATCAGCCATGTCATTAATTTTCCTGCAAATTCTTTTATTATATTTTCATTGAATTGCCCAGCCTCACAGATTTGAACATATTGATTGATTGACTCCCTGAATTTTATATGTGCTTCCTTATGTTCCTCAATTTCAGGGAAATTAATCTCTTCTTGGTATTTTTCTTCATCGTTAAAATGGTATATAACATATTCTTTCATAAAATCTAGAGTTTTTTTCACATCATCAATCTTGTCTTCCCAGTTAGTATCATTTTGCACGATTTGTATAAAATGGGATACTCTGTCGAAGAGCTCTTTATGTTGCCTATCTATTGTATCTACTCCTATTCTGTACCTATCTTTCCACATCATACTTGTCCCCCCTTTAATTTTATTACTATCATTGGTTTGTAATTGTCATTTGGGCAAAATGTTAAAATGCTGACAAAAGAAGCCATAAATAAATGATGGGGACTTTATAAATCCCCTAATCAATTAATCCAAGTTTCCTTAATACTAAATTATATCCATCTGCACCATAATTTAAAGCCCTGTTAATCCTGCTTATTGTTGCAGTACTTGCCCCCGTTGCTTCTTCTATTTCACTATATGTCTTGTTAGCTTTAAGAAGTCTTGCTACTTCCCACCTTTGGGCTATGGCTTGTATCTCTTTTACGGTACAAATATCTTCAAAAAATCTGTAGCATTCTTCTAGATTTTCTAATGTTAATATAGCTTCAAAAAGCTCGTCAACTGCTTTTGACCTAATTTTAGATTTATATTCCATTTTAACCTCCTACCAATCTAAACAATTTTTTATAATTGATAATAATAGCCGGGCGCTGCCCAGCTATTATCTAGAACAATCCCACAATACGTCCGTCTGGCAATATATCTATGTTATTGGCAGCTGGTACCTTAGGCAATCCAGGCATTGTCATTATGTCTCCGGTTAATGCAACTAGGAAGCCTGCCCCTCTGGATATCCTAATTTCTCTTACTGTTATCTTAAATCCTCTTGGCCTTCCTAACAAAGTTGGGTCATCAGATAATGAATACTGAGTTTTTGCCATGCATATTGGCATCTTGTCAAATCCTAGTTTTTCAATTTCAGCAATTTGTTTTTCGCACGCCTTAGTGTATTCTACTCCATCTGCACCATAGATTTCTTTAGCGATTTTTTCTATCTTGACTTTTATTGGTTCTTCTACATCATATAATGGTTTGAAATTAGATTCCTTAGTTTCGCATACTTTAACAACAGCCTTCGCTAAATCTATCCCCCCTTCGCTTCCCTTTGCCCATACTTCTGAAATTACAGCTTCTGCACCTAAAGACCTGCATCTTTCAATTACATAATTCAATTCCGCTTCTGTATCTGTTGGGAATCTATTTATAGCAACAACCGCTGGAACGCCAAATTTATTCACATTTTCTATATGCTTTTCAAGGTTTTCGAATCCTTTAGCCAAAGCTTCTAGGTTTTCATTGCCTAATTCATCTTTCTTAACTCCCCCATTATACTTCAAAGCCCTAACAGTAGCAACAATTACTGCAGCATTGGGTTTAAATCCTGCAAACCTTGATTTAATATCAAAGAATTTTTCAGCACCTAAATCAGCACCGAATCCTGCTTCAGTAACTGTATATTCAGCAAGCTTTAGAGCTAATTTTGTAGCTATTATGGAATTGCAGCCATGAGCAATATTTGCAAATGGTCCTCCGTGAATAAGGGCAGGAGTGTTTTCTAATGTTTGAACAAGGTTAGGATGTATTGCATCTTTCATAAGTACAGCTACAGCACCTTGAGCATTCAAGTCTCTAACATAGACAGGTTTTCCATCATAAGTGTAGGCTACTATGATATTGGCTACCCTTTCCTTTAAATCTTGCAAATCTTTAGATAGGCACAAAATTGCCATAATTTCAGATGCAACAGTTATATCGAATCCGTCTTCCCTAGGAACTCCTTCTGTTCTTCCGCCAAGGCCAATTACGATTTTCCTTAGGGCCCTATCATTCATATCAAGTACTCTTTTCCAAACTACTCTTCTTGGGTCAATGTTTAATTCATTCCCTCTGTGGATATGATTATCCAATAATGCTGCAATCAAGTTATGAGCAGTAGTTATGGCATGAAAATCTCCTGTAAAATGTAAATTTATATCTTCCATTGGAACTACTTGAGAATATCCTCCACCAGCTGCTCCGCCTTTCACTCCAAAGCTTGGGCCCAAGGATGGTTCCCTTAAAGCAGATATTGCTGTTTTCCCTATTTTATTCAAAGCCATTGAAAGACCAATATTAGTTGTAGTCTTACCTTCCCCTGCAGGAGTTGGATTTATGGCAGTAACTAGGACTAGTTTTCCATCAGGCTTGTTTTCTAATTCTTTCAATAGGTCTATTGATATCTTTGCTTTGTATTTTCCATAGGGAATAAGTTTATCTTCGCTAATTCCTAACTTGCTGGCCACCTCTGTAATCGGTAGCATCTTAGCTTCTTGAGCAATTTCCACATCTGGTTTCATCTGGATTCCTCCCTTGGTTCTTATTTACTAATATTATTAAAAAATAATACATTATTATTCCATTTAATATGTACATATTCAGCTTAATATACCTAACTATAGCATTGTTATCAGCTAATAATTGATAATAGCTTATAAATTTAAATACAAATCAAGTGGATTCTCTTGTATTATATCAGATGATAAAATTTTTGGAAATATCTTTCAATAAAAAAGAAAAGAGTAACTAGCTTACATAATTCATATTAAAGAAAAGGAAAGTCCCAAACTCATCAGCCAAAAGGACTTTCCTCCTTTGATTCTATGATTAATGTTAGAAGGGTTTTAGTTATTATAGATTATAAGGTAAACTTAACTATCAATGTAGGATCCAAAACTCTAAATGTGAAGGATTCAGTAATGAAAAATCTTACCTTATCATTAGTATGGTATTGATAACCTATTGAGAAATCTCTTCCTATTGTAAGCTCTAAATCCTCATGATTATATGGAAGCAAATATGCTCCGTTTACTACATGGCTAAATACTATTTTGCCATCTATTAGCTTTTCAATTCTTTTGTCTAGTGGGTAAGCAGTTTCCTTTGATATAATCCTCTTATATGCTTCTTCTCCCACAACTAAGCTAAATGGTCCAACTTGATAATTCTTTCTAAGTTCTATTATTCCCTTAGCTATAGCTTCCATTATGGAATTTGGGTCATTTCCTAATGGTATAGGAGGAGTTTGAACTACATTATCAATACCTTTTATAAATCCTTCTTCTAAGCCGTTATATATTGCATTTTCCTCAAACAATGCAATTTCTTTAGCAGCATTTTCTAATGGTTCATAATCAACATCTTGAGCTCCTCTTTCTACATTATCTAGTTCCCATCTGTCCATTTCAAATTCTACTCTGCATTCTGTTAAAGGTTGAACTTTATAAGTACTAAAGCCTACATTTCCTCTATTTTTAACAGGATTTAATCTACCTTCTGTTATTACGTTGAAATCCAATCCCTTTGGCCCGTTTACCCTAACAATTTTTCTAGCAGACAAATAAGATTTTAAAACTTCCTTTGCCCTTTCTTCTATTTCTTCCCAAGCACTAGAAGAAATAGGAGCTAATTCCTTATATAACATGCTATCCCTCCTATTTTAAATCTCCAATATTTAAGCTTTTTGATTCTCCTGCTTCAGTAGCATTTTCTTCTATTTCAGTTATTGGCCCTTCTGTAAATAAATAAGTCCTCAAATTTTCATCCCATTTATCCATATTCCTTCTCAACCATTCAAGCAACATGCAGGCATGTTCAATTTCTTCATCCCTATTATGGGCCATTATGGCTTTTAATTCAGGGTCTAATGATGATGCAACTCTTTGATTATACCAGTCAACAGCTTCAATTTCTTCCTTTAAGCTGTTTAAAGCTCTTGTCATGTTCATAGTTTTTTCATCTAGCTTTTCTACAGGTTCATGATATTGGCTCACGGAAAATTCCTCCCTCTACAAATTATTCCAATAATTAGTTTACCCATATAAAACTAATTAAAACATTCACAAAGATTATTTTACCCGAATTTATTAAAATTACTTTTACATTTATGACATTATCTTATATTAATGTAAACTTTTTGTGATTTTATTGTGAAATTATTGTAACTTCTTTGTTACACATGACACTATATTTCGTTGTATAATATAATCATCAGAAAGGAGATTATATATGGTAAGAAAATCACTGAAATATATCTTTATAACGTTGTTACTAATTATATTTAGCATAGGCTGTTCAACTAAGGAAACCCTTCCAGAAGTCCTTCCTCCAGAAAAATCCCTTAAGGAAATCATCTTATCTAAAGGTGAGAATTACGATTTCCTTAATGACGAATTATATATGGAATATATGAATAATTTAGGATATGATTTAGTAACTAATAAGGAAGCTTCTCCTCCCCATTTTGCCATTGGCAACTTGGATGACGATACTATCCCTGAACTGGTAGTCTTTAAAGAAAGGGATCCAAATAACCTAAAGGATGAAGGAGCACTGGAAATCTATAGATTTAATGGAGAAAAATATACTTTACTAGACAGTGTATCAATGAATTATGATAATACAAATTATCAGCTAGTTATAGGAAAAATTTCAGCAGAAAAAACAGGAATCCTATTAAATAACAGCGTTGGCGCCCATTCTGGTGTAACATATGGTTTTGTCTTAGAAGATAACAAGTTAAAAAGCATCTTTAATGAAAATAAAATATCACTTCTATCTATATATACAAGCAATGAAATAAAAGACATAGACAACGATGGAATATTGGAATTTAGCATATATACAGTAGATCCTGAAACTAAAGAAGCTAATATAGCTGAAGCAGATAAAATGACACTGTGGTATAAGTGGAATGGTAAAGACAGTGGGACTTTAGTTAAAGTGGAAAGAGAAGGGTTTAAAGAAGAAATTGCCCACGAAGAAATATATAACAAAGGAAAGAAAATTATTGAAGAAAATATAAATGAATTTTTAAAGTTTTTGGCTGATAACCAAAGTCAACTGACAAAATATGAAAATACAGAACTTCTAAAGGAATACATCCAAAAGCTTAATGAATTATCTACTGATAAAAGCCTTGAAGTAAACAGCCTTTTTATAAAGTATCAGCAAGGTGAAAACTTCGACCACCTGTTTATAAAATATGGCCTTGATATAGAAAAACTCAACAGCCTAGAATATCTAAATAGAGAAAAAACATTGAAAGATGAGCCTGAACTTAAGGAAAACCTAATTGAAAATATAAACCTGGGATATAAATTGGCTACTTCCGAAGGAATGTATTATTATTTAATAGATTATCAGAAGTTTATAGATACGCTTGGTGAAGGATTGACAAATGAATATAAGGATTATTTGAAACTATTAGCTCTTAATGTTGATGAACCGTTTATGATTGATGGAAGCCTTGCCATTTCCGCGGAAAAGCTTACAGAACGGATTTTGCAAGCGGAAAGTTTTAGGCTAATTTACCCCTATTCTGAACTTCTACCAACTGTAAATGAAATATACATGAATTATATAAATGTATATTTCTATGGAGATTTACATGACCCTAATTATGACAGAAGTACTTTGAGAATAAAAGATGAAGCCATTAAAGAATTTAAAAATGCCCAAGAAAAATATCCTTACACTAATTTTGGCGATATAATTACAACATTCATAAAGGCTTTAGAAGAAAATAACTATATTGTAAATGATGATGTAAGGAATAAGTTGAAAGAAAGATTAAATTAATCACATAATCTTCCCTTCATAATATTATGTATTGAGTAATAGTATTTATGGAGGGGGGATTTTTTTGTTAACAAGAAAGGAGTTCATTCAATATTCCTTGGAAGCTAACCTGTTCTATCAGAGGATTATGAAAGAGCACCTGTTATTCATAGAAACTGCTCTCCAGCCAGTTGACAAAACATACATCTCTGAAGCCATTATTTTGAAAAAATCCTTTGAAGACCTGTTAGGTGAAACTTTAGCATTTGCCAATGAAGCCATTAGGGAAAACGTAATAAAGTCCAATGAGCTTGTAACAAATTACACCTTAAGGGCAGAAAAGGCAACTTCTAAATTGACAGGTGCAAGTATAAACACCAATATAACTGAAGCAGAGCAGGAATTAAAATCAAATCCCAATTTTGAATATACTCAATGGTTAGAGATGAAAGTCGATGATATAAACTGCAGATCTTTAAACCTTTTAAAAGAGACCATAGAGCTTAAGAAAAAATTGTTGGAATTATTCTTAGACTGCAATATCTTTATGAATTTATATCCTGAAATTTTAGACCATATAACAGAAGAAGCAGAATTATATCAAAAAATCTTAAAATCCCTTTTAAACAGGACTTTACCTGAAATGCCATTGTGCGACGAATTAAGATTCTGGAACTACGTCATGAAAGAACATGCCCAGTTCATAGAAGGAATGTTGGACCCAACTGAAATAGAACTAAAAGATAGAGCCATAGAAATTGAAAAGAAATTTGACAAACTTGTAGAAGAATCTGTTAAATGTAACGAAAAAGAACTTTTAGAAAAGAGCAAAACTGCTACAGAAGAAATAAGGGATTTCAAAAAATCTGCTACAGAAGGATTGTTAAACTGTGAAATAAAATCTATTATAATTCCACTACTTGCAGACCATGTTTTAAGAGAAGCTAATCACTATTTAAGAATTTTAAACGATAAAAAAATCTGATGGTTTATTCCATCAGATTTTTATATGATATTATATAGATATACAAATTATAAGGAGATGGTATGATGAAATTTCTTTCCTATGAATATAACAACGAAGAGCACTATGGCATATTAGATGATAAAAACCAAGCTGTTATTCCAATGAAGACATTACTAAAAGAATTAAACAAAGAAGTGCCAGAAGACCTCCTTGGTTTTATAAGGACTTATTCTGACAGCATATTAGATGATTTAAAAAGCATATCAAGTAAGTTTGAAGGTAAAGGAATACCCCTAAAGGATGTTAAAATCACTGCACCTATCAGATATCCAAGGAGAAATATATTCTGCCTTGGGAAAAACTACATAGAACATGCCAAGGAAATAAAAAGCATACCTACTGGAAATTTAGAAATACCTGAATATCCAATATATTTTTCAAAAATTGCAGATCCTGCCATAGGAAACATGGACAAAATAATCATACCTAAAGGCTATACTGACAAGATAGATTATGAAGTAGAATTGGCAGTAATCATTGGGAAAGATGGTAAGGACATCCCTTATGAAAATGCAGAAGAATATATATTTGGATATACCATTGGAAACGATATCACAGCTAGGGACATACAGACAAAACACATCCAATGGCTAAAAGGAAAAAGCCTTGATACTTTTACTTCCATAGGGCCATATATAGTCCATAAATCAGAAATACCTTTCCCTGTGGAACTTAATATAATGTCAAAAGTAAATGGTGAAATTAGGCAAAATTCCAATACAAGAAACCTAATATTCGATATCCCTACTATTATTTCAGATTTATCTAAAGGGCTCACCTTAAGGGCTGGAGATATAATCTTAACAGGAACCCCTGCTGGAGTTGGAGCTGGATTTAACCCTCCAAAATTCTTAAAGTATGGCGATGTAGTTGAATGCTACATAGAAAAAATAGGGACATTAACTAATATTGTAGAATAGGTGGAGAATTAATATACTCCACCTTTCAATCTTTTATAAACACTAATACCAATAGTTAATATACAGTATATTGGAACAGTAAGAAGTAGAATCCCCAAAAAATCCCTCTGAGATGAATAAGATGTAGTTGTAAGCCCTTTAAGACAAATATGGCTGATTATATAAGATATGGGGAAAAGTATGACTTTTTTCAAGAAATTTTTTAAATTCTCATGTTTTTTAAAAATAAGGATTAAAATTCCACACAAAGCCACCACAAATAAAGCCATTGCAACATAATATCCAAGGACTAATCTTGGCAAAGTTTTTTGTCCTCCAAAATTATAAGGGCTTACTCCATAGATTAAAACATCTCCTGTCCCATCTGCATTATAATAGTAAACAGACTTAACTTCTTCACCATCTGGATTTAATACTATGCTTTGTCTTTTGTTTTTAAGGACATATTTATTTAAAGCAGTATTCCATGCAGTTAATGAATAGCTATCTTCATATTTATTTATATCATATCCTGCAACTTCTTCACTGAAAGTAATTACAATTTTGCCATCCTCATATTCCTTTAATGACACTATACTACTTGAATAAGGCAAATACTCTGGAGCTGTTAAATAGGCCAATGCTATTATGGAAAATATCAATACCAAAAGAGCTGTAAATACTATGGTTTCAACTTTATTCTTAAAAAGCTTCTTTTCTATTTTCTTAAAAGGCTCCATATTTGTATCTATTGGAATTTCTTTATAATTTTTCATTGATTCCAATTCCCTTCTACAATCTTGACAGTTTTCAATATGCTCTTCTACTATCTTCCTCGTATCTTCACTGGTTAGATTTTCAACATAAAGTGGCAGTAAATCCTTAACTATATTACATGTCACCTTCATCATATCCCTCCAATTCCTCCTGAATTTTCTTCCTAGCGCGGTGGTAAGTGACACATGCCCAGTTTTCGGTTTTACCAAAAATCTTACCAATCTCCTTAAAGCTCAGTTCTGCAAATACTCGAAGGGTAAATACTTCCTTATAGGGCTCATTGAGGTTATGCAAAATTTCATGAATTTTCAATGATTCCTCTTTAGAACATAATCCCTTTTCAACGTCTATTTTGCATTTTCCTTCTTCCTCAACATCTGTAAGCACTAAAGCTTTGTTTTTTCTTAAATATGAAAAGTATGTATTTTTAGCAATCTGACACAGCCATACCCTAATATCGCAGTCTCCTTTAAAGGAATTAATGGACTTAATTGCCTTTAAGAAAGTTTCAGAAGTTATATCTTCTGCTACATGTACATCCCCTGATAGGCTTTTTACATAGAGGTATACATCCTTAAAATATTCTTTATATAAACTTTCTAGGTCTGTCACTTTCCCACCACCTCATATATAAGACGCATCTTTTTTAATTATCTTACAATATTGCTATAAATTTTTTATTAATTTTTTTAACTAAAATTTTCAATGGCATTTTCTTTGAAAATTCAATTTTCAACTTACATTGTATACAAAAATAAAGTGGAGATTGACTCTCCACTTTATGTAATTCTTCCCCTATTATTTTATCTAACTTTAGACTAATCTTCAATTTTAAATCTTCCTTGCAAACCAATATATTGGTCGAAGAATAATCTGCTTACCTTGCTGCCAAACCTGTAGGATTCATGGTCGTTATAGTATAGGTTGTCTGCAAAATCCTTAGTGAATATAGCTACAACATATCCGCCATAAGGTGTAAAGACTATTCCTCCATCATTTCTGCAGGCATCCATGCTGCCGCTTTTTGAAGCTATAGCAATTAATTCTTCATCGCCAGTGTCTTCTGAATCCAAGTAATATTGAGGTAAACTCTTAGTTAGCATTGTATTATATTGTTGTTTCTTGAATATTTCTATCATCTGTTCACTTAATTCTTCACTCCATAATTCCCTTTTATAAAGCATTTCAAATAATTTCCCATAATCTCTAGGAGTAGTTGTGCCAAGTTTAGGATATTTTTCAAAGTCTATTTTATTATGTAAAACAGTATCCTTAAAGCCTAACTCATAGCAGGTGTTGTTGATATTATCTATACCTAGCAAATCTATCATCATATTTGTTGCTATGTTGTCGCTGATTATAATCATCAACGTAGCAATGTTCTTTACACTCATCTCTACACCAAAATCCAAATACCTTAATATTCCGCTGCCAACCACAAAGTTTTCTCTGCCATATTTCATCATTTGATTCAAATCTACCTTCTTTTCCTTTACCTGCCTAAAAAGCTCTACTAAGATGAATGACTTTATTGTACTGGCAGTTTCGAATTTTTCCTCTGAATTAATTTCTATGATGTTGCCTCTAAAGTCATTGGCATATATCCCCATTGTTCCGCTGAAATTATAAATTTCTGCTTTAATTCTCGATTCTAATGATAGCTTGTCCACATTATTCCTCCTTTTTACATTTAATCCTATAGCTTCTACACCTATAATATCAATTATTGTATATTTTTTATATAGATTTTGATAATTTTTATCACTTATCGATAATTATCTTTTTTCTCCAAAAATCCTGAATTGTTTATATACATGTTCTATATATTCATGTGCGTCCTTAACCTTGGGTATAGTTACTTTTCGCTTATGTCCATTCCCTATTAACATACCCTTCTTAATGCTTTCCTCATCAGGTGAAATCTCCATCTCATTTTTAATGAATAAGTCTGGATTCAAAAGTGAAGCAGTTGCAAAAACATCCCAAAGATAAATCCCATGATGATTAAATCCATGTTTACCACTACAAAACCAGTAGAGGCTGTTTTCATAAAGCCATTTTTCAAATTTATTGCCTTCTTTTAATTTTTCAAATCTCTCCCTTGTGAAAACTGCATCTAAGCAAGTATTTCCAGTAGCAATAGAAATTTCATCCCCATGTTCTAAAACATTTAAAGTCGCTTTGTAATTGCATGAAAAATTAAGCTCATTTATAACCATACCATGGATTATTAAAGGTTTAGTAATTCCCCCCATGAGGGTAATAGCCTTTATTCTATTATAAAACTCTTTATCTAAAAGCCAAGCATGATATAGGTTTGTCGTTGAGCCTAAAACAATTAAGCATAATTCTCCAGCAAATCTGTTAGCCATATCTACTAAAAACCTTGCAGCTTCATTATTTTCATATGAATCCTCAGAACCTCTATATACTTGAATTTCTGGATGGCCTATGTCTTTCATGAACTTAATAGTATTTGGATATATAACATCTAAAGTATTGTTGCCAAATGTAGTAGTAATGCCTAGTAATTCTACATCATTTTGAGCCAAAGTGTATATAATTGCAAGGCCATCATCTATATAACAGCCTTTAATAGAAAAAGCATTATCACAATCTATTATTATTTTTCTACTCATTATCCCACCTCTATTGCTTTAAAGAAAATATCGCCCTGTTTTTTTATTGTACTTAAGCCTTTAGAAATTTTTTCGTTAATTCCTATAAGTTTACAAAGTATATGTTTCACATCTATACTTGGCTTATTTCTCCTTCTGTTCAAGCCTTTATTTCACCTTCTAGGATAAAAATTATGCCCCTGTTTGTAGAATTAATACATTAAAAAAGTAAAAACGTTGAAAAAGCCATATTTCAAGGCTCATATAAGTTACTATATACTTATTCTGTAGCAAATATAATCATTAGTCCTAACAAAACCAAGGTTCAAATATAATTCTTTTTCAAAACTTCCCAAATCACATGAGTTAATAATCCGTGTAGCCCCTAAACTAAAGATGTCTTTACATGCAAAATATATTAATCCCTCCAATATATTACTTTCTATGTTAGTAACTGAAGTAATACCAAATATTTCTCCTATATTATTATCATAAATTAAGCTCATTATATATGCTAAGATTTCCTCATCTTTACAATAGGTAAATATTCTCCACCTATTGAAATTATTTTTTATTCTTTCACTATTCCAGTACATATCAGGATTCATTTTATCGTGGATGCTTGAAAAAGCATCGAAATCATCCATTGTTAACATCTTTATCCTTTCACTAATATCCTTAACAATTAAATTATCCTTTTCCAATCTAAAGAATTCAGATGTTTCAATTATTTTCCACTTACTAGCTAAAGCATTTAGAATTCCCTTATCCATAGAAGTATATCCAATATATATTTCAAAGCCTTTATAATTTTCCTTTAAATATTCTAAGAACTTATCTAAAATGTATTCGAAAGCATCTTTATAGTATATTCCTCCTACAGTCTATAAATACTTATCTTCAAATTCAACAAAGAGGCAAACTACTCCTTCAATTTCTCCTTCAAACTATAAAACTAATACTTTGTCATCTTTAGGGTTGAAGGCTTTCGTAAAATATTCTTTTATACCTTCATACTTCCATACTTCCTCTGGATATCCTCCCCTTTTGCATCTTTGAGTCGCATTCCATGCAAACTCTATTGCTCTCTCCAAGTCTTTATATTCCCTTATTTCTACAAATTGATTTTCTCTCACATTTTCATCCCCCAAAACTACATTATATACCAAAGGCCTGAAACTTAACTTTTATAGTTTCAGGCCATATTTGTATCAGCAAATTACTATTACCTCTTTCCTTTGTCATAAATTTCCCCCAAAGCCCTTGGAGCGCGATTGGTCTTCGAGAAGAATATTAGAAGCAACAATGTTACAACATAGGGCAGTATCATAATTAAATCAGAGAAAGTGCTTGGCATCTTCAAGATTTGAGCAAGTGCATATCCGCCAGACCTTGCAAATCCAAAAAGTAGGCATGCACCAAATGTCGGAAGTATGTTCCAGTTACCAAAGATTAAAGCTGCAATAGCTAGATACCCATATCCCATATATATTGCAGGTGAAAAGTTAGTTGATATTGAATAAGCAAAGCTTATGCCACCTAGCCCAGATAAAGCACCGGATACTAATACTGCCTTAAATTGAACCTTGTATACATCTACCCCAGCAGCATCTACTGAATGAGGATTGTCTCCGCAGGCTCTCAGCCTTAACCCAAATCTAGTTTTATTTAAAACATAGGCAGCAATAATAGCAATGACTATAATTACTATTTCAAATGGATAGAGGTTTTTAAATATTGCCCCCAATACAGGTATTTCTGATAATAATGGTACTGAAAAGCGCACTGAAGTGCCTATTTGAAATTTATCTGATAATTCACCAAAAACAAGGCTGTTTATTTGAGTAGTCAAAAATGTTGTCAAAGCTGTAGAAAGTATATTTATTACTACACCACTTATTACCTGATTTGCTTTAAATTTTATGCATAATAAAGCATGGATTATAGAAAACAACATACCTCCTACCATGGATAAAAGCAAAGCTAAATAAAATAGCTTATTTATTGGGATATTGAAAAAGGATGATATAATTACAATCCACAATGCTCCAAAGAAAGCACCAAAGCCTTGTAATCCTTCAATGGCAAGGTTAGTAATTCCAGACCTTTCACAGTAAATGCCACCAATTGCCATGATAAATAGTGGCAGCGCAAACGACAATCCATCTATTATAATGGTATCTAACATTATTCCTCATGCTCCTTTCCAGCTACATGCTCAAGCTTGTCCTTTTTCATCCTGATTTTATGCTGTATATATGCATTGCAAGCACTGAACAGCAATATCATCCCAGTTATAACAGAAGCAATTTCCTTTCTAACCCCTGCCATTGAGTTCATATAATTGCTGCCCCTATCAATAATTGATATTAAGAAAGAGGAAGCTATAATCCCATAAGGATTTGTATTTCCTAAGAGGGCAACAGCCACTCCATCAAATCCTACGCTAGCTAAAGTCTTTGGCTGGATAGATGCAAAATATCCCAAATAATATGTGACGCCAGCAAGTCCTGCAAAAACTCCCGACAGTGTCATGGTTAGAATTATTGTTTTCCCAACATTAATTCCTGCATATTTTGCTCCCTTAGGGTTAGCACCTACTGCTTTAATCTCAAATCCAACGCGGGATTTATCAAAGAATCTTTTTAACACAACAGCTAAAATAATGGCGATTATAAAACCAATGGAAATGTCCATCTTTAATCCAAATAATTCAACATTCACCAATGTTAGCCTTGAAGCATCGCTAATATACCTTGACTGCCTAGATACTGGGTCAATATAATACGAATGGATAAAAAAGCTTAAGACATACTCAACTATATAGTTGAACATTATAGAAGATACTACTTCATTTATGTTGAATTTATATTTTAGAAATCCAATTAGACCACCAAGAATTCCACCTGCAACCATACCTACTATAAGGACAAGTGGCTTAGCAAGACCCCAGTTTAAGTTGCTATATCCAATGGTAATAGTGGCAATAAATCCAGCCAGCAACATCTGTCCAGATACACCTATATTAAATAAGCCACCCTTCAAAGCAATGGCAACAGCTAAGGAAGCAAATATCATAGGAGTCATATAATTTAATAATGATAGAAAATCCGTAAGCATACTCTTGTGGGCTGCATAAGATGGCTTAGGGAAAATCCCAGCCCCTTGAAAAAGGTTGTAAATTGCCATCAATGGATTTTTGCCAAGAATTAATATTATTATGGATGCAGCAATGAAACTAAGAAGTATTAGTAAAATGGGAATAGTTATGTGCTGCCATTTTTCATTGCCTACAAGCTTCAATATGATTCTTATAAAGGTGTTTTCTTTCTTTTTATTTATGGTTTTTTCACTCATGCTGTAACCCCCATCATATATTCGCCTACTTCTTCCACTGTTAATTCTTCTTTTGGTGCAACTTTTAGTATTTCACCGTTGTATATGATTGCTATGGTATCTGCAATATTCATTATTTCGTCTAATTCCAAAGAAACTAGCAATATAGCTTTACCTTTATCCCTTTCTTCAACAATCATTTTTTGAATATTTTCAATAGCGCCTACATCCAATCCTCTGGTTGGCTGAACAAATATCATAAGAGGCGAATCCAATTCTATTTCTCTAGCAACGATTGCTTTTTGCTGATTTCCTCCGCTCATTTGACGCACCTTAGTATTTACACCTAAGCTGCTGCGTATATCATATTTTTCGATAAGCTTTCTACCATATTCATTAATTACATCTTTATTTAACTTGCCCTTTTGGCAGAATGGCTCTTTGTAATAATCCTTTAAGGCAAGGTTTTCTGCCAATGTAAAGTCCAATATAAGCCCATAGGTCTGCCTATCCTCTGGAATATATGATATTCCCTTTATAGTCCTTTCTCTGACGGTATAATGGCTTATATCTTCGCCATTCAGTTTAATAGTTCCATTTGATATTTCTGTTAATCCTGCAATAGCATCAGCAAGTTCTACTTGACCATTTCCAGCAACTCCTGCAATGGCAAATATTTCACCGCTATGTATTTTAAATGAAACATTTTTTACGACTTCAACATTGTCTTGATTCCTAACAGAAAGATTTTCTACTTCCAATACTACATCGCCAAACTTGGCAGGTTTCTTTTCAATCTCAAGGGATACTTCCCTGCCTACCATTAAGTTTGCCATTGTCTTAGTAGATGCTGTCTTTACATCTAATACATCAATGAGTTTGCCTTTTCTTAAAATTGCACATCTGTCTGCTACCCTTTTAATTTCTTCAAGTTTATGGCTAATAAGGATAATAGTTTTTCCACCGTTTCGAAGTTCCTCAATTATCTTCAACAAATAATCAGTTTCCTGTGGAGTTAATAGTGCAGTAGGTTCATCAAATATTAAAATTTCTGCTTCTCTATATAGCATCTTTAAAATTTCTACTCTCTGTTGAAGGGATACATCCATATCCTCAATCTTCTGAGTAGGGTCTACTTTAAGCCCGTACTTTTTAGATAGTTCTGCAACTTTTTCGTTGGCTCCTTTAATATCCACATAGGGGATTATGCCAAATAGTTTTTTTATTGGCTCTACGCCAAGAATTATATTTTCCGTAACTGTATAATTGCTTACAAGTTTAAAATGCTGATGAACCATTCCAATATTTAACTTTGCAGCATGGTTAGGGGAGAGGATTTTTACCTTCTCTCCCCTTATCCATATTTCACCTTCATCCGGCTCATACATTCCAAAGAGTATGCTCATTAGGGTTGATTTCCCTGCACCATTTTCTCCTAAAATAGCATATATTTCTCCTTTTTTAATTTGAATCGTAATATTGTCATTGGCAACTATTCCAGGAAATCTCTTTGTGATATTTCTCATTTCAACAATATACTCATACATAGACATTCTCCTTAATGTTATATATTGTCATAAGCCTTAATGAAAAAATTTATCACTTTCTAAAGAAAAGTCCATAGAAAGTGATAAATTTTATTTTACATCAAAGTTGGTCTTATTTAGGCAATCCTGGGAAATCTTCAGGTGTATATCCATTGAAGTTGGATGCAGGAACTATTTCTCCCTTCTTCAACAATTCATAAGCTTCATCCATCTTCTTTATAGTATCTTCTGATAATTGATGGCGTCCTTCTGCCTTTACATACCCTGTTGAATCAGTATCTGCCCTTAATAGTACGTTTCCACCCTTGAAAGTTCCATCTTTTATTGCATTAAGAGCCCTTTCAACATTTATGCTCATTACCTTTAATACAGATGTAAGTATTATATTCTTATCTCCAGCTACACCATCATCATATTGGTCAACGTCACAGCCAATTACTTTAACATCTCCTGAAGCTTCCTTTGCAGCTGTAAATACCCCATTACCTGTTCCTCCAGCAGCTACAAAGATAATATCAACACCTTCAGCAATTAGAGCATTACCAATTACTTTTCCAGTTGCTTCATCGGAGAATGAACCAGCATAGTTTCCACCAACATTGTTTCCAGTAACATCTGTACCTGCATAGGAAGGTAGTTCTACAATTTTAACATTTTTGTTATATTTAGCATTTACATAATTTACACCAGATTCAAATCCGTATTGATAGTTTACATTAGATGGAAATGCAATTCCATTTACAACTGCAACTTTATTTGTCTTAGTTTCCAATGCTGCTGCCATACCTGCTAAGAATCCGCTTTCTTCTTCAGCAAACATCATAGCATAGATGTTTTCAAATTCTTCTTTACCATCTACAGCATCAGGATAAGAGTCAATTAATATGAACTTCTTATCTGGGTTTTCTGCTGCTATGGATGAAATCCCAGAAAATTGATATCCAGGTGTTACAATAACATCATAGTCTGCTACGATATCAGCTACAGCTTGAACTGATGCAGCTGGATCTCCACTAGGTTCCCTAACAGCTTGTACTGTTGCACCTGGATTCTTTTCAATGAACTTCAATATTCCATTGTAGTTATCTTCATTAAATGAACCATCATCTACACCAGATGGGCTAGTAACGATTGCAATTCTCAATCCACTGCCACCTTGTTTTGCACTTTCTTTAGAAGTACATGCACTCAACGCAACTGATAATACAGTTAACACAAGGAATAGAGATAAAACACGTATTTTGTTTTTCATTTATACATTCTCCTCCTCTTTTTAATTTATTTTAATATAATTTAAATCCAACCTTAAAAGCTTTTGATGAAAAGGCTTTTTCATAGTCCTTAAGTTCATACAGCTCTATAGGTGGAAATTTAATTAACCCTAATTTAAGTAGCTTAAGTGCAGGTTCAAAGGGCCCGCATCTGCTTCCTTTAATAGTAACCTCATTTACTACAAAGTCGCTCATATCAACTTCTATTTTCCCAGCATAGGTTGACTTAACTATAATGGTTCCCCTTTTTCTGATGATCTTTTGAGCTGTCAAAAGCCCGCTAGGAGAACCTGTGGCATCAATAACTATCTCATAGGTTTCTTCAAGAGATGTCGTAGCCTTTCCCAATGGCTTAAATAAATTCAATTTTTCTTCATGCTTTCCTATGACAGTTAAATCTGCCCCTGTTAGATGTACTACCTGTGCTATCATATAGGCAAGCCTTCCATCTCCGATAATGGCTACTTTTGAAGAAGGCTTAATATGGACTTGGTCTAAAATTTCCAACGAAGCAGCAAGGGGTTCTGTATACACTGCTACTTCTGTCGGTATTTCATCAGGCACTATATGGAGCATTTCATTTTTTACAGCTATATATTCAGCAAAGCATCCATCTTTTCCAGAAATTCCTATTACCTTTCTGTTTTCACAGTGGGTTGGCCTATTTGTTTTACAATAAAGGCAGTGCCCGCAGCTTTCATTAATCTCGCTGACTACTCTTTTCCCAATAAGGCTTGGATTATCTGATTCTACTACTTGTCCAACAAATTCATGGCCTAAAATACCTTTAAAATTAGGCCTATAACCTCTTAATATCTCCTTGTCAGTATTGCATATTGCACTGACTAAGACTTTTATTAAGCTTTCTCCAGGCTTGGGAGATGGTTTTGGATAATCTTCTACAATCTTAAGTCCATTATCATAATATAATGCCTTCATACTGGTCCCCACTTTACCAATTTATTAAAGCTCTATTATAGAATTCTTACAGCTACAGTGTTCTTGGTCTAACCCTTCTTTGAATACTCTAATGAAAACCTCTGTTATCTTTTCCTTGTTTTTATCCATTGTTCCCTTTATATCATGTATAGCGATTTCTCCGCTGATACCTGTACACCAATTAGTTATAATCCCAACAGATGCATAGCAAAGACCAAGCTCCTTTGCTAAAACCACTTCAGGTACTGAAGTCATACCTGCCACATCACCAAAGTTCTTATACATTTTTATTTCACTGGCTGTCTCAAACCTTGGACCTTCAGTACATACATATACTGCATCTCCTTTTATATCTAAACTTAGCTCCTTTGCATGACGATAAAACTTTTCCCTCATATTCCTGCAGTATGGATCACTCATATCTACATGTTTTACTCCATTATCCCCATCATAAAATGTCATAGGCCTTGATTTAGTAAAATCTACAAAGTCCTTAATTACTACCACATCTCCTGGTGCAAAATTCTCATTGAAAGAGCCTACTGCAGCAGTGGCATAAATGAATTTTACTCCAAATTCCTTTAATGCCATTATATTAGCCCTATAATTTATTAAATGAGGTGGTACAGAATGTTTCTTCCCATGCCTAGCTAAAAAGACAATTTCCGTACCATCAATATTCATAACATCAAGCTCCACTTCTCCATATTTAGTCTTTACTTTTTCTATTCTGCTGTCATAATTTGTACCATAGACTCCAGTACCTCCAATTATGGCATACATCTTACTCACCCCTTAATCTTCTTTTAGCTTCATTATATTTTCTTTATAAGGTGGCCTGATAATCCCTTTTTCAGTTATTATTCCAGTAATATTTTCCCAAGGAGTTACATCAAAGGCAGGGTTATAGACATCTATACCTTCAGGTGCAATTCTTATTCCTTCAATGTGGGTAACTTCCGATGGGTCCCTTTCTTCAATTTTAATTTCTTTTCCAGATTCAATATCAAAGTCTATTGTGGAAGTAGGTGCAACTACATAGAATGGAACATTGTAAACCTTTGCCACTACAGATAGCATAAAGGTACCAATTTTGTTGGCAGTATCACCATTAGAAGCTATTCTGTCAGCTCCTACCAATATGATATCTATTTTACCATCCCGTATTAAAGTAGCAGCAACACTATCAGCAATTAACTTTGCTGGTATGCCTTCCTGTACTAATTCCCATGCTGTAAGCCTTCCTCCTTGCAGTCTAGGCCTTGTCTCATCTGCATATACAAAGATTTTTTTGCCTGAATAAAAAGCTTCCCTTACTACTCCAAGGGCAGTACCATATCCAACTGTAGCCAAAGCTCCTGTATTGCAGTGAGTTAATATGGTTGTCCCATCTTTAATCAATTCATTGCCAAATTTCGCAATGGCTTTGTTGGTTTTGATATCCTCATCATAGATTCTATCTGCTTCTTCCTTTATTTTCTTATAAATATCTGCAACAGGTAAAGCCTTATTTTCTTCTATAATCTTTCGCATCCTGGCAATGGCCCACATCAAGTTTACTGCAGTTGGCCTTGAATTATTTAAAATTTGTAGAGCTTCTTCCATTTTTGATAAGAATACATTTTTATCTTCATTTATAAACTCCTTGGCAGCTAATACAACGCCATAAGCTGCTGTGGCTCCAATGGCTGGTGCCCCTCTTACTACCATATCTTTTATGGCAAAATCAACATCTCTATAATTCCTGCACTCAAATATTTCATAAGAAATTGGCAACTTCCTTTGGTCGATTAAAAATAAAACATCATTTTTAAACTCTAAGGTCTTTATTTCTTTCAATCCTTTTTCACCTGCCCATAAGTTTTAAATTTTTCAATCATAAGCTTCATCTCATCTTCTGGCAAAATCACAGGTTCTCCAATAGCTTTTGACTTTATGTAAAGTTCTGCACAGTATTCAATTTCTTCTATTATATTAAAAGCATTTGCCAAATCCTTAGCACCTGCCAACATTCCATGGTTTGCCAACAGCACTGCATATCTGTCTTTCATAGCTTCAAATGCATTTTCTGCCAACTCTTTAGTGCCAAAAGTAGCATATTTAGCACATCTTACATTTAAACCTGCTAAAGCAACCATATAATGTACTGGAGGAAGCGGAACATTTAAGCATGAAAGAATAGTAGCATAGGTGCTGTGAGTATGTATTATGGCATCAATGTCGTCACGGTTTTTATAGAAAATCCTGTGCATTTCCAATTCCGATGAAGGTTTCTTATCTCCGTCAATAATATTGCCATCTAAATCTAAGACAACTACATCTTTAGGAGTTATCTTAAAATAATCTATTCCCGATGGGCTTATTGCCATTAAGCCTTCCTTTCTATTAAAAATACTTAAGTTACCTCCAGTTCCCTTAGTAAGGCCAGAAGTAACTAATTTTTTGCCATATTCGACTATTTCCTGTCGCTCATTTAATAATATCAATAAATCACCTCCAAAATCTCTGGAACAATCTAAAAATGATGTATCATATAAGACAAATACATTAATTGTTTAGAAATATACTAATATTATAACATAATATTTAAAATTTCAAGGGGAATAATATAACACTTTTAGACAAAAAATCTTACTTTTATTTTAAAAACCTTCTGGCCATCTTTAGCTTTTCATCATCATAAGGTGGAAATTTTAAATTCAGATTAAATTTGCTGTTTACTTCAAATACGCTTTTATAATGGGTAAATTCATCAAAGCTGTATTTTCCATGGTATCTCCCTATACCACTAAATCCGACTCCGCCAAAGGGTAGATTTTCATTGGCAAAATGGCTTATAGCATCATTTATACAACCACCGCCAAATCTTACGCTGTCAATAATACGTTTTTCTAAATCTTTATTTTCTGTGAAGACATATAGGCTTAACGGATATGGGTTTTTCTCAACTACTTCCATGATGTTCTCAACTGTTTCAACTGTAATAACTGGCAAGATAGGGCCAAATATTTCTTCTTTCATTATTTCATCTTCTATGGAAATGCCATCTATAACAGTTGGGAAAATAAATAGCCTTTCCCTGTCCGCTTTCCCACCTATTAATATGTTACCTTTTTTCATTAATTCAGTAAGCCTATTAAACCTGTTTTCATCGATAATCCTTGATATATTTTCATCTCCATATTCACCATAGAACAACTTAATATACTCTTTCATCTTTTCTATGAATTCATTCTTGACATCTTCATGAATTAGCAAATAATCTACAGCTATACAGGTCTGCCCTCCATTATAAAACTTTGCCCAAGTTATTGTTTTGGCAGCATGGTCAATATTTGCATCTTCCCATACTATGGCAGGGGACTTCCCTCCGAGTTCCAATGTTACAGGAGTTAAATTTCTTGCTGCCTTCATCATGATTTCCCTTCCAACCTTTGCGCTGCCTGTAAAAAATATATGGTCAAATCTGCAATTTTCGAGAAGTAAGTCTACTTCCTTTGAACCGCCTTCTAAACAGCTAATGTAGTTTTCATCAAAGGTTTCTTTTATTATCTTTGAAATTACATCAGATGTGTTTTTTGATTTAGACGATGGTTTAAGTATTACACAGTTACCAGCAGCAATGGCTCCAATTAATGGAACAATAGCTAAGTTAAATGGATAGTTCCAAGGGCTTATGATCAAAACTACCCCCTTTGGACTAGGCACAATATAGCTTTTCCCTGGCTGTAAAAAGATAGGAGTCTTTACCTTCTTTACTTTCATCCAATTTCTTAGGTTTTTCATGACCATTTTTAGCTCTTTATAAACGATTCCTTCTTCAGAAGTATATGCTTCATATTCGTTTTTATTTAAATCTAATCTTAAGGCATTTAAAATATCTTTTTCGTATTTTTCTACAGCATTTATTAATTTCCTTAATTGTTCAATCCTAAATTCATAGGAGAGGGTATTCCCTTCTTTAAAAAATTCCTTTTTTGATTCAAAAACATTCATATCCAAAATATCACCACCAGCCATATTTAGTATCCATCATTTACCTTTTAATAAAATAATTAGTTTCAATTGTATTATACGATATTTCTTTTTTAAGAACACTTCAAATATTGAAAATTACTTATATAAATAAAAACCTTATAATGATATGGGTCATTATAAGGTTTTATTGTATTATTCCCACTCAATTGTAGCTGGAGGTTTATCTGTTATATCATAAACTACCCTGTTTACTTGTGGTACCTCACTAGTTATCCTAGTAGACACTTTTTCCAACAACTCTAATGGAAGTTTAGCCCATTCTGCAGTCATTGCATTTGTTGACTTAACTGCCCTTAAAACTATAGTATGACAGTAAGTCCTCTTTCCATCAACAACGCCTACTGATTGAATATTAGGCAGTACAGCAAAATATTGCCACAAGCTATTTCCATATCCTGTCTTTTCAATTTCTTCCCTGAAGATATAATCTGCTTCCCTAAGTATATCTAGCTTTTCTTTTGTTACTTCCCCTAGACACCTTACACCAAGCCCAGGTCCTGGGAATGGCTGCCTATTTACTATCTTTTCACTAATACCAAGAAGCCTACCTACTTCCCTAACTTGATCTTTATACAAATCCCTTAAGGGCTCTATTAACTTAAAGTTCATATTTTCTGGAAGCCCACCTACGTTGTGATGAGATTTTACAGCAACTTTTCCTTTCTCACCAGATTCGATTATATCAGGTTTAATTGTCCCTTGTACAAGATATTCAATGTCTTCTAATTTCCTTTGCTCTTCTTCAAATACTCGGATAAATTCCTCTCCTATTATCTTCCTCTTTTGTTCTGGATCAGTTACGCCTTTTAATCTGTTTAAAAACCTGTCTTCAGCATCTACGACTATTAAATTCATCTTGAACTGACCTCTAAAGACCTTTATTACTTCTTCCTTTTCGTTTTTCCTCAAAAGCCCATGGTCTACAAATATACAAGTTAAGTTATCTCCTATAGCCTTATGCACTAGTACTGCTGATACAGAAGAATCTACTCCACCAGACAAAGCACACAAAGCCTTACCATTTCCAACCAGATTCTTTATTTCTTCTACAGTTTTCCTGATAAAGTCTTCCATAAACTTCCTCCCTAATTCAATTTACATTTCTTTATATAATCTACCAACTATTCACTATCAGCTATCCACTGTTTACTATTAATTATTCACTGTTCACTACTACTCGTTATCTTCTAGTATAATTTGGAGCTTCCTTAGTTATATAAATATCGTGTGGATGGCTTTCAATTAGCGAAGCATTTGTTATCTTAATAAATCTCGCCTTTTCTTGCAATTCTTCAATATTTCTCGCACCTACATATCCCATACCTGATCTCAATCCACCAATTAATTGATAAACCACATCTCCAAGGGGTCCTCTGTAGTGAACCCTGCCTTCTACTCCTTCAGGTACAAATTTCTTTACATCTTCTTGGAAATACCTATCTTTACTGCCTGCCTCCATAGCTGCAGCAGAACCCATGCCTCTATATTCCTTATATCTTCTTCCTTCAAATAATATCTCTTCTCCTGGGCTCTCATCAGTTCCAGCAAATAGGGATCCTATCATAACAGTGCTAGCACCTGCAGCCAAGGCTTTGGTTATATCTCCAGAATACTTAATACCGCCATCTGCGATTATTGGAACGCCATATACTTTTGCAGCTTTTGCACAATTAATTATGGCTGTAATTTGAGGTACGCCAACTCCCGTTACAACCCTTGTTGTACAGATAGAACCTGGACCAATACCTACCTTAACAGCATCTGCACCTGCCCTAATTAAATCCACTGTAGCTTCAGCAGTGGCAACATTTCCTGCTATTACTTGTAAGTCTGGATATTTCCTCTTTATCTTTATAACTGATTCTATAACTCCCTTAGAATGTCCATGGGCAGTATCAATTACTATAACATCTACTTTTGCCTTTACAAGGGCATCTACCCTATCCATCATATCCGATGTTACGCCTACAGCAGCTCCTGCCAATAGCCTTCCTGCACTATCCTTAGCAGAATTTGGATATTCAATGGATTTTTCTATATCCTTTATAGTAATTAAACCAGCAAGTTTATAGTTATCATCTACCAGTGGAAGCTTCTCAATCTTGTGTTTTTTCATAATTTCTAGGGCTTCATCCATTGATATGCCAATTTTAGCAGTAACTAGGTTTTCCTTCGTCATTACTTCATCTATTTTCTTTGTAATGTCCCTTTCGAACCTAATATCCCTGTTAGTTATTATTCCTACTAACTTTCCATTTTCATCAGTAATTGGAACACCTGATATATGATACCTTTCCATTAATTCCAAAGCATCAGATACTGTATTATTAGGCGATAAAAAAAATGGATCAGTAATTACGCCATGTTCTGATCTCTTAACTTTATCTACCTCCAAAGCCTGCTTTTCAATGGACATATTCTTGTGAATTATCCCAATACCACCTTCCCTAGCCATGGCAATTGCCATCCTTGCTTCTGTTACTGTGTCCATTCCAGCACTTAAAAGAGGTATATTTAATTTGATATTTCGTGTTAAATAAGTACTAACATCTGTATCTTTAGGTAAAACTTCCGATTTTCCTGGAAGTAAAAGCACATCATCGAAGGTTAAACCTTCTCCTACGAATTCCAAAGCAGCTCCCTCCCTTTTATAATCTGAAATATTTATTATTTATTAGCATACCACCATAAAAAATATTAATATTGAATATATTTAATACTATATTCTAATCTATTAAGTGAAAAAAAACAACTAAAAATAACTTTTTTCAACAATTTTGTTTAATATGAATTATACGAAAAATCTCGGCTCTATAATTTTTGGTGTTGGTGATTAAAACCAGCACCATTTTATTTACAAAAAAAGATGAGACAACTGACAAACTCTGGTAAAATATAATCGACCAAAACCATATTTTAAAGGAGTGTTGTCAAATTGTCTCTTAATGATTGTATAATAAATTTATTAAATTTAAAAGATGAAAATATAAAATTTGATGATAACTTTTATTCTGAAGAAACCATTGATCATGTTGAATCGAAGATGTTTCACGGTATCTTAAGCTATACCCCTGATGCTTGCTATAATTGTGGACATGTTATGGATAATAATATTATTAAACATGGCTTTAAAACATCTACTATCAAGATTCCTAAGGTATCTGGTTTTAATGCTTATTTAAAATTAAAGAAACAACGTTATTACTGTAAACATTGTAATTCTACCTTTACCCTTAAGACCAATATTGTTAATAAAAATTGCTATATCTCTAATAATACTAAAGTTTCTATAGCTCTTAGCGCTAAGGATAAACTATCTGAAAAGGATATTGCCAAGAATCATAATGTTTCTCACTCAACTGTAAATAGGGTGATTGATAGCTTCTATCAGCACTATAAACCTAAGTTTAACTATCTACCTAAACATTTATGCTTTGATGAATTTAAATCAGTTAAATCAGCTGATGGGGCAATGTCCTTCATATTTTGTGATGCAGACACTGGTCAAATTGTTGATATCGTTGAAGATAGAAGATTACATGTACTTAATAATTATTTTATGAAGTACTCTAAGGCAGCTAGAAATGCTGTAAGAACTGTAGTTATTGATATGTACAGTCCCTATATCTCATTAATTAAGTCTATATTCCCAAAAGCTAAAATTATTATTGATAAGTTTCATATAATTCAATTATTTAGCAGAGCTTTAAATAAAACAAGAATAAAAATTATGAACAAGGATAAGAAGAACTACAATAAATTTAAAAAGTATTGGAAGCTTCTCTTAAAAGATACATCATCAATTAACTATACTACGTACAATTATCATAGATCCTTTAAGAAGCCAATGAGAGAAATAGATATCATTAACTATTTAATTGACCTAGATCCAGAGCTTAAAGCAACTTATGAGTTATATCACGATATTAGATATTGTATTAAACACAAGGATTTCTCATTATTAAATAGAACTTTATCTAATGTAAATAACCTAATTTCCGACTATATGAAGACATCAGTTAAGACCCTACAGAAGTACATAGGTTACATAGAAAATTCATTTATATATGACTATACAAATGGTATCTTAGAAGGCATAAACAACAAAATTAAAGTTATTAAGCGAATAGCATTTGGTTATAGAAGCTTTTATCATTTTAGAAATAGGATACTCATTACACAAAACTTAGCAACATTAAAGGCTTAGGAGTCATAAATAATGATCCTAAGCCCTAGATTGTATTTTACTTAAGTTTATTCAGTTGTAAAACTAATTAATATTTTCTTCACCAACACCAGTTGACAAAGAACCAAATATTTAAGCACATAGGTATACCCACCAAAACACATTTTTTTATTTGGCAGGTATAATTTTTAATCTCCCATAGAGTTTTAAAAAGAACGGAATGCAAATTATCTACTGATTTCCGTTTTTTTATATCAAATATATCATTGATCATTCTTGCTTTGTTCTTCTAATAAATATTTTTTTCACCAATCAGAACTAACATAGTTCTCATGTTATGTTCTCCTTTAAAGGTTATGCTTTTATTATTCTATAATGAATCGTAAAGCAATATTATTGAGGCCTTAGGCAAAATATGAAATGATATCTTCGAAGTTTAATCTTTCTCCA
>DATCJO010000117.1:0-4234 GCA_036562765.1 Tissierellaceae bacterium | reverse complement strand
ATAGGAATTGGATTTTCCCTAGTTCCTAACTCTGCTTTTGTTTCGGAATTTGTTTGTTCAGTTTTTTCTCCTTCAGCATTTGTTTTCTGTCCACTATCTGTAGTATCTCCCCCACAGGCTGACAGCAACAGTACAGAAAGGGCTAAGAAAACTAAAAATACTCTTTTAAGTTTACTAATCATACACTTCCCCCTTTTGATTACCCTTATATATTATTACATATGCTAATAAAGCTATATGTAATATTATATTACATTATATTAGTATAAATGTCAATAATAATTGTTTTTATGTTATATTTTATTACATACAGAAAGCCTAATCCATAAGATTAGGCTTAAGTTGTTTTTCTATCCACAGCGTACTATATCAGCTATGCTTAATAATTTATTTCTAACTTTGTCAAACTCCTCTCCTAAATTAACCGTCTTTACATATATATTATTGCCTGACATTTTATATGCCTGATTTAAGTCGTAATTAACTGTTGGATATAATAACATACCATTTATTTCTCCATCATACTCAGCATTTTTTACATAAGCAAATATCTGATATAAATTACTTGATATCAGTTTCTTTGTTTCAGAAAAATTACTCTTAGTTAAAGCATTAGAGTAATATTTTGTATCTATAATTAATTTTTTATCTTTCCCCTCTAATTCTATGTCGGTTTCCATATTTGGAAGAAAATTATCGCTAGGAGGTTCATCTAGCCTCCACTTTATTATAGAAGAGGTTGTTTTTATATCTTTAAGCTCATATTTATAAAAATTGAAAATAAACTTTTCATATAGCTTTGCCATAGCTTTGTCTTTAATAAATGTAACAAATCTATATTTGCCCTTTTCTTCTTTTAGTATAAGTCCAGTATTAATTAGCTCACATACATTTATTATTAATCTGTATTTTTTATTATTTCTATTATAATTAATGCGGCTCCAGCTAACATTGTTTATATCTACACTGTGTACACCTGAAAAATTCCTTAAAAGCATTCTCATTTGATCTCTATACTTCCTGTCCACTTCTTTACACGTTAAAAGGGTTTCCATTGTAGTTTTAAGGATCTGATTCAGGATAATATTTTCGGAAAACTCATGGAAATCACATACGATTTTGTTTCTTATTAAGGATTGCTCTTTTAGGGTATCATTTAAATTTATCCTACCTCTGACAACAGATATGCTTTCCGTGCATTCCACATAGCCTTTATAAATTCCACTTTTAATAATCTTATTAGCTTCTTTAATTAAGATGCTAGATAGGAGATTATAGATATTCTCTAAAGCTTCAACATCTAAGAGTGTTTCTTGTCCTTGATTTAAAATATTATCCCAAGCATAGCACAACATATAATATATGTTTTTTATAGGAATCATATTACCACTCCAATAATTTCCTTTTCCACTCCATTAACTTACTGTTGTCATCAATCCAATACTCTGATAGTAAAGGTAGTATCTCATAGTTAATTATATTTTTATAATCTTCTTCAGTAATAGTGTCCTTATCTATGCAAAAATAACTATGACCTATACTAAATCCCCAGCCAAGAGAGAGGTCATTCTCTATATCTTCATTAAGGCTTGTCATTTTTTCGATAATTATCTTTGATAGTTCCCCACTTTTACTCTCAAGATATCCTTTAAAATTCAAATTATCGAAAGCTGGTTTAATATTTACGAAGCAAAATCTCCTCCTTAAGGCATAATCAATCATTGCAAGACTTCTATCAGCTGTATTCATAGTTCCAATTATATATACATTTTCAGGAACATAGAATTTATCTTCCGTATAGGTTAATGGAATAGCATATTCACTACCTCTTTTGTCTGCTTCTATTAACATCATAAGTTCTCCAAATATTTTGCTTATATTTCCACGGTTTATTTCATCTATGATAAAGAAATAAGGCCTATTAGGATCGTTTAAAGCTCTTCTGCAGAACTTATAAAATATTCCGTATTTTAATTTAAAACCTTTTTCTTCTGGCCTATATCCCATGATAAAATCTTCATAGGAATAACTCTGATGGAATTGAATCATCTCTATTCTAGAACTATCCTTTTCTCCCATGATAGAATAAGCTATTCTTTTAGCAACAAAGGTTTTACCTACTCCAGGAGGACCTTGGAGAATTAAGTTCTTTTTATATTTTAATAATTCAACCATATTTTCATATTGGTCTTCTTCCATGAATACCTCTTCTAAAAACTCTTCTTTAGTATAGGTATTATAAGTTTTAACTGTAGTAATAGGATTTTGTTCTCGAATAATATCCATTATTAATTCGTATTCTTCTTTTGTGAGTTTAAAAAGGCTGCCTTGAAGATTTGTCATAAATTCCATGTTCTTTAATCCTTCAACTGATTTGATAAAACTATATTGGATAGGCTGTATTAAATTTTCATCTTTAGTTACCCAGATTTTTTCCCCATCATGTTCTTTGGAAACATGTCCAATACCAACTATTGCTTTTTCATATAATATAACCTTGTCCCCTTTTTTTACGTTTTCAAAGTTTCTATATATCCTTTTTTTATTTCCTCTCTCGTTTCTAGATGAGTAAGTAAATGTTTGTCCAATTTTTACATTGTCGAAACTCCAGATGTTAGGGTCAGCAGTAAGCCACCAGTAATTTATAGGTTCGCTTATATTTACTTCTTCCTCTTCATCTTCAAGATAGAAATATTTTTCCTTAATAGCCTCTTTTAATTCAGGTCTAAGTATCCAGCTGAAAGTTTTATCTTCCCTATAACGGCCTAGGAAAGGCACATGCCACCATCTTTCTTTACCATTCTTCCGTTTAGGCACAGTACAATTTGTATAACGATGAATCCTTTTTGCAAGATGAACAACTGGAAAATTATACGCAAATGGATTAGTATTTTCAAATTCTGATAATTCAGAAGCTGTAGCTTCTCCTCCCATTTTATATATGGTTTTTACAAGCTCAACATCTTCTTTCCTAAAAACATCTGGATTAGATAACATTTCCATCCATTGTTCCTTTGAAATATCTATGGGATCATTAAATTGAACTTTTTCCTCTAATTCTTCTACTTCCTGTAATTTCAAATCTAAAGCTCTGTAATTTCTGAAGGTACATTTTTCGTCCCTAAATTTCTTAAGTCTTCTCACATTTTCAATATATGTAGCCAAATGCTTAGGCTTTACAAGGAGTACCCCTTCGCTTTCTAGCAAAACAGCTGTATCTATAGTAACATTATTGATTATAGGAAATACATTTGGTTTTAAACAATGGAGTATTGCGGATGCAGAGGCTGCTTGCATACCTTTTATTCCTTCTTTTAATGCCCTTTCTGCTATCTTAAGTATTTCCTCTTCATCTTCTAAATCCTTAATACTAATGCACAGAGATATAAATTTTTGAGCATCCTCTTTATCTAATTTACCTTTAAAAGTATAAAAACCTGTTCCAAACATGCCAATAGTCCAATTGTTTTCATATCTATTTTCATATTTGTAATTTTTAGCTTTTTCTATTACATTATTGAAGACAGTTTTTAATCTATTTTTCTCTATTGAATTCAAATTGCTCTCTTCAATTTTCTTTATCCTGTATTCTACACCGCCTTTCCACAACCCTATAGCCATAAAATATAGTAAATCTAGGTCTGAAACATCAATTTTATTTATGTCAATTTTTGAAAATGATTCAACAGTCTCCCTTACCAATTCATAAGAACCATCATGTTCATCGGGAGTTACATCTTCCATTGTCATAATATCCTGAAGTATTTGATTTTCCTTAAATTCTAAATATAGATTTAATGCATTTCTTAATGCTGCAGTTTCAACATGCATATCAACATCTATTGGTATATTATTTTTTGAATTAAGTTCTTTTAACTCTTGTTTAAGATTTTTGCATTTGTCCTTATCATAAATTTCATCTAGATTGCCATAGTATTTTTCTATTTTCTGGCAACTTGATAGTATTGAGTTACAAGTTGCTTGATCATATTTTTTTATAGCTTGAAGCCATCTATAGAAAGATCTCTTATTCATATATCACACCTCACCCTATTTTTATTAACAAAATACCACCAATATATGGTGGTTTTTTCTAATATCCTAACTCTTCAGGAGTAAGGCCTATAAATTCTAAGGTTTTTTTCAATTCCCTATAGGTAATTTTGCCATTTTCATAGTTGGCCTTTACATACACTAAGTATTCCTTGGGAACATAGGTTACCTTCGATGGAAC
>DATCJO010000107.1:0-48705 GCA_036562765.1 Tissierellaceae bacterium | reverse complement strand
TATAGCACCTATTGCTACAACAGCACCTACTGGGTAAGCTATAGAAGTTGATAGCTTAAATCCTTCTGGTGCTTGAAGAATATATGTTGCAGAAACTGCAGTCATGAATGTTGCAGGAATGCTTGCCATCCAGTGAGCTTTGCCATTTTTAACTAGGTATACTGCTCCTGCCCAAAGTGCTATCATGGCTAGAGTTTGATTTGACCATGCAAAATATCTCCAAATAATATTGAAGTCTATTCTTGTTAATATAAATCCAATTACAAATAGAGGAACTGATAAAACTAATCTCTTCTTAATTGGTCCTTGGTCGAAGTTTAAAGCATCAGCTATTGTTAATCTTGCTGACCTAAATGCAGTATCTCCTGAAGTAATAGGACATACTATAACACCTATCATAGCTAATACTCCACCTACTGAACCTAGCAAGCTTATGGATATCTTATTTACAACACCGCCTGCTCCACCTAATGTGTTGAAGGCTTCTTGCAATCCTTCAGTTCCATGGAAGAATGCCATACCAGCTGCTGCCCAAATCATAGCTATAATACCTTCTGCTATCATTGAGCCGTAGAATATCTTTCTACCTTGGCTTTCCTTAGTCATACATCTTGCCATCATTGGTGATTGTGTAGCGTGGAAACCAGATATTGCACCACAAGCTATTGTAGTAAATAGAATAGCCCAGATTGGTAGCCCTTGTGGATGTAGATTAGATAATGTAAAGGCTGGCAATTCATAGCCATCTATTATTAATTTGCCACCAATGCCTATTCCCATTATTAGTAAGCATATGCCAAATAATGGATAAACCTTCCCTATAATCTTATCTACTGGCAATATTGTTGCTAAGAAATAATATGCTAGTACGATAGCTAACCATATATTAACATTTCCAATTCCAAATATCTTCAAGTTTGCCAATAGACCTGCAGGACCTGTCATAAATACAGTACCTACTAGGATAAGCAATACTACTGAGAAAACTCTCATTATCTTTCTTGCACCTTCACCTAGGTAAATACCTACTATTTCTGATATACTTTGTCCATCATGCCTTAAGGAAAGCATTCCTGATAAGTAGTCGTGAACTCCTCCTGCAAATATTGAACCCAATGCAATCCATATAAATGCCACTGGGCCAAAAAGTGCACCTTGAATTGCACCATAGATAGGTCCCAATCCTGCTATATTAAGGAATTGGATTAAGAATATCTTTGGCCAGCTCATTGGCACAAAGTCAACACCGTCTTGCAACCTTGTTGCTGGTGTTTCTATGGAGTCGTCAGCTCCAAAAGTTTTGTCCACTATTTTACCATAAACAAAATACCCTACTATAAGTACAATAATTCCAATAATAAATTGGGTCATAAAAAAACCTCCTCTTTATTTTTGCTCATACTAATTTTATATTAATAAGAGCAAATAAAAGAGGATTTTGGGATAAGATGTCGAATTTTCTACCTGAAATGCAAAATATTAAGTTATCCTGCATTTAATTTATATTCATTTTTTCTTTAAACTGCTTTGAATATGACCTGCTTACAGGTATTACTTCTTTAACAGATTTTAAATTAATGTTATAAGTGGCATTGAACCATGGCTCTATTGATTCAATATATTTCAAATTTACAATATAAGACTTGTGGCATCTGAAGAAAATATCCGGATCCAATTTTTCCATTAATTCACTTAATGTATAATGGGTTTCAAATTTACCTTTCTCTGTTACTATAACCGTATTTTTATCTTCTACAGTTATATAGATAATATCCTTACTTTCTATTGGAATAAGCCTGTTGTTATAATATACCGAAATCCAATGGCTCGATGATTTGTTTGGACTCATATCTCTAATCAATTTGCTTAATTGAGCATAGTCTAAACTCTCTTTATTATTTTTCATAGACATTAATTTCTGAACTGTCTTTTTCAATCTATCTTCATCTATGGGCTTCAAAAGATAGTCAACTGCATTTACTTCAAAGGCCTTTAATGCAAATTGGTCATAAGCAGTAACAAATATTATAGATACTTCCATGCCTTTATCTAGTATTTTTTTTGCAACTTCTATTCCAGTCATCTGTGGCATTTGAATGTCTAAAAATACAACATCAGGTTTCAACTTCTCAATCAGCTCTAAAGCCTCTGTGCCATGGGAAGCTTCACCTACAACCTCAACCTCATCAATTTCATTTAAAATATACATGATTTCCTCACGGGCAGGCCTTTCATCGTCCACCACTAAGCACTTTAACATCCCTTTTCCTCCTTATTTAGGAATTACCATGGATACTACAGTCCCTTTGTTAACCTTAGATTCAATCTTAAGACCATATTCTGGCCCGTACTTGTTTATGAGCCTTTCATGTACATTCTTAAGTCCAATTCCTTCGGTTGATTTTTCTTTCAATAGTGAATTTAATTTTTCTTCTGGTATACCAACCCCATTATCCTTTACTATAAGTTTAATGCCTGTCCCAATATCCCTTGCTACTATTTCTACTTTTCCACCTTCAATTTTTCTTAATACTCCATGTTTTATAGCATTTTCTACTAGTGGTTGAAGAATTAAAGGAGGAAGCTTGCATTCAATATCTTTATCTATACTGTATTCTATTTCCAGCTTATCCCCAAACCTGGCCTTTTCAATTTCTAGATAGGAATTTATATGCTCTATTTCCTTATTTAAATCTACTTCATCTACATTTTGTACAAGATTTTGCCTAAAATAATTTCCCAAATGTATTAACAACTTCCTAGCTTCATCTGGTTTTGTTCTGGTTAAACTTACGATAGTATTTATGGCATTAAAAAGAAAATGAGGATTTATTTGAGCCTGAAGTGCTTTAAGCTCAGACCTTGCCAATAATTCTCTTTGATGGTCTATCTTGCTTAATTCAATCTGAGTTGAAAAAATTTGAGCCAACCCTAAAGCTAATTCAATCTCTACTTTAGTTATGGAATTCTCTTTACTTTTATATAATTTCAATGTACCTATTACTTTATCCATTTCTTTAATAGGAACAATAACAGCAGATTTCAATTGGCAATTTGGGGAATCACAGCTTATTTCTTCCTTTGTATTTGCTACCACATATTTTTTACTTAATATGGCTTCTTTAGTTAGGTTTGTTTGAATTGGAATCCCTGGAAAATGATGGTCTTCACCAACGCCTACATGGGCAAGTATCTTTTCAGTATCAGTAAAAGAAACAGCATCGATATCTGTCATTACTTTAATAATCCTTGCAGCATCTAAAGCAGTTTCCTCATAAAAACCTTTTCTAAAATATGGCAAAGTCATATCTGCAATCTTGAGAGCCAATTGAGCTTGATATACAGCTTCATTTTCTATTTCCTTAAAAATGCTGTCTGTAATTGCTATGAATGCTGCTATTCCCAAGCCATTGGCAACAATCATAGGAATACCTATGATTTTAACTAATTCAAGAGCAGCAGAGTAAGGCTTTGCTACCAAAAGTATTATTATCATTTGAATTACTTCTGCAAGGCAGCCTGCTATAAGGGCAAAGCTTATTTTATATCTGCTGTTTTCAAACTTCTTCTTCAAAAATCCAGCCATAATCCCTTCAGTTAATGTAGATAAGCTGCATGCCAATGCTGTAAATCCTCCAATATCTATGAGATACCTATGGCATCCTGCTATTAATCCTGAAAGGAATCCAACCAGTGGGCCCCCTAATAGCCCTCCGACGAAAACCCCTATAACTCTTGAATTAACTATGGCGCCTTGTAAAGGAATTCCAGTATAGGTTCCAACTATTCCGATAATTCCAAAAATAATAGATAGAAAAATTCTATCAATTAAAGCAATATTTCTTTTGGATACCAGAGTTCTAAACAATCCAACTTTAGTCAAAAATAAAGCAAGTATTATTATGATTCCTACCCTAGTTGATAAATTCTTTAGCACAATTACTAGCAAATAAAACACCTCTTAAAAAATTAATACAACATTTAGTATATCACATTTACATAAAATGAAAAAGTTGAGCATACACTTAACTTTAAAATATGCTATGATTCCAAAATGGCATTTATCTTAGATTCGATGTCTAATTTTTCATTTTCCATATTTTTTAAATCGCTTCTTAATTCTTCCAATAGCCTCCTTACTTGTTTAATCGCAATTTCTACATTTGATAGGGATTCGTTTATCTTTGACTGTACAAACCAATCTGCAAATAACCCGTCAAAGAAAAAGTCAGCAAATCTAGCAAATCCGCTAATATTTACATTGATGTCCGTAAATTCATTGACATCCGACAATTCTTTTTGAAATACCCTAAGTTTATGCTGAACATCATATGACAGCCTATTGGCTTCATCAATATTGGAATGCTTCATTAAATCAGAAATAAAGCCTCCTCCAAATATGTCCCAAATTCCCCATCCCCTAGCTGATTCCAATGGCTTTTTCATCTCAAGTAAGGCATTATAAGCATTTTCACCTGCATTAATTGCTTCTCTAACTTCTTTCATATTCAATTTTAAGTCATTAAGCCTATCCAATAACTGCCTTAAGTTTCTTCCACCAGCACTATCTTCATTGATTAAAAGCATCTGCTTTTCATCCAAAAGCATTTTATACTTTCCTTCTATTCCTTCAAATTTTTTCAATTCTTCATCGTATTCATCTATTAGCTTTTTCAATTCATTCATCGCCACAACATGTTCATCATATTTTATCTTTGCAGCTAAATATTCCTCCATTTCCTTATCTAACTTTTCATCTTTCTTGCCTATGACACTATAAAAAAAGGAACTCAAGGTTGTGCTTTCTAATTTTGCAACATCCTTCTTTTCTTTTTGAAGCTTAACTTTTAAATCTTCCAATATAATTTGATTTTTTCTGAATTCTTCTACAGCCATATTTCTTAAAGATTCCAATTTTTCTTTTGCCCTAAGCTGCTCTTTTAATAGGTAAATTTCTTCATTAATCTCTATATGCATTTTAATTTCCATCCCACCTTAAGTTAATTATTAGCATCATCAGCTTCATAATATATAGGTAACCTTGGAGTTTTTATAATATTTCCGTCAGATAAAGTTACTTTTGTATATATTACAAAATAAGGTTGATATGAGAAATAAGAAGAAAGCTTTTATGCTTTTCTATAATTTGACTTATATTTTCATTTGTATATTTCCATCCATCTTTATTATCAGTATCATAAAAAATTAACCTTTCTCCATCATCAGATTCCAGTCTTAAAATATAAAATTCAACTTTTTTAGCATCTTCATACCCCAGCAATTCTATATTAAAATTTTCATCTTGTATTACATACCAGTCATCTATAATTTCATACTTAGTATTAATTTTATATATGTTTTTTAGATTATCAAAAGAATAACTATTATCCTCTTCTCTTGCAATAGCTGAAAATCTAACCATTTGTATACTTTTTTCCAATTTATCTCTTTCATCGGAAATTTTTTCGAATAAATTTTTAAGTTTGCTTATCTCTTCATCTTTTTTGCATTTTTTCTTCAAGCTCCGAAATCCTGTTTATCAATACCTCTTTTTCTTCTGAAAATGATTGCAAACTATTACAGCCAGTAAGTGCTAATATAATAAATACTAATATTATGTATATTCATTTTTTCATAACACAATCCCTTCCTTTTTTAAAATCAAAAATTTCTTTTTTATATTATTTAATCAAAAAACTCAATATTTGACAATAAAACATATATTTATCTTTTATATTCTTCATATCATAAAAATAAAGTTATTCTTTTTTACACAATTAAGTGTTTTTTATATGTTATACAAGTCAACAATTAATCAAAATAATAAAAACCTATGGGCACATACCCATAGGTTTTAAATAAATATCTTTTTAAATTATTTTCTTAATATTAAAATTAACCAACATAATCAACGCCTAAACTTTGTAATCTTGCAATTCTATCATCTGTAGAAGGATGTGATGAAACAAGATTTGCCCATAACCCTTTCCTACCAGCACCATAAAAAGTATCTAGCACAGAACATAAACTATAACCATATCCCAACTTAAATGCAAACTCATCTGCTAAATATTCATTTTGCCTTCTTGAATACATAACTAATACAGTACCAATCTTAGTCCACAACCACATCAAAAAGGCCAACATACCATCAATAAAGATTGTAATTATAAGTGTCCCAAGGCTATCATTCACTAAAGCAACCATAGTTCCTATAAAGTTAAATATAATTCTATAAATTATAAAGAAAGCAGTAACTATAAAATTCCTATGGTTACTAACAATATAAAATCTGTATCTTTATTGCCTAAATGCCCCAATTCATGTGCAAAAACAGCTTTGATTTGTTCGTCTGAATAATTTAATAGTCCTTTTGTTAAGCATACAGTCTTTCTGCCAGTAGCAAATGCATTTGGCTCTTTATCTTCACTCATAAATAATTTTACATCTTCTGGTATAGATGGATTTATTTCTCTAGCTTTAGTTAATACTTCTTGAAACAATGGCTCAAGTCTATTTAAATAATCCTTTCTTTTTATTTGCTTGCTGCCTGTTTGAATTCGTAAAATCCATTCTCCAATTGGCGACATGGCGATTGCTAAAGAAATAATATAAATTGTAATTCCCCAAGATGCTGACTCAAATATTGCAGATATTATAAATGTGTTTAAAATAAGAAAAATAATAATTCCTATGTTATTTTTTTGAATAAGTTTTTAATAAAATCCACAATATAAGTCATATAATACCTTCCTCCTGTCTTTTATAAATATGTAAAATTTTGTCAAATAATAAAATATTATAAATGAAATTCCATGCTCATGTAAACTATAAAATATGGCAATCTTAAAATTTTTAATATAAAAAGCCCATGGGTTTATACCCACAGGCTTTTTATTAATTATTTTATTTCCTTAAATGTTACTTCTATTTCTATTACTTTACCAGTCCTATTTATGGTCAACTTCGCTTTATCTCCTACTTTATATTTATACAATGCTTTCTTTAACTGATCCATATTTTCAATTGTAGTATCATCTATCTTTGTAATGATATCTCCTATTTGCAACCCAGCTTCATAAGCAGGAGTATTTTCATGCACTTGAAGTAGTATTACTCCTTTTTCCACTGGCAATTTAACTCTGAATGTTCTTTGATAATCTAAAACAGATGCTCCTGTTATACCTAATACAACACTTTGAAATGTGCCATTTTTAATTACTTGTTCAATTATTGGTTTTGCTTGATTAATAGGTATTGCAAATCCTAATCCTTCAGCAGATGTAATTTTAGCAGTATTTATACCTATTACTTCACCTTTGCTGTTTAGTAGGGGGCCACCGCTGTTACCTTGATTTATGGAAGCATCTGTTTGAATTAAGTCTTCAATTACATTGTTATTTACAGTAACTGACCTGTGAAGCCCTGAAATAATGCCAGATGTTACTGTCCTTTGGAAATCTAATCCCAAAGGGTTTCCAATTGCTACAGCAAGTTCCCCTACTTCCAGCTTATCTGAATCTCCCAAAGTTGCTACTGGAAGGTTTTTAGCATCTATTTTTACTATAGCCAAATCCAATAGGCTGTCGTTCCATAATACTGTAGCATCCTTTGATTCTCCATTATCTAGTAGGACTGTAACAGATTTTGCTTTTCCATCAGCTACAACATGGGAGTTAGTCAAGATATATCCATTAGAATCTACTATAACTCCAGAGCCAACACCTTCAACTTCTTGCAAAATGAAAAATGGAAATGCTGGCTCCTGTATTTCTACAGTAGTTATACCAACAACTGAACTCATTGCCTTTTTAGCCACTGCAGCTACTGTATTTATATCGTCATTAGTTACTATATTAATTGGGGAAGAAGTATATTGAGAATTATCAGATTTAAAGATTTTATCCCCCAATAGCATTGGTGCAAAATATATTGAAACCATACCACCTATTATAGACGCAACTAGTGCTAAGGCTATATATGATAATAGGCTGCCCCTAAATGGCTTCTTCTTTTTCTTAGTTTCTTTTTCTTTATATTTATATTCTTCACTATTATGACTTTGCAAAACAATATCTTGAGGAATGGTATATTCTATATTTTCCTTTTTAGGCTCAGAAGTCATTTGATTATCTTCTTCTAAAGAATAATTGTCATTATTCATTTGGTCTTCAAAAAATTCGCTGTTTCCGTATTGGTTATTAATAAAATCATCATATTGGCTGTCATTATGTTCTTCATTATTTAATTCTTTATTAAATTCACCTTCATTATTATTTAGTTCGTCAAAATTCCTGTTTTCATCCATGTGAAATCCCTCCCTTTTCAACAGACAAATTATAATTAATAGTAAGACTATTTATTATTCATTGATATTGGTATTGTACCCTCATAATCTAAAAAAAATATGGTGAAATTATGTTATTTTTGTGGGATTTAAATAAAAAAATAAGACTTTTATGAATATTAAAGTCTTATCAATGCCCACCAATTATATTCTTGGCTTTTTAACCTTAAACTTGCCAACCATCAAAATAGATAAAATAATCATTAGAGCAAAGTTATTCATAATACTTATGTTAAATCGGATATCTATTAAATACTTCAAAGCCATAATTGATCCAGCTATCGTAATTGGCAAACCTACAAAATGTTTTTCATCCTTTGTAATATTAAATCTTGCAAGCCTAAAGATTCCAGCCCCGATATAGATTAATGATATTATGATTTCCAATATATTTAAACTACCATCTAAAATATTCCATGCAATAACAACAGGAGCCAACCCAAAGGATATAATATCACACAAGGAATCCAACTCTTTCCCAAAATCGCTGCTCATATTAAGCTTTCTAGCCGCAAATCCATCTAACTTATCTGTAACAGCTGCTAACAAAATTAATATACTAGCTACTTTCAACATATTGATATCTCTAATATTGCTAATATAGATGGATATAGACCCAAAAACCATATTTAAATATGTTACCAAAGTAGGTATAAAAATATAATTGTCTTGCTTATCAGTTTCATTATGTGCTTCCGCTTTTAACATATCTATCATCCCCAATAAAATTATTTTATTGATATTTTATTATCATAATTTTGAATTATATCTTATTTAATAGCTTCTTGCAAGTTAAGATTTCCCAGTTTTTTATTAACATATAAAATTATTAACCTCCATTTAACACTTTTTATATTCCTGTAAAACCTCTTTTCATATATTTATTGTTATTCTATAAAACTATCCAATATTCTTAAGTTTGCTACGTCTGGTATAATATAAACAAAGGAACAGTATAGAGAGGTGAACATATGTCGTACAAAATATATTTGGTAGAAGATGACAGAAATTTAAATCTAGTACTTTCATCATATCTTGAAAAAGAAGGTTGGGAAGTCCATCCATTTTTCAATGGTGAAGAAGCTATGAAAAATATTTCCAATCCACCTGATTTATGGATTTTAGATATAATGCTTCCAGATATTGACGGATATCAGCTTATCAAGGAAATAAAAAACAAAACCCCAAATGTCCCAGTAATATTTATATCTGCAAGAGATGCTGATATTGACAGAGTATTAGGTTTGGAATTGGGAAGCGATGATTATTTAGCAAAGCCATTTTTACCTAGGGAATTGGTTATTAGAACAAGAAACCTTTTAGAAAGGTCATATCATAAAACATATACAGTATATAATCTCCCACCATATACTATCAACGAAAGTAGCAGAACTGTTCAAATGGGGGATGAGATAATAGACCTTACATCTAAAGAGTATGAGTTATTGTTGTACTTTGCTAAAAACCCTAATATTGCCCTATCAAGGGAGCAAATTCTAAATCAAATATGGGGAAATGACTATTTCGGTTCTGACAGGGTAGTAGATGATTTAGTACGAAGGCTTAGAAAAAAGGTCCCTCAGTTGGATATTGAAACTATCTACGGATATGGCTATAGGGTGAATAAAAAATGAAAAATTATCCATTGTCAGTGCAAATCTGGATTGTAATAGCCATCATTACCCTAAGTATTTCTGTATTGCTTGCCTTTATCCTTCCCAGTGCTTTAAGAAGCTTTTTCACAGAAGAAATCTTTGAGACAATAAGGGCAGCCCAAGACCTTTTATTTAATCAATTTGAAGGGAATGTCTACAGGGATTATATAGGCCCTAATTTTTTCGGCAATAGGGATGAATCAATAAACAATATTAGGACAGTTAACCATATAATCATTTATAATGATAGGGTCATAGTAAGTTCTCCTGTCAGCATGGATTTTATTGAAAAAGTTAAAAACCAAGCATTAAATCAAACAGACACAAGCAAAGAGTACAGCGACAAAATCAACAACCAAAATATATTCTATATTATTTCAAAGGGAAAGGCTTTAGGCCATGATGCTTTCTTTATTTCATACATGGGGGATTCCTACAGAGAAGATTTGGTAAAGACTCTGTTTAAAAGACTTATTTCAGTAGTTATTGTTGTACTATTTTTTAGCTGGATTCCAGCAGTATTATTGTCAAGATACTTATCTAAACCATTAGTAGATTTAGAAAAAAAAGTTGAAAAATTAGCCAATAATCAATGGAATGAGCCAATTATCATAGACAGGAAAGATGAAATAGGCAAGTTAGGCTCATCCATTGAATATTTAAGAAAACAACTTATAAGGCAAGATGAAGCAGAACGAACATTTTTACAACACGTATCCCATGAGCTAAAAACCCCTGTCATGGTAATTCAATCCTTTTCTGAAGCAATAAAAGATGGCATCTATCCAAAAGGAAACTTGGAATCTTCCTTAGATGTCATTACTGAAGAATCTAAAAGGCTTGAAAAGAAAATAAAGGATTTACTATATATAAACAAGTTAAACTATATCTCTAGCCATAATTTTGATAAAACAAAGTTTTCATTAGATTCCTTAATCAAACAAGTAGCAGAAAGGTTTATCCTTCACAGGCAAGATATCGATTTAAAATTAGACCTTGACCCTGCCACAGTTGAAGGAGACATTGATCAGTGGAGGGTTGTAATTGAAAACCTTTTAGATAACCAAATACGATATGCTGAAGAAAAAATCCTTGTATCCTTAAAAAAGGAGGCTGATAAAGCTATCTTAAGGTTCTGGAACGATGGCCCTCCAATCGAAGAAAAGATAATGAACAACATATTTGATGAATTTAATAAAGGCTATAAAGGAGAATTTGGTTTAGGCCTTGCTATAGTTTATAGAATAATACTTAATCATAATGCTAAAATCTATGCCAAAAATGAAGAGAAAGGGGTATCATTCTATATAGAAATTTAAGAAGGGGGGAATATTATGGAAAATTTAAATGTCAAAGTTGAACATATACATCACAGCTCTTTTACTGTAGAAACTGAAAATTATTATTTAATTTTTGATTATTACAGAGGAAATATTAATCTAAAGGATAAAAGGACTTTTATTTTTGTAAGCCACGGTCATGGCGACCACTACAGCCAAGAGATTTTTAAATGGAATGACAAAGTAAAGGATATAGATTATATCTTAAGCTCTGATATTAATCCACCTTATAGGGCAGAAAATATCCATATTATAAACCCTTATGAAAGTTTATCTATTGATGGAATAAATATAAAAACCTTTGGCTCCACTGATAAAGGAGTATCATTCCTTATTAATGTAGATGGCATAAATATTTTCCATGCAGGAGATTTGAACTGGTGGCATTGGGAAGACAACACAGAAGAGGAAAACTTGCATGAAGAGAGGATTTTTAAGGAAGAAATCCATAAGATTATTGGTGAAAAAATTGACATTGCATTCTTCCCAGTAGACCCAAGGCTAGGTAAAGCTTTTTACTTAGGCGGAGAGTATTTCATCAGCAAATTAAAACCAAAATATTTTATTCCTATGCATTTTGGGGATAAGTTTTCTATTACTTCAGATTTTATCAACAAGGTCAGGGACACAACCACAGAAATTGTGGAAATCAAGGAAAATAACCAAAAATTTCAGCTTCAGTAAAATAATAGAATATTCATAAATTTCTTCACAGTTTTTCCATTTTATACTTGATTTGTTTTATAACAATCATTTATAATATATCAAGAGTATGTCCGAATATTTATAAATATTCGGACATATTATAAATAACATAAGATAAAAAATTTCTGGAGGTGTACCATGAAAAACAAAAGATTAGTAGCATTACTTATCTGTACTATTGTTGTCTTTTCTTCAGTGGCTTCATTCGCTCAAAGTAGTTTAAGATTTGGAACTACAGTAGATGTAGTAGCTGCTGCAACATCTAGCCAAGGCTCATCAGGCTCAAGTTCTTCAAGCTCAACTTCAACATCTAAGCCAAAGACAACAACACCTGTAGAAGTCACAGGAACTGCAGCTAATATTAAAAGGTTGCTTGCTCTAAATTCAGTAGGTAATGATGTGGCATTATTGCAAACTTTACTTAACAAAGTAGGATACAACCTAAAAGTTGATGGAATCTTTGGACCAAAGACTTTAGCAGCTGTAGAAGATTTCCAAGCTAAACACGGGCTTAAAGTTGATGGCATTGTAGGTCCAAAAACTTTAGCAGTACTTAGTTCATTAACTGAAACAACTGAACCTGTTGAAGAAAAGCCAGCTGAAACTGCTCCTGAAACAGAAACTAAAGAAGAAGGAAAGGCAGAAGAAAAAGTTGACGCTGTTACAACAGCATCAATAGTAGACAATGCTGAAGCCTTTGAAAAGGCTATGGGTCCTGCTGATAAAGGTGGTACATGGATTATAGCTGCATTAAAGGACATAACATTTGACCATGAAATCGTACTTGAAGGAGAATTTGAAAACAAAGGTAAACAAGACCGTAAGATTGCCCTTTATACTCAAGATGAAAACCGCAATGTACTTGAACAATTTACTCTAACAGCTCCAAGACTAACAATAAAGAGCCCAAGTGCAAGACTTCAAAATGGTACTTTCAAAGGCGAAATCTACGTTGTAGCTCCAAACTTCCAATTAAGAGGAGTTAAAGTAGAAGGAAATGTTTATTTCTTAAACAACGAAGCTAAAGCTACATTCAGCATGGATGATACTGCTAGTGTAAGTGGAGAAATAGCTCTAATAAATCCTGATGCAGAAACAACTGCTTCAATAGTAAGAGATGAAAAAAGCTTTGAAAAAGCATTAACTACAGAAGAAAATGGTGGAAGATGGATTGCTGCAATGTTAAAAGATATGAAGATTGACCACCCAATCTATGTAGAAGGCAAATTTGAAAATAGGGGAGTAGTTGACCGTAAGATTGGTCTATACAGCAGCATAACAAAAGAAGATGGAACTAAGGAAACATTAAACTTTGAATTAACTATTCCAAAATTATTTGTAAACAGTCCAAACTTCAGGATGCTTAACGGTACATTTAACGGAAATATCTATGTTTCAACAGACAACTTCAAACTTGAAAACATGACTGTAAATGGAAATGTTTACTTCACTAATGAAAGTGCTAAAAATACATTTATCAATGTTGACAGCACTATAAATGGAGAAATTGAATTAGTTGATATAGATGCTGTAACTTCTGCATCAATAGTAAAAGACATAGATACTTTTGAAAAGGCAATATCAAAGCATGGCAACTGGCTAATCTGCTTAGAAAGCGATTTAACAACAGATAAAGAATTAGTTCTAGACGGAACTTTCTTCAATAAGAGATTCCAAATTCAAAGAAAGATAGGCCTATATGACTATGCTGACCAAGCAACAAAGACTGTTGGAAACCAATATACTTTAAAGGCTCCAAAACTTACAATAAAGAGTCCAAATGCTAGACTTCAATATGGTACATTCATCGGAGATATTTATGTTGAAGCAACTAACTTCAGCTTAGTAAACACTAAAGTAGAAGGAAATGTATACTTCACCAATGAAGAAGCATACAACACATTCACAAACAATGGAGAAGTTACAGGTGAAATAAAATTAATAAAATAATAAGAGGGTGAGAATCTCACCCTCTTTTATATTACCAATTCTACAGGGCAGTGGTCTGAACCCATTACATCAGAATGGATAGCAGCTGATTTAAGTCTGTTTACTAGGCTTTTAGATACTAGAAAGTAGTCTATCCTCCATCCTATGTTCTTTTCCCTTGCCTTCCTCATATAAGACCACCATGTATAGGCATCTTTTTTGTCTGGATAGAAATATCTAAATGTATCAACAAAACCTGATTCCAACAATATGGTCATCTTTTCCCTTTCTTCGTCGGTAAAGCCGGCATTTCTCCTGTTTGCTTCAGGATTTTTAATGTCTATTTCCTTGTGGGCAACATTTAAGTCTCCACAGACAATTACAGGTTTATTTTTTTCTAAATTTTTAAGATATTCCCTAAAATCATCTTCCCATTTCATCCTATAATCAAGCCTAGCCAATTCCCTTTGGGAATTTGGAGTATATACATTTACTAGATAAAAATCATCAAATTCTAGTGTAATAACCCTTCCTTCCTTATCGTGTTCTTCTATTCCTATGCCATAGCTTACAGAAAGAGGCTTTATTTTTGTGAATACAGCAGTACCTGAATATCCCTTTTTCTCAGCGTAGTTCCAGTATTGATAATATCCTTCTAAGTCCAGTTTTATTTGCCCTTCCTGTAATTTAGTTTCCTGAATGCAGAATATATCTGCATCAACCTTATGGAAATAATCTAGGAAGCCTTTATTTAAACATGCACGAAGGCCATTTACATTCCATGAAATTAATTTCATCTTAATCCCCCTTTTTAAAATCATCTAAAAATGAATATTTTTCTCCATCTTTTTCCCATCCTAATATGCCATTTAAGTTTACATTCTGTGCAGCCCTGAAAATATTTACATCAACATTTACATAACTTTCTTTTAGCTTTTCTATTAAATCCTTTATTTCATACCTCTTATTTCCAATTCTCTTAGCTGCTACCATACATGCACAGTTTAGAGGCCATATACCTGCATTTTGTATAAATCTTTGGATATATTTTTCCTCTATTAAATACATAGGCCTTATTAGTTCTAACCCTTCAAAGTTTTGGGCCTTTAGTTTAGGAAGCATTGTTTTAAAATTCCCTGCACATAAAATATTTAGCATAGTGGTCTCAATAACATCGTTAAAATGATGCCCCAATGCCAACTTGTTGCACCCTAGTTCTTTAGCCTTGCTGTATAAAAATCCCCTTCTCATCCTTGCACACATATAGCATGGATAGTCTTTAGCTATTCTATCTGCTACTTGAAATACATCAGAATCAAAAATCTTAATTGGGATTTCCAAGTATCTGCAGTTATCCTCTAAAAGCTTCCTTATCTCAGGATGATACCCAGGATCCATGGATATAAACTCCAATTCAAAGTTCCTATGGCCATGCCTATATAATTCTTGAAAAAGCTTTGCCATAAGAAGGCTGTCTTTTCCTCCAGATACAGCTACTGCAATCTTGTCTCCATCTTCAATTAGCTCATATTCCTTTATGGCCTTAATAAACTTTGCCCATATCTGCTTCCTGTATGTTTTAATTATACTTCTCTCTATTTCCTCCAAAGGCCTTCTTTCATTGAAAGGTACTAAGATTTCACAACCTGTACCTCTTAAGCCTACATCTTTTTCTTCCATGTTAACCACTCCATCTAAATTATGTCTCCTTATAGTATACCAAAAAACAAATAGAGACAATAGTTAATTGTCTCTATCAGTTATAAGCTAATTACATATTATCATATTTAAGGCTATGGTATAAGCTATTTAATAAAGTCCCCCTTGGGTCTTCATTTAATTCCCAAACCATTGCCCCACCTAATCCATTTTGTTTAATATATTCTGATTTAAAATAAATTGAAACTTCATCTTCATAGGAAATAAAGGTTGAGCCATCATATAGCCATGGTACCATTGCTATTGGGTGATAATACCTAATAAATGTTGGATTTATTAAATATTTTCTAGATATTTCACCAAATGATATAACTGAACTGCTTTCATATCCTTGATATAATCCATTGTTCCACATATCTACATTGGTATATATCTTTCCTGAAAAAGGAATTCCCATCACAATCTTTTCCTTAGGAAATCCGGATTCTATCCATGATTTAATTGATTCATCAATACTAGGCTTATAATAGTTTATAGAATCAAAATTCGTATACAGCGGAGCATTAAAATCCGTATACTTATCCCATACTCCGTGAAAGTTATAAGTCATTACATTTGCAAAATCAATATACTCATGGATTTTGTCAAGTTCAACATTTTCAACTCCAATAGTTCCTGCTGAGCCTGCAATTGTTAGAATATATTTTTTCCCATCTAATCTGCTTTGCCTATCTATCTCTTCTCGAATAGCCTTTAACAGAAGAGTAAAGTTCTCTTTATCTTCCAATCTATATTTATTTGTTGGTAGCCCGCCCCTTACAGGAAACTCCCAGTCTATGTCTATTCCATCAAAGCCAAAAGTTTTAATGAATTCTAAACAGCTTTTTGCAAAAACAGACCTAGATTCTTCCGTAAGTGCTACATCAGAAAACTTATCTGACCAAGTCCATCCTCCAACAGATATAAGTATTTTCAAATTTGGGTTTGCCAGCTTTAAATCCTTTAACTTTGTTATATTGAAGTAATCGATATATGGGTCTCCTAAACTTATTTTTAAGTCGTCTCCTATGTTGGCAAAAGCATAAATTAAATGGGTTAGCTTTGTAGCATCAATTTTATCTGGAGTATATCCCATATAAGAACCCCAAGACGCATAGTAGCCTGCTATTATCTTTTCTTCTTCATTTGATTCAGCTCTTACTGCAGTGCTTGTCCACAATAAGCAAAAAACCAAAAAGAAGATAAAAATAGGAAATATGAATTTTTTTGTTTGAGTAAAATACACCTAAGTTAAACTCCTCTCAATTTCTTTTAAAAATTAAAATTACATATCTATAATACAGACCAAAGGATATTATGTCAACCTGCAGATAATGGGAAAAAATAATGCTAATCCATAGCATATTTATATTAAAAATTTAGATGTATTATTCTAACGAAATATCACAAACTAAAGTAAAATATTTGAAAGGAGAAAAGCAATGCTTGATAAAATCATAATCATTGGAAATGGTATTGCTGCCATTTCTGCCATAAAAGCCATAAGGGAAGTTGATAAGGACAGTGAAATACACTTATTCGGAGAAGAGCCTTTTTATCCATATAGTAGAATTAGGCTTTCAAAAGGCCTTTTATCAAGCCTTCAAGAAGACAAAATTTTAATCCAAAATAGAGAATGGTATGATGACAATAATATAAATTTATATATTGGAAGCAGAGTAATTTCCATTGATGTAGATAAAAAGGTCGTTAAGCTTTTTGATGGCGGATTAATGAGTTTTACAAAGGTTTTACTTGCTGGAGGTTCAAGCAACATTATGCCAAATGTAGCAGGTATAAATAAAAATGGAGTATATACATTAAGGACGCTTAAGGATGCGTGGGATATAAAAGAAGGCATTAAGGATAAAAAAACCGTATTGGTCATTGGTGGAGGAGTTCAAGGTATTGAAATAGCATGGTCTTTAAGTCAAATGGGTAAAAATGTAATAATTGCCCAAAACACCGATAGGCTTATGAGCAAGCAATTGGACAAAATAAGCTCAGAAATATTACAAAATAAGGTTGCAGAAAAAGGGGTCAAAATCTTAGTAAATACTGAGGTAACGGAAATAACTGGAAGAGAAAATGTGGAAGGATTTAAATTATCCAATGGGGAAAAATATGATTGTGACGCTGTAATATATTCTATTGGGACAAAGCCAAACATAGACTTTTTAAAAGGCACACCAATTAATTTAGATAGAGGGGTAATCGTAAACAATAAAATGGAAACAAACATTGAAGGGATTTACGCAGCAGGGGATATAGCCCAATATAATGGGAACATTTTTGGATTATGGAATATAGCTATCGAACAAGGAAAGGTTGCAGGATATAATATTGCAGGAAAGGATGCAATATATAAATATGTACCTCCAGTTACTACATTAAACGCCTTTGATTTATCTCTATTCTCAATGGGAATTGTAGACGAAGCATTAGTTACTAATATTGTTGTGGAAGAACATATAGGGGATGCTATTTACAAGAAAATATTTATTAAAGATAACCTTGTAAAAGGAGCCATTGTAGTTGGAAATATAAAATTGTCTCCTGTTTTGAAAGCTGCCATTGAGAAAAAAATAAGCCTTGATGGTGTAAATTATATAAACATGACAGTAGAAGATATAATTCAAATACTAAAAGCTAAACTAAATAAGGAGGAATAAAAATGCCACATATTCAGTTCTGTGAAAACAACTTTACCCATGGCACTGAAGAAGTAGTAAATAAGTTAAGAGATGAAAACTATAATGTTGAAGTTGAATCATGCCTTGGATATTGTGGAGATTGTGCAACAAATCCATTTGCCTTGGTTGATGAAGAATTTATTGAAGCTGATAATCCTGAAGCGTTATATGAAAAAATAATAAATCATCTTGAAAAATAAAATGACTCTGGAAACCAGAGTCATTTATTATGATAGCCTTTGTTCTATTTGAGCTTTTACTTCTTCAGGAGTTAGCCCCTTCGCATTTACAACTGGTGCATTAGTGCGTATATCGCTAATACCCAACATATTGCTGTTATATCCAGCTGTAACTATAGCATCTAAATTTCTCAACCTATGGCTGTTTTCTTCTATAGATTCATCTAATATTTCAACGCTATATCCTTCATTTTTTAAATAATCAGCTATGTTGCTTAGCCCTCTTTCTACCCCTATTTTTTTCAATACTATCACCTCTTAGCCTCTTATAATTAATATTTATTTATTTTCCTTGAATCCTCTTCTTCTATCCTATTTTCTAATGAATTTGTATCTCTTTTATCACTTAAAGAATGTTCTTTACTATTTCCAAAGTTAGTCTTATCACTTATGCTCAATTCATTGGCTACTTCCATTTTATATTCTTGAAAAGCCCTAAGAGCATTAGAATTTGGAGTTTTCCTTTTCATTATTCATCCTCCTTTAATAAAGTAATAAAACTTATTCTAAATACATTTTTATTTTGGGTTAATAAAAACATTTAGATACACGGTAATTTTTGTTTAAATCAAAACTTTACTTGATTTTTAATAAATTTTATATGACAAAAGCTATCAAGATATTCATGTTTCTGGCATTTTATAAACATTTGGTACTATTTTTTATTGACATTTTTTCCTATAATTTTATATAAATATATAAAGGTAAAAATATCTGATTTTTTGAGAGAGAGGGATTTTATGGATAAGGATAATTTGAAAAAGAAAGGAATCAGCTGGTTTAAAACAAATATCTTCAAAGACAATCAAGAAGAAAACAGTGTTGAACAAAAGATTGATATCGAAAAAACAACCGACATAGAAAACCCTTCAAATTTTAGTAATGCAGAAAAGATAGAAAAGGAAAATGATAATTCACTATTTTCCATGGACAAGCAGGACAAAGTGGTACAAGACATGGTAATTTCCCTTGAAAACTTGGTAAAGGACAGACAGCTATTAATCTATAAAAACAAAAGCCTTGAAGATCAGTTGACTACAGCAAATGAAACAATTAACAAGTTGAAAAAAGAATTAATCAAAAAGGAACAGCAATTACAAGAAAAGAATAGGGAAATCAAGGAATTGGAAAACACCATAACAAATAAGCAAATGAATTATGAACAGCTATTGGAAGATTATAAGGAATTTCAAGAAAAGGCAAATACTGAATATGAGAAAATTTCAGCCCAACTTGAAGCTGAAATTGAAAAGTACAACAAACTAAATGAAGAATCTAGAGAAATTCAATACAAGAACATGTTAAAAATTAGTGAATTAGAAGAAACTATAAGAAATTTAGAAATAGAAAATCAAAAATACTTACAGCAATATGAAAAAATCTTAAATGAAAAGAATGAACTGATGAAGATTATCAATGATTTTACAGAAAAGATGTCAGTTTCTTTTACATCAAAGATAATGACAGTGGAAGAATCAAAGACTAAGTAAAATTTATGGTTTTATTTAGGAGGCCAAAAAATGTCTGATTATACTATAAAAGTTCTTGAATTATTGGGAATAGAGAATATTAATGGGGGATATTATTTAAAAATTAATTTTACTTTTAGGGAAACTGTTAAAATCCTATTGGAAATAGATGAATATACAGCTACCAATTTAATTAACTTAGTAAAATTTGATGATAAAAATAAATATAGGTTATCTTTTAAATCCTTTTATTATGATAATGAATATCTAGCAGTAGTATCTAAAACTTATAAAGAAAATAGTGAGATATTGTATTTCCAATGCTCAAAAGAATATATAGATAAACTCAATGCCATCAAAAAAATTATAAATCTTGAAGAGTTGGACAAGCTTTCCTTTATATCGAGAGAATCTCAACCATTAGAGAAAAAAATTGAATCAAACTATCTATCCAGAATTAATTTTAATTCTGGCCTCCAAGCTTCTGCTGTTTTAATAGGTCTAATATTTGTATTGCTTTTTATTCAAATAAATCGTTTTTATGTGGACAAGACTGCACTTGATAATGGAGTTTTGGCAGAATCTATACAAACTGAATGTGAAAATTATGAAAATCTTCAGCATGAATATGTAAACTACTATAATGGCTACATACACAATATAGAAGAAAGCTTTTATGAAGAAAAGCTTGAAGATACCAAATTAAAGAAAAAAGATTTATCAAGTGAAAATATATCAAAATCTGATAATGAAATTGGTCATGTGGAATTGGAAGATGCGGTTACTTTCAGCTTACCAAAGGGAAAGGTTTCTCTTACATTTGATGATGCCCCTTCAAAATACACTAAAGAAATAGTTGATATATTAAAAGAATACAATGTTGGAGGTACTTTTTTCTTAGTTGGAACTAATGTTGAAAAATATCCAGAGATAGTTTCTTATATTCATTCAAATGGTTATTCAATAGGCTCCCACTCTCTGAGCCACTACAATATGAAAAATCTTTCCTATGAGAAGCAAAAAAGTGAATTAATAAATTCTATTGAAAAGTTAAAAGAAATAATAAATGACGATATTGTCCTTTTTAGACCACCTTATGGCTCATATAACAGCCAATTAGTAGACATCGCAACTGAAAATGACTGTAAAATCGTTTTGTGGAACAATGACCCTCAAGATTGGAAAACAAAAGATGCAGACAAAATATTGGAATCCATCGTGAATTCAAATATTTCTGGAGCTATAATACTTCTTCACGAGTCCCAAGCTGTAATTGACTGTTTACCTAAAATAATTGAATTCTTGCAAGAACAAAATTTGGAAATAGTGAATTTAAAATAACTCTTACCAATTCCCATTGTCATTTATTTTTCCTACCCGTTTAGCTTTAGCTAAAGGGCTTACTATATAAAAATCTTTACCATCTCTAATCCTAAAACAATTAGGATAGTATATTCTAATACCATTAGAATATTAATAATGTATTTTAGCTCTAATTTTTTAAAGCAAAAAAGCACACAAAGGCTTAGTTAGACCTCTGTGTGCTATTTTATTCTATAAAATTAACACTGGCTTTGTGCAATTACACTTAAGTCAGGTTTGACCACTCTTAGAGCATCAAATTTCCCTTCGAAGTCCAATCCTTCTACTACCATAATATATTCATAAATACATGGTGCTGGTTTGTCGCAGAATGTTACTGTAAATGGTTGGCTCATTTCAACTTCCAATTCGTCAATATTATTTTCAACATCTATTTCGTATAGATATTTCCAGCTTTGAACTAATTCTTTTTCACCATTATTAACCCTTATTAATTTAAAGAGTAAATTAACTTCTACTTCATGCTCAGAACCTTTTTCATCTTCTGCTTCAAATACTATTAGGCTTGAAAACTCTATCTTAATAATAGGCTTTTTAAACTTCCTCACATCAATTCTTACTCTATCTAAAATAAACTCTTGACCTTTTTTAACTTTTCCATCATCTATTTCAAAAAATGCATCTTGAGGTCTAATGCCACATTCTAAAATTACTTCTCTACTATTGTTATGCTTATCTTTATATCCAGCCCATTTATCTTTATATTCAACTTCCATTTCTTCATTGAATTCAAACTCGTTGATTTTTCCGTAATTCATTAGTTCCCTCCTAATTTTATTATTGAGATTCATTCTCAATAATATAATATGAGGCTTATCCAATTCTTGTTAATTAATATCATAAAAATTTAATATATATTAAAAACCAGTAGGATTACAATTGACCTACTGGTTTAATTTATATTTAACCAAACTGCTTTTTAAATATAATAATATAATTTAAAATATATCTGCTAATGTTTTGGCGTTTATCAATTTATTGAAATTAGTATATTTTATGATAAGACTTACTGTGATTTACTGTATACATGATTCTATAAAAAAATACCCTGGTATAGAAGTCAGGGCATCATAAAAACTATTACTGTTTATTTGCTATAACAAGAAACCTATGACATGTAAAATCGATATATCCTACTTTTTGAATTAGATTATTAATTTCTTTTAACCTCTCATAATATTTTCTTACTGTAAAGTCTGGCACTTGCCATGGTACTGCTTTTAAGTAAAACACGATGGCTCCAATGTCATAAAATCTTGTTTTCACGATATCTTCCTTTTGTTCAGTTATTTTTAAGCCCGTTTCTTTTAATTTACTAACTGCAGTTTCTAAATTCCAGTTATAATACTCATATTTAGGGGCACCCAATAGTTCATTGATTTCCTTATTATTTAAACCCCCAACCTGCTGAGTTATAAAAGTTCCTTGTTTTTTGAGAATTCTTTTTACTTCTCGGGCAGAATAGGATTCATGTCTGTTTATTATTAAATCAAAAGTTTCATCGCTAAATGGCAAGGGTTCATCGTCATCAACTTTATATACTCTTACGCCCAGAGGTTCCAGCCTTTTTCTTGCGATGACCATATTGGGCTCATATCTCTCTGTAGCACAAGTATATTCAGGCAATGGACTTAATGAAAATAAGAACTCTCCACCACCTGTTCCCATGTCTAATAATGAACCCACTTTGGACATTCTATCCTTTACTTTATTTCTATAATTCCAACTAAGTGGAAACTCTTGCATCCTTCCTGTTGATACTAAATATGAAAAATCCCACCCTTCAAACTTCTTATTAACTTCATCAATTAAGTAATCATACAATTCCTTATCTGCTAATATTTTCTCCATATCCATATCCTCTTTACATATACATATCCTCGTATGGATTTAACAGCCCATACAATTTTCCAATTAAATTCTTACCTTATTAAATCTTATCTAATATAAAACTAACTACTTATGATATGGCTCATTCTTGATTATTTTAAATGCCCTATAAATCTGTTCAAGTAGAATTAGCCTCATCAACTGATGGGGAAATGTCATTTTGGAAAAGGACAATCTAAAATTGCTCCTATCTAGTACTTCATCTGACAGCCCCAAGGAACCACCAATAATAAAAGTAATGTGATTAACGCCTTCAATCATAAGCTCTTCTATCTTTTTCGACAATTCTTCCGATGATAACTGCTTTCCTTTTATTTCCAGGGAAATAATAAAAGAATTTTGTGGAATCTTGGTAATTATCTTTTGCCCTTCCTTTGTTTTAACAATCTCCATTTCCCTTTGTGATAAGTTTTCAGGGGCTTTTTCATCATCGACTTCTATTAAATTTAAAGAACAGTATCTTGAAAGCCTTTTAATGAATTCCTTTATTCCCTCTTGAATATACTTTTCTTTTATTTTCCCTACCGCAATTATTGTTATATTCATATATTCACCTTTCGCAAATTATCTTTCTTTTTTGATTTATAGGCATCAAAGAAATAATAATACTTTGCTATTATAACCAAAACAATTAATAATTTAATGCAAATACTATCATGTATTATAAATGAAAAGCCCACATTAAGTCAGTTATTGCAACTATATTTTGATTATTTTAGCATACCATTTGTTAGATAAAAAAATATTTGAATTAAATTGTTAAATACATTTCATATTGGAATAGCTTTTCTTTTTGAAAATTCATCTTTCTTGCAAATCCTTCCAATGAAGCATTGCTTGGAAAACTTATAGTTAATACCTTTACGTTTAATTCTTCAATAGCCTTATTAAGCAAACCCCTTCCTACTCCTTTAAGGCGATATTTCTCATCAACAAATAAGGTAAATATCCTTCCTTCTTTGCTGATGGTTAAAGCTCCAATTAATGTATCATCCTTATAAGCACCATAATATTTTATATTCCCTAGTTTTATAATATAATCAAAATCATTTTGCCAATTAATATGAGTACTTCTTATGTTTAAACTTAACATTTCATCAAAGTCTATTTCCTTTATAGAAATATCACAATTAATTTTATATTCTATTTTGCTTAAATCCTTACAAGTGTAATATTTCAATATGTAAACTATTTCATATCCCTGTTTTTGATAGAATTTTATTGCCCTATGATTTTCTCCTATAACTTCTAAAATCATTTGCTTACAATCATTCTTAATTGCAAGCTCCTTATGTAATCTAAAAAGTTCATGGCTAATTCCTCTTCCTCTATAGTCAGGATGTACACATAGGGCTCCACAGCGAATTGTTTTTATTCCTTCATAATCCTTTATTCCACCTAATATTAGTCCTACCGCTTTTTCTCCATCCAAAGCAATAAAAGAATATTTTAAATCATTGCCTTCTACCCCAAAGAAGATATTAAAAAATTCTTCCTTTGTTTTTTCCATCTTTACTAAATAATCTGAAAAACCATGTGAAAATGCCTCATATATTTTATTAGGATCGACATTTTGGCAATTTAAATAGCTTATCATTTTATTCTCCTTTACCTTTAATTAATAAAAAAATTCACTGAGGTTAGAAAACTAACCTCAGATGCTGATTTATTGCTGTAGAACTTGCTACTCTATCATATTATCCCTGAAGAACACAATTAAGCCATAGTTTGCCAATATCTCCATAAACTGTTCATGAGGCGAACCTTCCAATAATGTCATGTGGTCATTGTCATCTCTATATCTTCTTTCATTTTTCTCAATTTCCCTTTGAAAGACTTCCATTACCTCTTCTTTTGTTTCCAAATTTTTAATTAAATTTAAGTATCTGTCATATTCCTTAGACAACTCCTCTAATGCAAATTTATCAAGTTCTGGGTATCTCTTTTTATATTCTCCTAATACTTCCTCTTTGCTTCTAATTCTAAACATTGTTCCACCTCCTCATTTTATCCAGCCTTTAACCTCTTCCATAAGCTTAAAGTCAGTTAAATCATAATGCAAAGGAGTTACAGTTACATATCCTTCTTTCAAATAATATCTATCTGTATCATCGTCTGGTTCAGCGTTTTTTCTGCCATTTAATTTTATTACCTTCTCTTTATTTTCCCCTTCCTCTACAATGTAGTAATCGTATACAACTCCTCCAACTTTACACACCTTTATTCCTTTTATTTCTTCTTTTTTTCTATGAGGAACATTGATGTTCAATACAATTTTTGTATTCCTCAGTTTTACTTTCACTTTATCAAATATCTCCTTTGCATATTGTGTTGCTACATCCAAATTAACGGATCCATTTAATAGCTCTGAAGATACTGCTAAAGAAGGGATACCGTACATATTTGCCTCAATGGCAGCAGATACGGTACCTGAATAAAGAATGTCCATACCTGAATTTAAGCCCATGTTGATACCAGAGAAAACATAATCTACAGGCTCTTTAATAAGAACTTCCAATCCAGCCCTTACACAATCTGCTGGAGTCCCGGAAATACTGTAAGCTTTGGATTTTAACCCATCTAATTTTACTTCTTTTACTGTCAATGGATGCAATAATGTTACTGCATGGCTTTGGGCAGAGCTTTGAAATTCAGGTGCGATTATTATTACTTCATGTTCTTTTTCAAGTTCCTTGGCTAAAGCATATATTCCTTCCGCCATTATTCCATCATCATTTGTCAGTAGTATCCGCATTTCTTCCTCCTATATATTAAATTTAGTAAATGTAATTTGTACTTTTATTATTTTACCATTTCTATTTATAGTTAAAACTGCTTTATCTCCAATTCTATATCTATATAATACTTTTCTTAAATGAGTCATGCTTTCAATTTCTGTGTCATCAATCTTTACGATTATATCCAAAGGCCTTATATTGGCTTTTTCTGCAGGAGAACCCGGAAGCACATCAATTACTACAACTCCTGTATCTGATGGCAATTTTACCCCATATTGAACTTCATACCTTTCTATATCTGTACCCTGAAATCCTATATATACATTTTCAAAGCTTCCCTTTTTAACCACTTCTTCGATTACAGGCTTTATAAGGTTTATTGGAATTGCAAATCCAAGACCTTCTGCTGTTTGAATTTTAGCTGTATTTATACCAATGACCTGACCTTTAGAGTTTAATAGCGGACCTCCGCTGTTGCCTTGGTTTATAGATGCATCTGTTTGTATTAAATCATCTATTACATTATATTCATCTACCTTTATTGAACGATGAAGGCCTGAAATAACGCCCGATGTTACAGATCTCTGGAAATCAAGCCCTAATGGATTTCCTATGGCCACAGCTAAATCTCCAACTTGTAAAGAATCTGAATCTCCCAACTCTGCAGCAGGTAAATTTTTAGCATTTACTTTAACAATTGCAAGGTCAAGAACTGAATCATTCCATAAGATTTCTCCTTTTAATTTATCACCATTTTCAAGAATTACAGTAATACTTTTTGCTTTGCCATCGGCAACTACATGGGAGTTTGTAAGGATATATCCATTACTGTGTACAATTACTCCCGAACCGACTCCTTCCACATCTCTTACCCAAAATAAATCCCTAACCTGCTGTACTGTAGTAATCCCAACCACTGAACTCATGGCCTTTTTAGCAACTGCAGTAACTGCAAATATTTCTTCAGTAGTTGGAGTTAAATTTACTTCCTGTACTACAGTAGTAGTCTCCCCTTGATATTTGAATAAATCCGGAGTAGGAAGTATTTTGCCATATAAATATACTGGAGCGATATACGAACTAAAGATGCCCCCAATTATCGCCCCAATTACAGCCACCACAAAATATGAAAACAAACTTCTTCTACGCCTAGGAGGTCTACTATAGCTGTAAAAATTATAATCAAAGCTACTCATAATATCCCCCCTTACTTCAAGCAATATACCTTAGAAGGCCTATCTCTATGGGTTAAATCTAAGATAATATCTTTGTTTACACTTATTCCATTTTTTTCAATTTTCTCTTTCACAGTTTTATATGCAAGAGTTTCCGTATTATTCTCTTTGCTTAAATGACCTAATAGTACTACCTCTCCTTTTCCAGAAATTATTTCTCCCAAAATTTTTCCTGCATCTTCATTTGATAGATGTCCTCTTGTACTCAAAATCCGCTGTTTTAGATACCAAGGATAGCTTCCATTTTTTAACATATCAATATCATGATTAGATTCTAATAAGTATAAATTGGACCCTTTAATAGATGATTTTATGGGATCACTTACATATCCAGTGTCTGTAACCATGCTTATCTTTAGCTTCTTATAATAAAAGATATATCCAACTGGCTCCCTTGCATCATGAAAAACCTTTATAGGATGAATATCAATATCCTTTATGCTAAAATGCTTGTCGGTGTCAAATATTTTTATATTTTTTTCCTTTACTTCTCCTATAAACCTTTCCATTTCAATCCAAGTATTTTGGTTAGCATAAATAGGCAAATCATATCTTCTCGATAATATTCCTACCCCTTTTATATGGTCCATGTGCTCATGAGTTACTAATATGCCATCTAATGTCCGTGGATCAACACCAATAGATTTAAGAAAAAATTCTATTTGCCTACCTGAAAGGCCAGCATCCACTATTAATCTAGTTTTTTCTGTTTCTATATATTGACAGTTCCCACTGCTTCCACTTGAAAGTGAGCAAAATTTCAATTCCATTTTTTCCTCCATATTTTTGCTTTATTATATTATAGTCTATAATTAAAAAAGATTCTATTGAAACTTTTGATATCCCCTGAATAAGGCTTTATTTTTTTATTATAACAAAAAAAGAAGAATATCTAATTCTTCTTTAATAATTATCTATAATTATCTTAGTTCCATCTTCAAATAAGACTCGCCATGCGGGGATAGTTCTTCCCCTTTTTGCTTTTTCAGGGTTATCAATAAACTCCTGCTCTGCAGGATCAAAGTAATAGCACAATGAGATTTCACTTATGGTTTTTCCATAGGCTTCTTCTTCACTTAAAAGGCTTAACAAAGCCTTTGGAGCGGTATAAATGTAAATATACTTTTCTCCTTCTTCAATTGGATTAAGCCACATTCTTTCCATTCTTTTAATGCCAGTTTTGTTTATTATAAAGGTGGTATTGGATTTTTCCAAATATCTATCGTTGTATATTTTAGTAAATTCTAAATCAAATTCTTCTCCATCTTCCTTTATAAAGGATAATTTCATATCAGAAGTATCATATTTCCTTTGTTCTAAAAATTCCAACGCTAGTTCTACTGCTTTATCTCTATCTAAATTAGAATATTTTTCTTCCATATTATCATTTATATATAAAAGGGTCTTATTATTTGTAATAGTTATATGCTCATTTCCGTAACTTATTTCAATTATCCCTGACCCTTTGTTTTCAATTTTGCCTTCTCCATTGAAAAAATGCTTATTAACCATACTAGGCTCTACAGTTTCATATTCTACCATCAAAGTGTTTAAACTGGGAATATCACGAGGTATTTCAGTACCTACTGTAATATTTTTCCTTGCTAGGATTTGTATTACATCTTCAACAAAACTTTCCTTTATTGTTGTTTCAACTTGCCTTTCATTAGTTAATAGTACATATCCTAGAAAAATATTTGTAACAACAAATGCAATTATTAAGATGGTTTTTGCCTTAGACCAATCCATTTATTTCACCATCCGCTATTTCCCAGTTTTTTCATAAACTAAAGAGCCATCATAAACACTGAAAGCATATAACCCACTTTTTGATTTAATAACCCATACTGGAATTAACTTATCTTCAATGTCCTTTAAACATGGATCAAAATAAGATAAATTAATATCTTCTATAAAAGACAAGACTTCGTTTAAAGCTACTTCTTCTTTGTTTTTTGCTAGCTTGCTTTCCTTTAAATATTCATTTACTAAAAAATCATAATTTATGTCAATAATATCGAAAGAATGAAGCATCTTCTTGCTTTCTTGAAAACCACTTACAACCTTATTCATATCTTTTCTTATAAAATGTTTATAAGACCTTACATGATTGTTAAATACTTCTATCTCAATGAAATCAACAACCTCTTCATTACCAAGGATAACTGGCAAACCCCTTACCCTGTAATTGAAAGTCAAATTGTAGCCTACACTGCCATCAACCTTGATTTCCTCACATTTATCCAAGTACATTCCCTTTGTTATCCCTGCATTATTGGATATAAAATTTGCTGCTGTAATAAGGCTTTCATAAAGATTTCTCTTTTTTACTGTTTCTTCTAATGGATGATAGTACTCAACAGTACCATTAACATTTAATTTCAATACCTTATTGTTATATTCATATATGACAGATTCGTTGCCTTCTATAATTTCCCTGATATAATCTATGTCCTTCTCTAAGAACTTTTCTGCAATTTCCCTTTTGCTGTTTAAATCAAGATTTCTAACTTGATTTTCTACATAGACCGTAGGAACACTGCCATGCATTTCATAAGGAACATAAATATCTTTATCAGCACCATAAGTATCTTTTAATGAGTAGTAAAAGTTATATCCATGTTCTTGATTTATTGCATCCTGTTCAATTGCTAAAAATTGCTTTTTCAAGTTTTCAATATTTATTGAATTGCTGTAGACAACTTTATTAACATTATCATCCGATAAAACAAAAAAAGAATCCTCATTTCCTAAATAAATATAAATGCTTCTAATCTCTGATATTGCATCTACTATAGGATTAGGATCACTTACCTCTAAGGCCTTCGCTAAAAGATAAGTATTTACTTTTTCAGGAAAGTAAAATACTATAGAAGGTTTCCAGTTATAAGTTGAAAAAACATCATCCGATATATCTTCAATCTTAATATCATCAGAGCCTAAAGTATCAGCCAATATCTTTTGTGTACTTGTCCAAAGACCATGTTTAGAATCATCATAAAAAAGCGTATGATACTTATCACTGAAATTTAACAAATACTTATTAGGCATTATCATATCTGATAGCAAGTAAGATGTACTATAAACCTTATCGCTATCACCAAAAAAATTGAATACTTCATTTGGAAATTCAATCCACAGCTTTTTTGTCAAGAACAAACTAATACTTACCAATGATATTAACAGAAGGGTTTTAAGTTTTTCTTTCATTTAAATCAGCTCCAATATCATTGTAAGTATTAGCATTGCATCAACAAATCAATTAGATTATTGGGACGCTTTATATCTTTAATATTCTTTGGATTTACATAGATAATGATTTCTTCATCTGAAACTCCTTCTACGCCAAAATGAATAACAATCTTATTAATTCCTGTTACCAATTCTAATTGTTTGCTGAACGCCCCAGTATTGCCTACAACTATGGTATCGCTGTAAATTTCAATATAATCCTCTTCGGAAGGCAAAACCATCAAGTTAAAATTCTTCCTAGTAAGGTCTGTAGTTCCATAAACCTTTATTGTAATAACAGTTCCTGGAGGAGCAATGCCATTGATGAAATCTATTTTTTCTTCAATAGAATATGCTCTCTTTTCAGGCTTAATTATTTGATATTTAGTTACATCTACTTCTTTAGTTACATCAACTACTTCAACTGCTTGTTCTGCTTTAGGTGCTTGATTTGTTTCCCCATTAGCATAACTATAAGAACTTAAAGCTACAATTCCAATCCCAACAATTAGCCCAGCTACAATCTTTTTCCACATTCATATTCCCTCCTTTTAACCTCTATTACTGGCTAATACTATTATATAGTACATATATTACAAAACTGTTACAGTGTTATTAAGTTTGAATTACATTAAGTGGTAATTTAATTTCAACAGTAGTACCTTCTCCAAATTCACTTTCTAAGGTTATCTCGCCACCGTGAGCTTCAATTATTTCTTTCGCAATGGATAATCCCAAACCTGTCCCGCCAAGATCTCTGCTTCTTCCCTTTTCTACCCTATAAAACCTTTCGAAAATTCTCTTTTGGTCTTCCTTTGGAATACCAATTCCATTATCTTCTACTATTACAGAAACAGAATTATCTTTTTTCTTCAATGAAACTTTAATTTTCCCTTTATCATTTGTATATTTTATACTATTTGAGATTATATTTATTATTGCCCTCTCTACTGCATCTTTATCAATTACAATATTTGGCAAGGTTTCATCAATATCCAGTATTAACTCTTGTTCTTTTTCCTTAATGGCAAATTCCAATTTTAATAGTACATCCTTTAACAAATGAGGTAAAGATACTTCTTCCTTTTTCCAAATGGTTTTTTGATAGTCCAAATTTGAAAGCTGCAATAAATCCCTTACTAGCCTTGCCATTCTATCACATTCGTTATTTATAACTGTTAAAAACTTCATGGATATTTCATCGTCTATACCTGTATCCATTAAAGTTTCAGTATAGCTCTTAATTGTTGTAATTGGAGTCTTTAATTCATGGGATACATTGGCTACAAATTCCTTTCTTATGTTATCTAGCTTATGCTCTTTTGTCATATCTTGAAATACTATTATAAGTCCTCCAATATCATTTTTTTCATTTTTAAAAGGTGCATATTTTACCTTAAACACTTGGGAATCTATCTCTAAATTCCTTTCACCCTTTAGTGTTGTTTCATCACTATAATCTATACCTTCAATATTTATAAGTTCCAAAGGGAAAATAGTGTCATTATTTACTTTTATATTCTTTGAATTCAATATTTCTAAAGCAATGGGATTAGCATGTATCATTTTCCCATTAGTATCTACAGCAATAACTCCTTCTGCCATGTAACTAAATATTGTATCCAACTTTGACCTTTCCAAGTCCATTTCCTGTATGGTTTCCTTCAATTTCAAGGTCAAATGGTTAAACATACTAGCAAGCTGACCAATTTCGTCATCGGACCTTACTTCAACAAATTGGTCGAAGTTACCTCTGGCCATTTCTTCAGCCTTTTTGGTTACATCCCTAATAGGTTCTGTGATACTTGATGCAATTAAATATCCTAAAAATACTGTTATCAAAAGGGCAATCAAGGTAGCGTTTGTCAGTATCCTTCTTGATTCATTAACTGTAATATAAACATTTTCAAGGTCTGTTACCATGTAAATAACACCCTTTACTTTACCTACTCCAGTAAAAGCAGGGTATGCTAAATGATTCTCCCTTGTATTTTCATTAGGGTCCACTATTATCCTGCTTGCCTTTTCGCCATCATAAGCTTTCAAAATTAAGGTAGGGTCAAGTTTCGAGGAAAGGGCATTTTGTCCAATGATTTTTTGACTGTTTCTTGAGGTAGTAGCAATGATTGTTGGCACTTCATCTCCATATATCACATATAGAGTTTCATTAGAACCTAATCTCCATTCATTAACTGTTTCTTGAATCCCTTCCTGTACGCTGAGCCAGTCGTCTTCAGCCAAATAAGAGGAAGATCTTAAAATTGTTTCTATCCTCTGTTCCGTAGTGTTTGTTATGTTAGCTATTTGTTGAGATTCTAATCTTCTTATTATGAATATTCCTACTATGACCATTGCTATAAATACTAGTAAAAAGTATACTACTATGAATTTCCATTTAATTGAAGAAAACATAATTATGCCCTCCTGAAGTAATAACCTACACCTCTTTTGGTTATGATGTATTTAAATTCCCCGTCGCAATCCTCAATTTTTTCCCTTAACCTACGAATTGTCACATCTACAGTCCTTATGTCTCCGTAATATTCATATCCCCATACTTCCTCTAAAAGCTGCTCCCTTGAAAAGACCTGATTAGCCCTTGTAGCTAAGAATTTAAGCAGTTCAAATTCCCTTAGAGTCAAATCTATGACTTTCCCTGATTTCTTAACTTCGTATTTATTTAAATCAATTATTAAATCTCCTGATGTGATTATGGAATTGGAATCCTCTGAATTTGAAGAATTAGAATAGTTAACTCTTCTAAGATTTGCCTTTACCCTTGCGGTTAATTCCCTCATGCTGAAAGGTTTTGTAATGTAGTCATCAGCACCTAGCTCTAATCCTAGTACCTTGTCCACTTCTTCTTCCTTAGCAGTTAGCATTATTACTGGAAACTTGTATTTCATCCTTATTTCTTTCAAAACTTGAAATCCATCCTTTTTAGGCATCATGATGTCTAATATGACCAAATCTGGAAGAAATTTTTCAACTGCTTGTACACCTTCTTCTCCGTCGTATGCAGTGGCAACAATATATCCTTCTTTTTCGAGATTAAACTTTATAATATCCGCAATAGCTTTCTCATCATCAATAACCAATATCTTTTCCATGCAATCACTCCAAAATAACTTTTTTACCTTTATTCTTCATATATGATTATCTTATAAAGATTATTTATTGTCAAATTATAATTGTTTATAAATCTTTTATCTTCTGTATTGATTTCCATTATAATGTAATATATAATTTATTATATACAAACCAACTTAATATTGAAAAGGGGAGTAGCTTATAATTAGTTAGTCGTCAGTACGGTTATCCCGGCTAACTACCTAATTATTAAATTAGGAAGCAAGACCTTTGTTTAGACAAATTATTGTTTAAACAGAGGTCTTTTGTTTTTTATAACATGTTTTGGAGATATTATTAATATAAGTAATTAGGGAAGGGGTAGAATATGAAAGAATGGCATAAAATGAGTAAAGAGGAAATAATATCAAGCTTAGAAACAGACCCTCACCAGGGCCTTAGTGATGATGAAGTTAATAAAAGGCTTTCTGAATACGGTACCAATGAACTGAAGGAAGAAGAAAAGAAGAGCTTCTTATCAAAACTAATTGAGCAGTTTTCTGATTTCCTAATACTTATCTTAATTGCAGCTGCTCTAATATCCTTTTTCGTTGGTGAGGGGAAAGACGCCATTGTCATCTTAGCAATAGTAGTATTAAATGCCTTTTTAGGTATTTACCAAGAAGGAAAAGCAGAAAAATCCTTAGAGGCTTTAAAGAAAATGGCTTCCCCTACTGCAAAAGTTATTAGAAATGGGCACTTATCAGAAGTTCCTGCAAGTACTTTAGTTCCAGGTGACATTGTCTCGTTAGACGCAGGAGACATTATACCAGCTGATTTAAGGTTAATTGAAAGCTCAAACTTAAAAATTGAGGAAGCTTCGCTGACTGGAGAATCTGTCCCTGTTGAAAAGGATAGTTCTATAGTTTTTCAAGAGGATGTTTCTTTAGGTGACAGAAAGAACATGGCATACATGGGAACTTCCATAACTTATGGAAGAGGCAAAGGAGTAGTAGTTGAAACTGGCCACAACACAGAAATAGGTAAAATTGCAACAATGATTCAAACTTATGAAGATGAAGATACTCCTTTACAAAAGCAGTTAAATAAATTAGGAAAATTTCTAGGAATTACTACAATTGTTATATGTATTGTAGTTTTCTTAGTAGGTTTACTTCAAGGCAGAGAACTATTAGAAATGTTTATGGTATCCATAAGCCTTGCTGTTGCAGCAATTCCAGAAGGCCTTCCTGCCATTGTAACAATAGTACTTGCAATTGGAATGAACCGCATGGTAAAAAGGAATGCCATTGTAAAAAGGCTTCTGGCTGTAGAAACTTTAGGTTCCACCACAGTTATATGTTCGGATAAAACTGGTACATTGACACAAAATGAAATGACAGTTGTTAAGGTTTACACCAATGATAAAATCATAGATGTGACTGGAACAGGATATGATATTTATGGTGAGTTCAAGATAGGCAATGAGAATATTGGGGATACAGAATTTTTAAATACATTACTTCATATAGCTGTACTTGACAACGATGCTGATTTAGAAAAGACTGCTGATGGATATAAGGTAATTGGAGACCCAACAGAAGGTGCATTAGTGACTCTGGCTGCAAAGGGAAATATTCAAAAATCTTCTGCCAATGAAAAATATCCTAGAATTGAAGAAATCCCATTTGATTCCAGTAGAAAAATGATGACTACATTCCATAAAAACTATATACCAAATAAAATAGTTTCCTTCACTAAAGGCGCTCCTGATATAGTCATAAATAGATGCAGTAAAATAAAGATAGAAGATAAAATACTAGACTTAACCGATGAGATGAAAAAGGAAATACTGGAAGTAAATAACAGATTCTCTGAAGATGCCCTTAGGGTTTTAGCTTTGGCCTACAGAGAATATGATGAATTGCCAGAGGATATATCACCTGAAAATAACGAAATTGACATGACATTCGTAGGCCTAGTAGGCATGATTGACCCTCCAAGGCCAGAAGCAAAAGAAGCTATTAAGAAGTGTAAAGAAGCTGGAATTAAGACCATAATGATTACTGGCGACTATAAAGAAACAGCCTTTGCCATAGCAAAAGAGCTTGGAATGGCAGAATCAAAGGAAGAAGCCATGATGGGAGATGAAATAAATAAAGTTTCTGATGAAGAATTGAAGGAAATAGTCAAGAAAGTAAAGGTATTTGCAAGAGTATCTCCTGAACATAAGGTAAGAATCGTTACTGCCCTTAAGGAAAATGGTGAAATAGCTGCCATGACAGGCGACGGAGTAAATGACGCTTTGGCTTTAAAGAAAGCTGATATTGGGGTATCCATGGGAATTACAGGTACAGATGTGGCAAAAAATACTGCTGATATGATTTTAACCGATGACAACTTTGCAAGTATCGTTGCTGCAGTAGAAGAAGGAAGGATTATCTACAGCAACATAAAGAAATTCGTTGCATTCTTATTATCATGTAATATAGGTGAAATCCTAATAGTATTCACAAGCATATTGTTAAACTTGCCAGTACCACTTATTGCAATTCAGCTATTGTGGTTGAACCTAGTTACTGACAGTTTTCCTGCATTGGCTCTTGGCGTTGAAAAGGGAGATCCTGACATAATGAAAATCCCTCCTAGAAATCCTGATGAACCTATTTTGACAGGAAAACTGCTCATTAGAATTGCATTACAAAGTATAGCAATCTCTGTTGCTTCACTTCTATCTTATATTTGGGGATTATCAACCTATAATGGAGATTTAACAAAAGCTAGAACAGTTATATTCGCTTGTTTGATTACAGCAGAATTGCTTCGTGCCTTTTCAAGCAGGTCTTTAAACTATACTTTATTCAAAATTGGATTTTTCACAAATAAAACTATGGTATATGCAGTACTTGCTTCCTTTGCTTTGCTTCTTGTTGTAATCTATGTGCCATTCTTGCAACCTATATTCCATACTGCAGCATTAGGACTATATGATTGGTGCGTAATACTTGGCCTTGCAATTATTCCACTAATAGTAGGTGAACTAAGCAAAACATTATTGAAAGATAAATAATATATCTATACAAATAAAAAATCCAAAGAAAAAGCCTTCGGGCTTTTTTCTTTTTTTGACACATTTTATTTTTTGATAGCATACAATAGAACAAGAAAAGGAAGGTGAGAGTGGTGAGAAGATTTATAAATTCCAAACTGTGTCCCATATTAAGTTCTAAAATCATGTCCCAGTCAAGGGAAGAAGTCCCTGTAATTGTTCAGCTTAGAAGTTCAGATAATCTAAATAATATTGATTCCTTGGTATCGAAAGTTAAGGCTAATCTGCCTATAATTAATGGTTTTGCTGGATATATGAATACAGAAACCATCTATAGAATCATTGATGATCCAGATATAGAATTTATAAGTTTTGATTCTCAAGTTTATGCATTGCTGGATATCGCAGCTCCCACCATGGAGGCATATTTCCCTCACGACCAGTCTTTAGAAGGGGAAGGTATAACTGTAGCAGTCATAGACACAGGAGTTGCACCTCATTATGATTTGACAAAGCCAACCAATAGGATAGTTGGATTTAAGGATTTTGTCAACAATAAAACTGCCCCCTATGACGACAATGGACACGGTACCCATGTAGCAGGAATAATTGCTGGAAATGGATACTCTTCAAGAGGAAAATATGTAGGTATAGCACCAAAGGCAAATATATTGGCTATAAAAGCTTTAGACGCACAAGGCGGTGGAAAAATCTCCGATGTAATTGAAGCCATATCCTATGTAATTGAAACTAAGGATAAGTACGATACAAAAATAATCAACCTATCTTTGGGTACACCTGCTAATGTACCAAGCAACAAAGACCCTATTTGTAAAGCTGTAGATGCTGCAACTAAAGCTGGATTAATTGTAGTAGTAGCTGCTGGAAATAGCGGACCAAAGGAAGGTACCATTCTTTCGCCAGGAATCAGCAGAAATGCCATTACTGTAGGTGCAGTTGACGATAAAAGAACCATAGACCCATCAGATGATACAATAGCACCTTTTTCCAGCAGAGGTCCAACAATAGAAGGAATAACTAAACCAGATGTAGTTGCTCCTGGTGTCAACATTAGGTCCTTGTCCAATACAAAATATGATGGATATACCTCATTAAGCGGAACTTCCATGGCCACTCCTTTAATATCAGGTTCCGTTGCCCTTCTTCTAAATAAATATGGTAATTTAACTTTGAATGAAGTAAGGGAAAAGCTTTTATCTGCTTGCATAGATTTAAAGGATTCAAAAGAAAATCAGGGAGCTGGAATGTTAAACTTGAAGCTATTGTTTGAAGGCAAGGATGATAAAAAAAAAGATAATGCTCTCTGCATAAATAGCGAAGCCAAACATAGAGATACGGATTTAACTGAAGCTGTTTTATTCTTGTTATTAGTATTATTCTTACTAGATTCAAGAATTTAACTAAATTAAAAAAGGAAGCTTTAAGCTTCCTTTATTTTATAAACTTGGCAGGATTCTGATTAACTCCATTTTTAAGAACTTCAAAATGCAGATGTGGTCCAGTTGACCTTCCAGTATTACCAACATTGGCTATATGCTGACCTTTGTAAACCTTATCGCCAACCTTAACTAAAATCTTGCTGCAGTGAGCATATCTTGTCTTATATCCATTTCCATGGTCAATTTCAACTAAATAACCATATGAACTCTTATATCCAGCATATGTTACCTTTCCACCATCTGCAGCATAGATTGGAGTACCTACTTTAGCTGCAATATCTAATCCATAATGCATTCTTCCACTTCTCATTCCATACCTTGATGAAATTGTACCTCTTGTTGGCATCATAAATGTACCTGTTGCAACAGTCTTTGGAGGTTCTTTTGTTCCTTTAATTATAACTTCTGTAACTGGTTCCTTTAACACTTCTTCTTCAATTACTTCCCTTGCAACTACAATTCCATTATGCCTTATTTCATTTGCTAATACTTTCTTTTCTCCAGCTTGACCAGCCACTTTAACTTTCTTTTCAGTTTTATACATATTATCATTATATTCTATCTTTGTTTCATATTTTATCTTATCAGTATACTCAACTTCTGAAACTGTTTCTACTGTAAGTACAGGCTTTGGTACTACTAATTTTACTTCATCGCCTATTTGAAGCTTTTCAGGCGCTTTATCAGGATTTGCTGCAATCAACTCATCTACAGTTAATCCATAAAATTTTGCTATTGTCCAAAAACTTTCACCTACTTCCACAGTATGGGTTTTCATTTCCTCTGAACTAGTTGTCAAATATTTATATAAATCTTCGCTATTTCCAATTTTATATAAAGGTACTAGCTTTTTCTCAATTTTAACATCTTCAACAATTCTTACTTCTTTTATGTTGTTTTCCTCTGCATTTTGCATATATGGTTCTTTAATTTTATTAATTACTTCATCAATTTCCTCTTGAGTTTTAAGAACTCCTGCTTCTTCACCATTAACTGTTAAGACATAGCCATAAACAAGGAAGCCAACTTTATCTTTAATAGTTTTCCTTAAATCGTCAATGTCAGTTATTGACTCATTCTTAGCTTTAGTCTGTTGAAATTTAATATCTTTAGTTAGAACTACATCTAAATCATAAGTGCTAGATAATTCTTGCTGTAAACTATCCATTATTGAAAGCACGCTTTCTTGTTCTCTCACCGTGCCAATTTTTTCATTTTCAAGATATACATCATATGCAATCAAACTTTTTTCATAAGCCCTATATCCTACAATACTTAGGGCTACTATGGAAATTAGCATTAAAGATATTAATGCTAATTTAAGATATGTATTCATTACTTTTCTATGTATGTCATTAACTTTCTTGCCCTTTTCTATGTTGTCCCTATTCTTAAAGCTGCCTAGATTTATGAATTTTTTGATTTTCAAATCTGCAAAAAGCTGGTTAAACCTTTCCTTTAATTTATCTAGGTCTAGCTTCATATGGTTTGAATTATCCATATTTATCCTCCTAGTATGGTAAGTTAACTACTTTTAACATTTTTGTAACCATTCTGTAACAATTATATCATAATCATACATTATTTCAACTTTTTTAGCATGTCTAATTATTAATAGTATATTCTCTTAAATTATATTTATTCTCTTATTAAGTTTTGAAATTTCAATGCTTGAAACTTTCATCTTGTAAAGCTTCATTCAATACAAAAATTATTACAATTTTTTAATACTCATTAATCCACAAATTAGTATTATTTTCCAATTTTAGTTAATACTTCTATAATAACTTTCCATTTTAATATCTTCTGCATAAATTAAGGAGGATACTATGAACTTATTCTTTAGAAGCAATTATGTAGATTCCAAATCCCCCTTTGCAGTATCAATGTCTTCAGATTTAATATATAAGTATCTTTTAAAGGAAACTGCTGGTAAAGAGAATATTATAATACTATGTATTGGAACAGACAGATCCACTGGCGATTCTCTTGGCCCATTAGTTGGCCATAAACTGCATCCCCTGTTGAAATCATATAAGAATGTATCTTTATTTGGAACTTTAGAAAATCCTATTCATGCCAAAAACCTTGAAGCTACTTTGGATAAAATATATTCAGAATTTAATTCTCCATTTATTATAGCTGTTGATTCATCACTGGGAAGCTACAACCGTGTAGGATACATATCAATAAAAAATGCCCCTTTAAGACCCGGTTCAGGGGTAAATAAGGTACTGCCTGCAGTTGGAGATATTTCTATAACAGGCATCGTTAATGTTGGTGGCATGATGGAATTTATGGTTTTGCAAAATACAAGGCTATCATTAGTGATGAATATGGCAGATATAATCTATAAAAGCATATATCTTTCCTTAATAAGATTTTATAAGGAAAAGGAATACATATTAGAAAAGTAGCCTAAAGGCTACTTAACACAAAACTTTTAGCTTTTCAGAGCCCATAGAAAATAGAACTTCATTTAAATCTGGTATTACTTCTCCATCTATATTCATGTTAAGCTTTTCAGCTGATTTAACTTTTACTTCCTTCCCCCTAAATATCTTTACATATTTTTGGTGCTCAATATGATTCCCTTTGAATATGGAAGGAAACAATAATAGAAATTTAATTTTGGGAACTTTGGAGATTAAACATATATCAAAATAACCATCATCAGGAACAGCCATTGGAAGAATTGGCAAACCTCCGCCATAATATTTGCCATTTCCCACAGCCAATAATAATATTTTATCCCTAATTGTCTTGCCATCTACAGTAACTTCAACTTCCTTTGCCTTATAATGAATCAAAGTGTAAATAACGCTTATCACATAGGAAATTTTGCTTTTTATTATCTTTTTAATAACATTGATATTATTTATAACAACATCTGCATCAAAACCAATGCTTCCAATATTTAAGAAATTATAATTATTAGCCCTTCCTATATCTATAAGCTTAACACTACCATTGCATAAAAGCTCCAAAGCATCTGAAGGATTCTTTGGGATTCCCAAAAGCTTTGCCAAATCATTGCCTGTTCCAGCTGGTACAATGCCTAAAATGCCCTTTTTCTTATTAATAAGTCCCCTAGATACTTCATTTACTGTACCATCACCGCCTACTGCTACAACTATATCATAATCATCAACTTTGTCTTCTGCTAATTTTATAGCTTCCTTCGGACCTTTAGTCAAGATTATTTCATATTCCCTATCTAGCTTGTCCATTTTTCCCTTTATGACAGGTACTAAAGCTTTAGCCTTTCCTCCGCCTGCTACAGGATTTATAATGAACAATATTTTTTTCATGTGCTATCCTCCTATAATTTCTTTTCACTTTGTTCACCCATCATTGCCCTATCTATTGCTTGCATTTCTTCTACAGATAATGGATATACTGATTTCCCGAATTTAACTGGTTTTGCAAAAACGGTATTATATTCCCTTCCATAGATACTTGTAATTACAATACCATTGTTAAAACTATCTAATAAAGCAATAGAAAAGCTTAAATCTGACCCCATATCAGCAAAAGCATTATATCTTACTATTCCAACTTTTTGAATGGCAAAAGAAAGTTTTGTTCCTAAAGATTCTATCTTTTGCTCCAAAAGGTTCATATCTATGTGAATTTCATGGAGTTCTTCGCCAGTCTTTATCAGTAGTTCTTCTATGTTTACATCTTTTATTCCTCTTGTAAACTCATTATATCTTTTCTTTATTTTAGATATCCTTATTTGTGATATTATGTTCAAAACTAGCAAAATGATTAAAACTGCTGCAAGTCCTAAAATAATTTCTATATAATATAACGAAATAAAATCCCTTAGCTGAACCATGAGTTTTCTCCTTTCTAGACTTCCTTAGCAATTTCTCTTAAAGCTTTTATTGCGTACTCTATTTCTTCATGGGTGTTTTCAAAACCGAAGCTAAATCTTACTGCCCCCTGTTCAAAGGTACCAATAGTTTTGTGAGCTAAGGGAGCACAGTGAAGACCTGGTCTTACAGCTATATCATATTTTTCATCCAAAATATAACTAATTTCAGATGAATCCGCATCTTTTATATTTAATGCAACTACAGGAGCATGGGAACCCTTTTCCAAAGTTCCATAAAGTTTTATACCTTCTATCTTAGATGCTTCTTCTATAAAATGTCTTGTTAATTCTTCTTCCTTTTTCCTGATATTTTCAATTCCAACTTCCAATATATACTTAACACCAGCTCCAAGCCCTACAATTCCAGGTCCATTAGGTGTACCAGCTTCAAACTTATCAGGTAGTACATCTGGCTGTGTTAATGAATGGGAAACGCTGCCTGTTCCACCTTGAAACATTTCAGCTAAATCTAATCCTTCCCTTATATATAGCCCACCTGTGCCTTGTGGCCCTAAAAGTCCCTTGTGACCAGGAAAAGCAAGCATGTCTATATTCATCTTTTCTACATCTATATCATATACTCCTACGGACTGTGCGCCATCTATTAGATATAAGATATTGTGCTTTTTCGCAATTTCCCCTATGGCTTCAATATCCATAATAGTTCCAGTCAAGTTTGATACATGAGTAGTCACTATTAGCTTTGTATTTGGCTTTATGCTGCTTTCAATATCCTTAGGATTAATTCTTCCTTTTGAATCACCTTGAACTATTGTATTTTCTATACCTAACTTTTCCAAATACTTTATTGGCCTTAAAACAGAATTATGCTCCATGGAAGTAGTAATAACATGGTCTCCAGGCTTTAAAACTCCTTTAATAGCTATATTCAATGCTTCTGTACAGTTTAAAGTAAAAATAATGTTTAATGGATTCTTTATGTTAAAAAGTTTAGATATCTGAACCCGTGTTTCAAATATTTCCCTGCTTATAGTTAAAGCCATCTTGTGACCTGACCTTCCTGGATTGGCACCGTAATTCATCATTGATTCCATAATCTTATCATAAACTGCCTTAGGCTTTGGATATGAAGTAGCAGCATTGTCAAAATAAACCATAAAATCACTCCAAACTCGAATTGAAAATTAACTGATATTAATATATGAAAATAATCCTCTTATAACAATCATACTATGCTGAAAATTGTAATAAGTTACATAACAATTATACTACCATTTTATTTAATAATATAGATAGTATATTATTTTATTTTTTTATTTTAATAAAGAAAAAAAGAGAAGGCAATCCTTCTCTTAACGCAACCTTTCATACACAACCTTCAAAAGCTCATCTCTAAGTTTTTTACCTTCATTTAGCATATTTTCAACTTTTTGACTTGTTTTGTCTTTAAACTCTTGGTCCTTTATGCTGTTTAGATTAATTATAACATTGAATAGTGCACCTTCTAATCCTGCATAAGCTAATAAAGTCCCAACTCCTACATCAGTAATAGCATTAACATTCCCGTATTCTGCAAATACATCTTGTAATTCCAATACTCTTAAGCATTTTTCAGCACATCTTAATGGAACTTCCAAGGCTACTTTATATCCATCCTGAATTGCCTTGCTTCTAATTGCCTTTTGTTCCTCTGTTTCCTTTGGAAGCTTCAAAGCTTCCATTACCTTATCAAAAGCCTTGGTATCTTCATCTACTATGTTTTTCAAATCCTCCATTAAACTTTCAATTTCCTTGGCATTGTCGCTAATCTTTCTTTTAATCTCATCAGGCAATTCTTCATAAGCCTTTTTGCCCACAGTTAAATTCTTTACCATGCTAGTTAAAGCTGCACCTAGACTTCCTACTAAAGCAGAAACACTTCCCCCACCAGGTGTTGGATCTCCGCTGGCAACATTTTTTATGTATTCCTCTAAGCTCTTTTTGATAAACACTAATACCCACCTCCTAGGGTTATTTTACAATAAAAAAGGCTTATAAAGAAGAATTTTTTTAAATGTAAAATCTACTTTCTATTTTTCTACAAGAAAAATTTTCTATTCGCTACATAATAGTTTTAAAGGAATTAATATTAGAATTATGATTTATTATAGCAAATATGAATAACCAAAAAATTCTACAATCCTAATTTATCCCCCATAAAATCAAGAAAAGGAAACTTGCTGTTTCCTTTCCCAAATTTAATCTATTCATTTTTCCTAGCAAAATTGTTATCATAATCTTTTAATATTTCAACAGCTTGTGATGACAGTATTATTAATCCTATTAAGTTAGGTATTACCATGAGTCCATTAAACATGTCTGCTAAATCCCAAACTAGTCCAACCTTTAGAAAAGAACCTAATACTATAAATCCTAAAACTATCCATCTATAAATTGGAACTGCCTTAACTCCAAATAAGTACTTAATATTTGCTTCACCAAAGAAGTACCATCCTATAATAGTAGTAAATGCAAAGAAGAATAAGCTAATACCAATAAACTTTAATCCAAAATTACCAAGACCTAATCTAAAGGCTTCTTGTGTCATTTCAATACCTGTAAGCCCTAACTTATCTGCTCCTGTAACTAGGTTTATCAATGCAGTAGCAGAACAAATAACTAATGTATCAATTACAACTCCAACCATTGCTGCCATTCCTTGTTGAGCTGGATGATCAACCTTCGCTACAGCGTGTGCATGAGGAGTTGAACCCATTCCCGCTTCATTGGAGAATAATCCTCTAGCTATACCATACCTAGCAGCTTCTTTCATTGTAACACCTAAAGCTCCTCCTGCAGCTGCTTTAAAAGTAAAGGCTCCTTCAAAAATACTCTTAAATGCAGGAATAATACTTGAACCATTTTTAATTATTATAATAATACTTCCTATAATATATAATAATGCCATGAATGGTACTACTAATTCTGTAAAAGACGCAATTCTTTTCATACCGCCAACTAATATTAAACCAGCAATTATGGCAACTATGATTCCAACAACTATCTTATTTATTCCAAATGCTGTATTTATTGCAGTGGATATTGAGTTTGATTGAACCATGTTCCCTACAAATCCTAATGCTATAATTATTAAAACTGCGAAAATTCCGGCTAAAAACTTACTTCTAACTCCCTTAGATAAATAATAAGCAGGTCCTCCTGTCACCTCATCTCCTACTCTGTCAGCATATTTTTGAGCTAATACAGCTTCACCAAAATTAGTAGCCATACCAAATATTGCAGATATCCACATCCAAAAAACTGCTCCAGGACCACCTGATGCTATTGCTGTAGCAACTCCAGCCAAATTACCTGTACCTACTTGAGCAGCAACAGCTGTTGCCAAAGCTTGGAAAGATGTCATACCATTAGCATCAGCCTTTTCACCTTTTTTGAATATTCCTCCAAATACTTGTTTAAATCCTCCACCAATTTTACTTATTTGTGGAACTCCCAATCGGATAGTATAAAAAATTCCTGTACCTAATAATGCATAAATTAGGAATTTGTCCCACAAAAATCCGTTGACTGCACTGACTAGCTTTTCCATTTGGTGACCTCCTTATTTTTGATTTATTTTTAATCGTTTGTTAATTAACAAACTTATCTTTATTTTATATTTCTTTTCAATTTTTGTAAATATCTTTTTTAACATAAAATTTAAATTTTGTAATTTTTAGATTCTTTTCAGATGATGTATAAAAATGGGCATAAAAAAACCAACCTTATCTTGGTTGGTTAAACCGATAATATTCCTGACATGACTATCTTGGCTCTTCCGCCAACTTTTACCTTATATTCACCATCTACTTCTTCTATTTTGCAGTAAATTGTACTTGGCCTATTCATTAATTCGCCTTGATAAGAAATCAACTCATTTCCTTCAATTAACTTATTCTTCTTTAAATAATATATAAGAGCACCATTTGATGTCCCTGTTGCAGCCTCTTCATCAATTCCCACATTAGGAGCAAAATTTCTAGTATATACGCATTCTGAATTTATCTTTGGTAAGTAAAAAGCATGGACTCCTATTACATTTAATTCTTTTGAAAGATTCAAGAGCTTTTCTTTATTTATTTTAATGTTGTCCAACGCTTCCTTATTTTTTACAGGCAAAATTATATCTGGAACTCCTGTAGAAACAATTTCAGGATATACATTATCCCCTTGAATACCTATATCGCTTATGCTAATTCCCATTGCTTCTGCAAGGCCATCTAATTCCTTTATTATGCCTAAGGATTTAGGTTTGCCCTGTTCCATATATACTTTGTCAAGTTTACCATTTATATATACTAATTCTACTGGCAACTGGCCTATTTTTGTTTCCTGATATGCCTTTAAAATCCCATTTTCTACGCCTTGAATATATCCCATTTCACCCAGAGCAAAAAACGCTGCAATAGTAGCATGTCCGCATAAATCAATTTCACATACAGGAGTAAAATACCTAACTAAAAATGAGTCTTTGCTAAAAGGAGTTACAAATGCTGTTTCTGATAAATTCATTTCCTCAGCAATGTTTTGCATTATTTCTTCAGCAAGATTCCTTGGGCTTATGACAATGCCCGCAGGATTGCCACCAAAGGCTTTATCCGTAAAGGCATCTACTTGGTAAATATTAATATCCATTAAATCACTCCTTTTAATATGTCGAGTATTCTTTCTAGGTCTTCATTGGTGTAATATTCAATTTCAATTTTACCTTTTTTCTTTCCTTGAACTAAATTAACTTTAGTCCCTAAAATTCTCATTAAATTCTCTTCTATTTCTACTATATATGGGTCTTTTTTGTTATCCTTTTCTTTCCCCTTTGCTTTTTTGCTCGTAATGTTTTCTGCTTCCCTAACATTTAAATCATTATTTATAATCTCTTCAGCTATCTGTAATTGCTTGTTTTCATCTTTAATACTTAACAATGCTTTTCCATGACCTGCAGTTAATTTGCCAGCTGTAATATATTCAATTACTTTTTCTGGTAAGTTAAGGAGCCTAACGGTATTGGCTATATATGACCTTGACTTGCCCAATTCCTTTGCTAGTTCTTCTTGTGTTAAATTATATTCTTCCATGAGTCTTTTATATGCTAAAGCTTCTTCTATTGGATTTAAATCTTCCCTCTGAATATTTTCAATTAAAGCGTATTTTGATGATTCACCATCACCTACATCTTTTACAATGCATGGTATTTCTTTTAAACCAGCTATTTCACATGCCCTCCATCTTCTTTCACCAGCTATTATCTCATACCTTTTATCAACTTTTCTAACTATAATTGGTTGAATAAGTCCATGTACCTTTATAGAATCAGCAAGTTCATTAAGTGCGCTTTCATCCATGCTTTTTCTTGGCTGGTTCTTATTTGGTGAAATCAAATCAATGCTGATATATTCCACTGTTTCCTTTTCATTTTTTTCATTTAGAATTAAATCATCGGAAATTAAAGCAGACAAGCCTTTACCTAACCCTCTTTTTTTGGGCGCCATAGTATCACTCCTCAACTAATTCTAAAAATTCTTCTGCCAATTCCATATAAGCTTCTGCACCTTTAGACTTACTGTCATAATCCATAATAGATAAGCCATAACTAGGAGCTTCCGCTAATCTAACATTTCTAGGAATAATACTTACATAGACTTTATCCTTAAAAAAGCTCTTTACTTCATCTACTACTTGAATGGATAAGTTTGTCCTACCATCGAACATGCTTAAAACTACACCTTCAATTTCTAAACCCGGATTTAGGCTTCTCTTCACAAGTTTAATAGTTTCAAAGAGCTGCCCTACGCCTTCCAAGGCATAGTATTCGCATTGAATTGGAATAATCACGCTGTCAGAAGCAACTAATCCAATAACAGAAAGAATCCCTAGAGAAGGTGGACAGTCAATAAAAATAAAATCAAAATCATCTCTAATCAATTCTAATTTATCCTTAAGAATTTTTTCCCATTTTCCTTCCCTAGCCAATTCAATTTCTAGTCCAGCTAATTCATTATTTGATGGTATCATCTTCACATTTTCAGCAGTGGTGTCCTTAATAGACTCATTAATATCAGCATTTCTAGCCAATACATCATAAATTATTGGCTTTGCATTATCCTTATCTATTCCTAATCCAGATGTTGAATTCCCTTGAGGATCTATATCAACTAATAGTATTTTTTTGCCTAATTTCCCAAGTCCTGCACTTAGATTAATGGCTGTAGTAGTCTTACCTACTCCTCCCTTTTGATTGAAGATGGATATTATCTTGCCCAAATTACCACCACCTTAAATAGCTTAGATTATACTAAGCTATAAAAAATAAATTCTATATAATATAATAACATATATTTTTACCTTTTTGTAATACTTTAAATTTTGTAATTATTATTTAATGAAAATGTAAATGTTCCACGTGAAACATTTTTTGAATTGATTTTGTAAAACAAGTATAATATTTCATTATTTCTTAAAAAACAAATATAAAAATATATTAAAATTCCATTACTGTCTAATAAAAAGGTTTTTGACGATGTAAATGTATGATTCTTTAAAATTATATTTCTTTATATATAAAAAAACTGGTTCTATAATAAATGTTGGGGTGTAAATAAAATGCATCCCAATTTATCCTTTTTTGCAAAAAATAAAAGCACTTGTGAAATAAATCTGCTAAAATGTAGGTATCCAAATTAACTACACATAGAAAG
>DATCJO010000100.1:0-6036 GCA_036562765.1 Tissierellaceae bacterium | reverse complement strand
ACTTCTTCCCAATTTACCCCCTGCCACGCCTTCTCTTTCCACTCTGAAACACAGGAAAAGTTCTCAGGTAAACGTGATATAAACCGTATACCCTCTAACTGCCTTAACGATTCATATGAAGATACAGTCGCACAATCCCCTACAAATATAATATCTCTATATTGTTGCCCCTCAAAAAATACCTTCATCTCCTTTATCGCCTCTGGGTTCCATTCACGGTCTGATTTGTTGCCAGATAAAAGCTGACCCATTACAGGAAGTCCACTCTGCTGTACTGTCGCCCCTATCTTAAATTGCTTAAGGTCAGGCCTATTATCTTTACTGTAACCGTAGCAGATTATAAAGTCGTCATCCTCATCCCCCTCATACATCCCTTCTACAGAAATAGATGTTGTATCCAAATGTAGGCTCTCTATAGTTAAATTATGGGCCTTTAACATGTTAAGACATATACGGCTGATAAGTTCTTTCATGTTTACTGTCTGCAGTTTGTCTAAAGCACGAGCAAATGCATCATCGTTTAATTGTTCCACTGTAATACCGCTACCCTCTAACATGAATTCAAGCTTTTGTTTGCTCCAGTATTCTTCAATTTTCCATAAGGGCTGCCTCCTATGCATTATAGTTACTACTAAAACTTCTATTAAAAATCCTGGTGAAATCTTAGAATTATCCGACTTCCACTCCACCATATCGTTAACAGTTTCTGCTATTTTTGCAATGCGACACATCTCAAACAATACTGGTATACTGGAGGCATTGTATGCTATAATGCTCTTAACATCGTTTATATCCATTCACAATCACCCCTGCATCTTTCTACAGGGGATATATATTCGACAAAAAATTCAATAATCCTTTTGGTAATAAATGTAATTAAATTACCTATTTTTTACATGCGGAGACTCGGGTATACCAGCTATCAGTTAGAACATATAGCTGTTTAATATTTGATGGAGTATGAAATTCCTTTATAAATCCTTTGGCAATATCTACTTTGCTTTCAAAGGCAATCCCAAGTTCATTGCACTTCTCTTCCCTGTAATAGGGTTTGAAATGGAAGGGCATAGCATATGGTCCAGCTACAAAATTTGAAGTCACTACACAGTGAGACCAACAAATTTTACCCTCACTGTGGGAGTAATGGAAATCTAACCCCTCCATAGCTTTCGTTCTCGTGTCCTTTAAGTTAGTAGTATCGTCAATAACCAGGAAACCAATCTCACCAGGCTTAATGTTATGTTACAGATGATATCTAAGAAAATTTATGCGATTTCTGTTTAGTAGTTCATCATCCCAGGGGGATTTACTCAAAAACCTGTAAATACAGCTTTCATCCTTTGCCGTAGCAATATTCTCTGCTATTTTGGATATTGATATTTTACCTTCCATTTGGAGACTACCTTCCACCATTGTAATTAGGTGATTGAATTGTGCTTTGTTCATTCCATAATTTACATCTTGCAAAAAATCAATTAATTCGTTATTATGTTTTACAATGGTGGTTGGCATAGTTACTAACCCCCCTGTGGTAAATTTTTATGATAGATAAATTTATCACAGCTTTAGTAACTATGCCATATTTAATTTTTGGTAACTCTGCCGATTCCGCTTTTATTTTTGCAGAATAGAAGTTAAAAAGATATTTCCGAACAGGGGGTCGGCGATACGTTTAATAGGGACATTGCTGATGAAAATAGATGAGAGATGGGGTTGTGGCAAGAAGTATTTTGACATGGCAGAGTATTTTGAATGATGTAGAAATAAGACACAGAAGGCTAAGAAAAGAATAATACTCATAGGGTAGGGGTAATGACGACTGTTGGTGTATTACGACTGCTGGATGATGTTTTAGGTCAAGGAGGGGCTTAGCTCGACGATATCGAATCCTTGAGCAGGAGGCCGGAGGCAGTAAAATATAGAGCATAGTGATAATAAATTAACCCGGTTCTAGCCAGAGGGGATTTTACACAAAATTTGGACTTGATTTTGTTTTTTATGAATTCAAAAATTAAAAAACGATGTTTTTATTAAAATTTAAAGTTGTATAAGATCGTATCATGATTTAATATTATAAGTACCACAATATAAATGTTTACAATAAAGGAGTGGAATTCAATTGACTGGAATTGTTTCGATTAACACAAACGTAAACTCTAATATTAAAAAGACAAAGCGGAAAAGCTTTTTTAAAGAAATTAAAATCAATAAGTATCTATATTTGCTAACTGTGCCAGGTATTCTTTTCTTCTTTATATTTGCTTACCTCCCTATGGTGGGAATAGTAATTGCCTTTCAGGATTTTAATCCGATGAAAGGCATATTCCAAAGTGAATTTGTTGGATGGAGGAATTTTAGTGTTTTATTTGATTCGCCGGCATTGGGTAGAGTGGTATTTAATACACTATATTTGAATGCGTTATTTTTAATTTTCGATATGGTGTTCAGCATTGCAATTGCACTTTTCTTAAATGAAATAAATTCCAAATATTATAAGAAACTTACGCAATCGATTATATTACTTCCCCATTTTATTTCTTGGACAGTAGTTGCTATGTTTGCCAATATTTTACTTGGAAGTGATACTGGTTATATCAATATAATACTAAAAAAGCTAAACATGCAGCCAATCAGCTTTTATAGTACACCAGAGGTATGGCCACCCCTGTTAACAATATTGTATGTATGGAAAAACGCTGGCTTTGATTCTATAGTTTATTTAGCGACTATTACAAGCATAGATAATGAAATATATGAGGCAGCAACTATTGATGGTACTAGCAAGATACAAAAGATATGGTATATTACTTTGCCATTAATTAAAAATACTGCAATATTACTATTTTTACTTGGGGTAGGTAAGATATTCTATGGAAATTTTGGGTTGATTTATCCTCTTGTTGGAAGTAATTCTCTTTTATATCCAACTACCGATATTATAGATACTTACATTTACAGAGCACTTATGGAATTGGGAGATATGGGTATGTCAGCAGCTGTAGGGCTTTCTCAGTCGGTATTAGGGTTTATAATTGTAATTATAACCAATGGTATAGCTAGGAAATTTAATCCGGAGAGCGCCATATTTTAATAAAAAGGAGCGATGTAAGTGCAAACTAGAAATATGAGCGATAAATTTATAAGCGTTATTAGCCATGTATTCATTGCAATATTTGCTGTTATATGTTTGCTTCCGTTTATGTTAGTTGTTTCCGGTTCTATAACTGACGAGATAGCCATTATAAAAAACGGATTTAGGCTTATACCCGAAAAAATATCATTTGATGCATATAAACTAGTGTTAAACGATAATACTATATTTAATGCTTATGGTGTAACCATATTTGTAACTGTGGTAGGTACAATACTAAGTATGTTGGTTACGAGTGCTATGTCTTATGCTCTTTCATTGGAACATCTAAAATACAGAAACCAGATATCATTCTATGTATATTTTACCATGTTGTTTAGCGGAGGCTTGGTACCCAGTTATCTTTTAATTACAAATTATTTACGTATGAAAAACTCAATTTGGGTGCTGATTATTCCAAGTTTGGTTAATCCGTGGAACATGTTTTTACTGCGCAACTTTTTTAAGACGGTCCCCAAAGAGCTTTCGGAATCGGCTAGGATAGATGGAGCGAATGACATATATATTTGGATATGTATCATTCTGCCGGTATCGCTTCCAGCTGTAGCAACAGTGGGTCTATTTTATGCCTTAGGTTACTGGAATGAATGGTTCAGGGCCATGCTGTATATAGAAAAAGAAGAACTGTATCCGTTGCAGTATCTTATCATGAGGGTATTACGAAATGTACAGTTTGCTGATCAGATTGCTGCTCAATCAGGTATCAGGATAGAAAATATTATACCCAGTTACGGCGTTAGATTAGCTACCACTGTTTTAACTATCGGCCCAATAATATTCGCATATCCTTTTGTACAAAAATACTTTGTGAAAGGGCTTATGGTAGGTTCAATAAAAGGTTGATAACCGGTTTAGACCGGTTATAAATAATAAAAGTAAGGAGGTATACGCTTTATGAGAAGATTTTCTAAATATTTGGCTATTTTAATGGTTATAGGATTGTTGTTTAGCGTGCTGTTTGGCTGCGGCAAACAGGAAAGGGCCGATGAAACTGGCACTGGTGAGACAGAAACCGGGCAAGAGACAGAAACTGGTCAACAGGAGAAAAGTAATGACCAAACGCAAGCTCCGAAACCAGTAACATTGAAAATTATGTTCTTTGGAGAAAAGCCTATGCACCTTGATGAAGTATTGGAGGAGTTCTATAAGAGGACAAAAGATACCCTGAATGTAAAGCTAGATATTGAGTGGAATCCTACTGATGCTCACAAACAGAAGCTACAGTTAAAAATGGCCAGTAAGGAAGAGGTAGATTTGGTATTTGATGCTCCATGGATGGGTATGGACCAGCGTATTAGTAACGGAGCGTATATAGACCTTGAAAAGTATTTCTTCAACGATGAATATCCGGGATTGAAGAAAAACTTTTCGAAGGATTATATTAATAGCAACCGTTTTTTAGGTAAGGTTTATGCCATCCCTATAACACAAACGTTTGGTGAGGTAGAAGGCTTTGCTATTCGCAAAGATCTCATGGAGAAATACGGCTTTAAAGAAATCAAAACGTACGATGAATTGGCAAAGTTTCTTGATACCATTCTTGAAAATGAACCTGGAATGATACCAATAGCTACAGAGGGTAGAATTGGACTTTTCGAATCGACTTTCGGATTGGAGCATTGTTATCCTGCTGAAGCTAATATTTATACTGTAGAGAATTTTGCTGTAGCTATATCTAAGGACAATAAAAAAGTTTTAGGGGCTGCAAGAGTACTTTTTGGCAACATGTGGGGCGGCGAGCCTGCTGAAGCTTATAAAGATTTTCCAGAACCATATAACAAATTGGAAACATGGCAGGCACCTATACTAAAAGCTAAGGAGTGGAACAAATACCTTGAAAAGGATGTATTAAGTCAAACTGACAGGATGGGTGTATTCGCATCTGGGAAGGCTGCTGCTCTGTGCCGGGGAATATTCCAGTCTCCTGTATTTTATCCTAAGCTCAAGCAAGTAGTACCGGAGGCCGATTTGTACTTCTTCCCATTCCGTGATTCTGACAGAGAAAAGATACCACACAGCGTTGTTACGGATTATAAAGCGTGGAATTTTGTGTGCATACCGGTTACTAGTAAGAATGCTGATCGTACTATGAAGTTTATCGATTGGATTTTCCAGAGTGAAGACAATCATGATTTAATAGAATTAGGTATAGAAGGTGTGCATTGGGAAAAAGTGGGTGATAACGGGTATAAGATTCCAGAAGCCATGGCATCTCAACCGTATATATTCCCGTGGTATCAACTGACAGGAAATCCTAATATGGTAAGAATAAATGATAATTATTTGCCTCAGGAGAAGGAGTACTTTGAGTGGAAACTTAACCCGGATAGATATGCTGCGAGCGCATTAGCGGGATTCACCTTTAACACAGAGCCTATAAAAACAGAAAAAGCTAAGGTAGATGCTATATATAATGAGCTCGGCAATCCTATAAGATGTGGAGCTTATGAAGACCCGCTGAAAGAGATTCAGAATGCCTATAATAAAGCCAAAGAAGTAGGGCTTGACAAAATAAGGGAAGAGGTTATCAAGCAGGTGCAGGAATTCTTAGATAAGACATATAAATAGAATAATTTTAATGCAATAGGAATATGCGGGTTACCCGCATATTCCTATATCTTCCTTATATTTTTATCCTTAATATTTTTACGGTATAATGTATTTTCAACAGAGTTTTAAGATAGTAATTCGGTAATATGTCAAGGGGGATTCGAAAAAAGTTGAAAAATTTTTAGCGATTTAAGCCTAAAAAAGGGCATAGCAAAGCTAACCATCATCCAAAGGAGATGGTAATTATTAACATAATTGTAAATTAGGAAATTGGTCTTAGCTTAAACTAACATCTCCTTTCCTGGCGGATGGATTGTAAAGTTTTTCATCGCGCA
>DATCJO010000097.1:0-3623 GCA_036562765.1 Tissierellaceae bacterium | reverse complement strand
TGGAAGAACATCAAAAGAAGTCCTGCTGCTACCGCTGAACCAATTACTCCTGCTACATTTGGTCCCATTGCATGCATAAGAAGAAAGTTCCCTGGGTTTGCTTCCTGTCCAACTTTTTGGCTTACCCTCGCTGCCATTGGTACTGCTGATACACCTGCTGACCCTATTAGTGGATTTATCTTCCCTCCTGATACTTTGTACATTATCTTCCCAAATATTACTCCTCCTGCTGTACCTATGGAAAATGCCACTAGTCCTAATATTATTATCTTTATTGTTCCCCATTGTATGAATATTTCTGCATTGGCTGTCGCTCCTACTGTTAATCCTAAAAATATTACTACTATATTCATTAGCTCGTTTTGTGCTGTCTTTGATAGCCTATCTATTACTCCACATTCTCTCATTAAATTCCCTAGCATTAGCATTCCTACTAATGGAGCTGCTGATGGAAGTATTAATGATACAAATACTGTGATCATTATTGGGAATATTATCTTTTCCTTTTTTGAAACTGGTCTTAACTGTTGCATCATTACCTTTCTTTCTTTTTCTGTGGTTAATGCTTTCATAATTGGTGGTTGTATTATTGGTACTAATGCCATATATGAATAGGCTGCTACTGCTATGGGTCCTAATAAATGTGGAGCTAGCTTACTTGTTAAGTATAGAGCTGTTGGTCCATCTGCTCCTCCTATTATTCCAATGCTTGCTGCTTCTGGCCCTGTAAATCCTAATACTGTTGCTCCTACAAAGGTTATAAATATTCCTATCTGTGCTGCTGCTCCAAGCAATATGCTTGATGGATTTGCTATTAATGGACCAAAGTCTGTCATTGCTCCTACTCCTAAAAATATTAATGGTGGGTATATACCCAGCTTAACTCCCTGATATAGATAGTATAATAGCCCGCCTAATTGCTTTGTCTTTGATACCAATTCTCCTGTATTTGGGTCTTCTACAATTTCTACTACAGGTTCTGCCATTAATCCTGCTAAAGGAAGGTTTGCCAGCAACATCCCAAAAGCAATTGGTACCAATAAAAGTGGTTCAAATCCTTTTTTTATTGCCAGATATAGAAGGAAAAAGGAGATTAATATCATTATGACCTGACCAATGGTCATCTGGGCTAATCCAGTGCTTTTCAAAAAATCCTGTAATATGTCTATAAGCATTTGCTAATCCTTCCTTTCATTGGTATTATTCTATTATTACCATATCATCTCCTGTATTGACTGAAGCCCCTTTCGAAACTACAATGCCTACTACTTTCCCATCTCTTGGTGCAACTATTTCATTTTCCATCTTCATGGCTTCTAATATTAACAATATTTGCCCTTTCTTAACATTATCTCCTTCTTTTACATTTATGTTTAGAATAGTTCCTGGCATTGGTGCTTTTACTACTTCCTGCCCTGCCTTTGCTGAAACCTTCTTTGATGCTCCTGCCTTTGGCTCTTTTGCTGGTTGTGGTGCTGGCTTTTCTGCTTTTGGTGCTGGCTGTGGAGATTCTACCTGTGGCTTTGTAGAAGCTGAATTGCTGGTTATCTCTTCTACTTCAACTTCATATTGGTTTCCGTTTACATTTATTAAAAACTTTCTCATGTTATTTACCTCCTAATGACATTAGTTTATTGTATTATGCCTTTCATTTGTTCTCTTCTGCCTATGTCTGCCCATACTGGGGTGCTTTGAGAAACTCGCCTTATTTCCTTTATTCTTATTTGAGGAATTGACACATCTAAACTTGCTGCTATTGCTGCTGCAATTATCGCTACTAATTCTCCTTCATCTTCCTCTTCTACTTCTTCTATTTCTTCTATTGCATTTGCTTCTTCAATGTTAGGTGTACTGCTCTCTTTATTTTCCTCTTTACCGTTTGAAACTATCTTTAATACCCTTATTAAGCAGGATATAAGATACAGAACTATGAATACTACTGCCATGCTAAATACTGTTATTATTAAGCTATCACCTATTGTTATACTTTCTCCCAATTATATCACCCCTTCTATACTGGTAAATTGCCATGTTTCTTACTTGGATTAGTCTCTCTCTTGCTCTCAAGCATATTAAAGGCTGATATAAGTCTTGGTCTTGTAATACTTGGTACTATAACATCATCAACATATCCTCTTGATGCGGCAATGTATGGATTTGCTACAAGGTCTCTGTATTCTTTTATCTTTTCATTTCTTGTTTCTGCTGGGTTGGAGGATTCTTTTATTTCGTTCTTAAATACTATGTTAGCTGCTCCTTCTGGTCCCATAACTGCTATTTCTGCATTTGGCCATGCAAATACTTGGTCTGCTCCCAAGTCCTTGCTGCACATTGCAAGATATGCTCCTCCATATGCCTTCCTTATTATCAGCGTTACCTTTGGTACTGTTGCTTCACTATATGCATATAGCATCTTTGCTCCATGCCTTATTATCCCACCATATTCCTGATCAGTTCCTGGTAAGAATCCTGGTACATCTACTAGGTTAAGCACTGGTATATTAAATGCATCACAGGTTCTTATGAATCTTCCTGCCTTGTCTGATGCATTTATGTCTAAACATCCTGCCATTACCTTTGGCTGATTTGCTATTACTCCTATGGATTTGCCATTTAACCTTATAAATCCTGTAATTATATTCTGTGCATAGTATTCCTGTACTTCAAAAAATTCCCCATTATCTGCTATCAGGGTTATTATTTCCTTCATGTCATAGGGCTTATTTGGATTATCTGGTACTATTTCATTTAATCTTTCTTCAACTCTATTTATATCATCATTGGATTCATATGCTGGTGGTGATTCCAGGTTATTGGATGGAAGATAGCTTAATAGAGTTTTTATCCTTTGTATGCATTCCTCTTCAGTATCATCCATGAAATGGGCTACCCCTGATATTCTATTGTGAGTCCTTGCCCCACCCAATTCTTCCTGGGTTACATCTTCTCCTGTAACTGTCTTTATTACCTCTGGCCCAGTTATGAACATTCTGCTTGTTCCATTTACCATAAATATGAAGTCTGTTAAAGCTGGTGAATATACTGCTCCTCCTGCACATGGTCCCATAATGACGCTTATTTGAGGTATTACTCCTGATGCTCTGGTGTTATTGTAGAATATCTTACCATATCCTGATAGTGCATCTACTCCTTCTTGAATTCTTGCTCCACCAGAATCATTTATTCCTATTAATGGAGCCCCCATTTTTAATGCCATCTGCTGAACCTTTACTATCTTATTTGCATGCATTTCTCCTAGGGAACCGCCTTGTACTGTGAAATCCTGAGCATATACAAATACAAGTCTTCCGTCTACTGTTCCATATCCTGAAACTACTCCATCAGCTTCAGCTTCAACTTCTGCCATTCCAAAATTAGTGCTTCTATGCTTTACGAAGGCATCTATTTCTATGAAGCTGCCTTCATCCAGCAATAGATTTATTCTCTCTCTTGCAGTAAGCTTTCCCTGACTGTGTTGCTTTTCTATCCTCTTTTCTCCACCACCAAGCTCAATTTTCTTCCTGGTCTCTAGGAGTTTTTCAATTTTCTCCTTCATTTTTGTCCTCCCTCCAGATTATCTTTCGCATAATTCTATCAATACTCCAAAAGTTGATTTTGGATGT
>DATCJO010000064.1:0-4394 GCA_036562765.1 Tissierellaceae bacterium | reverse complement strand
GATCATGAAGTGATGGGCGAATATGTAAGGAGCATCATATACGATGAAATAATTCCTTCAATTGACCTTGACAGGAATATGCTTATAGAATTTGCCGACGCTGTTATAGAGAGGTTTAAGAATCCCTTTATCAAGCATTATTTTATAAGCATTCTCTTGAATTCGACCTCCAAGTTTAAGGTGAGGGTACTTCCATCCATCAAGGAGTATTACAGTAAATACGGCAATTTGCCCGAGAAGCTAACATTTTCTATGGCAGCGCTGATAGCGGTTTATAAGGACGGTAAGGTGGAAGGAAATGCTATGAGGGCCTATAGGGAAAAGGGAGACACCTGTATCCATTCCGAACACAGAAGTTAAGCCCTTCAGCGCCGATGGTACTAGAGGGGAGACCCTCTGGGAGAGTAGGTCGTCGCCGGAGTTCAATTTTAAAACAAAAAAGCCTGGTATAAAGTAAAAAACAGAAAAATTTAGATTGTTTATAGTAAATTGGTTTGTTTGAAGGGGAAAAGGCTTTTATTTTGAAATTTAGGTCTTGATTAAACAGAATATTTTATTTATACTTGAAGTATAGTAATTTCATTTACACATTATTAGCTGTTTGGGCTTTGTTAGGTTCTTAAGAAAACATTTACATGTTGCAAAATTTACATGCACATATTGCAAAATCTACATGTTGTAAATAAAATCGCTCGTTATTTATTGAGCTTAATTTTTAATTTAAGAAGAGTGTATTTTCTTAGGAGGTGATACAATAAAAGGGGAATTTAATAATTCAAAAAGAAAAAGGCTAGTTTAATTGTTTCTTTAAGGCCAATTAGTATATCTTTTAGGGTGAATGAATTGTTTAAATAATTTTTAAATCAAAAGGAGATGAAACGAATGAAAAAATTGTTAATAATATTTTTGAGTCTTATTATAATAACTACGGCTTCTATAGGATGTTCTAGTGATCAAGAGGTTGAACGTTCAAATGAAGCAAAAAATAATGGGGATGTGGAGAAAGAAGATGAAATAACTATTACCGTGTGGTGTTGGGATCCAAATTTTAACGTTTATGCAATGAAGGAAGCAGCGAAGATTTATAATAAAGTTAATCCTAATGTTAAAATTGATATTATCGAAACACCATGGGAAGATGTACAAACAAAATTAACTACAGCTTTTACTTCAGGACAAACGGAAACACTACCCGATATTGTGTTGATGCAAGATAATGCGCTCATTAAAAATGTAATTAATTTTCCTGATGCATTTGTAGATTTGACAGATTCAGGAATAGATTTTTCTAAATTTGCTCCTTATAAAGTAGCACTTACTACTGTTAATGGAAGAAATTATGGAGTACCTTTTGATAGTGGAGTTGCTATCAATGCTGTAAGAATTGATATTTTAGAAAAAGCAGGATATACTTTAGAGGATATGACAGATATTACATGGTCTGATTATATACGCATAGGCAAAGATGTTCTTCAAAAAACGGGCAAACCTTTAAACTCTACTGTGGCAGGTCAACCTGATTTATTAATGATTATGTTGCAAAGTGCAGGAAGTTGGATGTTTGATGAAAAAGGAGATGTATTTATAAGCCAAAATGAGGTACTGAGAGAAATAATAGAAGTTTATGTAGAACTTGTAAAGAGTGGAGTAGTGGTTGAAGTAAATGATTGGGATCAGTATATTAGTAGTTTTAATAGTGGTACAGTGGCAGGTACAATAAATGGTTGTTGGATTATAGCTTCTATTGTACAACAAGAGGATCAAAAAGGCTTGTGGAGAATTACTAATATTCCTAGATTAGAAAAAGCACCTAATGCAACTAATTATAGTAATCAAGGTGGATCTAGTTGGATGGTTTTGTCTAGTTCTAAACATCCGGATGTTGCAATAGATTTTCTGGCAAAAACTTTTGCTGGAAGTGTAGAATTATATGAGACGATTTTACCTTCGTCAGGGGCCATTGCCACTTATTTGCCCGCAGCTGAAAGTGATGTTTATTTTGAACCACATGAATTTTTCGGTGGACAAAAAATTTATGCAGATATAATGAATTTTGCGAAGAAAGTTCCGCAGGTATCTTATGGTATATACAATTATGAAGCAAGAGATGCAATTGGAACCGCTATTACAAAAATTATAGCGGGGGAAGATATAGACTCTGCTTTAAAAGAAGCAGAAGAAACAGTTAAGTTCCAAATGGGGCAATAAGAGTAAGGGTAATTTTATTCAAAAGGAAATGAAAAAGAGGTGTTGCAAAATTATTATGATTTGCAACTCCTCTTTTTTAAAATATTATTAGGATTATACAACAGGAAGGGATTAAAATACAAGTAAAAAGGGGGATTTCTATTTAATGAATTTAAGAAAACGCCAAAATATGATAGGTTGGCTTTTTATATTACCAGGCGCGCTTTTAATTTTCGCATTTTATTTTTATCCAATAATTAGAGCTTTTATATTGTCTTTGCAGACAGGTGTTGGACATAATATGACATTTGCTGGTTTATATAATTATAAAAGACTGTTTGCTGATGGATTATTTAAAACGTCGTTAAGGAATACTTTTATTTATTTAATTCAAATTCCTATAATGTTATTTCTTGCATTAATATTAGCTACTTTGCTGAATGATGATAAATTGAAAGGGAGACCTTTCTTTCGTACTGCGATTTTTTTACCATGTGCAACTTCTTTAGTTTCATATTCTATAATTTTTCGTTCCTTATTTGCTTTAGATGGTTTTGTAAATGCAATTCTGATGAAATTAAATTTAATTTCTAAACCTATAAATTGGCTTGGCGATCCGTGGACTGCTAGATTGATAATTATTATAGCATTAACATGGAGATGGACTGGTTATAATATGGTATTCTATTTATCAGGCTTGCAAAATATAGGGTCTAGTATATACGATGCGGCTAAAATTGATGGAGCAGGTCCTGTAACGACGTTTTTTAAAATTACAATACCATTATTAAAACCAATAATTTTGTTGACTGCGATTATGTCTACTAATGGTACATTACAGTTGTTCGATGAACCAAGAAATTTAACTAATGGTGGCCCGGCAAATGCTACTATTTCGTTATCTCAATATATATATAGACTAGCATTTGAGTATTCACCTAATTTTGGTTATGCTGCTGCAATATCTTATGTTGTATTTATTATGGTGGCTATTTTATCTCTTATTCAGATAAGGGTAGGTGATAGAAGACAATGAAAAATCGGATGGTTAATATAATAAAGTATATATTTTTAGGTATTTCAGCATTTTTATCTCTATTTCCTTTAATATGGATGGTTATTTCGTCTACTAATAAGAGTGTAGATGTTATTACAGGGAGGTTATTGCCAGGAACTTATTTAGTTGAAAATTTTAAAATTCTTTTGGCCAACACTAATATAGGGCGAGCTTTCTTTAATTCTTTTAAAAATGCTAGCGTAGCTACTATTGCAAGTCTAATTGTATGTTCGTTAGCTGGATATGGTTTTGAAATATATAATAATAAGTCTAAAGATCGATTAATGAATACTTTATTATTATCTATGATGGTACCTTTTGCAGCTATTATGATTCCTTTGTTTGAAATATTTGGAAAATTTAATCTACTTAATACTACGTTAGGATTTGTTTTACCTACAATATCTACAGCGTTTTTAATATATTTCTTCAGGCAAAGTACAAAATCATTCCCTCATGATATTATTGAAGCAGCAAGAATAGATGGGTTAGGAGAATTTAAAATCTTTTTAAGAATGTATATACCAATTATGCGTCCTACTTATACTGCTGCAGCAGTAGTAACATTTATGAATGCGTGGAATAGTTATTTATGGCCTTTGGTTATTATGCAAAAACCTGAGAGTAGGACAATGCCTCTTTTGATTTCTAACTTAACAGCTGGATATGTTATTGATTATGGTGTTTTAATGTTAGCTGTAACTATTAGTACATTACCTACAATAATCATTTTTCTTATACTGCAAAGGAACTTTGCTGAAGGTATTACTGGTTCAGTAAAAGGATGATTACCGTGTTCTATACGAAGAAGGAGATACGTCTTCTCTCAAATTGCAATATTAAATGCAACACTTTTTGAGAAAAAGTATGGTATAGATATCCATTTTTTACTTCTATGCTTTTGATAGAATATATCATGTTGTCAAGGGAAGGGTGGAGATTTTTGAGCGTAAGCGAGAAAATACTACCCGACCTTGACAACATCCCTAATGATATAATCATGTCCTGGCCTTTGGGCATACCTGCCCCAAAGGCCTTAACTGTACGTAATCATTACGTTTGTCCCTTGTTGTCTGCGGTATTATACAGTTAACCACATTGGCTTGCACAGTTGTGGCAGCCTATAACCAATTCTTCTACCACTTTTATG
>DATCJO010000060.1:0-5135 GCA_036562765.1 Tissierellaceae bacterium | reverse complement strand
ACGGTGGAAATGTTTAAAGAGTTACGCGAGCAGATTTTGAAAATCGATGATTCCATCAATGAGAAAGTTACTAAGGTATATGTGGCATATGCCACCACACGTAATTTTGCCGAAGTATGGATTTCAAAAAATTCACTAACTGTGTATCTCTTGCCAGTGGAAAACTTACACGATCCGCAGAACAAAGTGGAGAAAGTACCTGATAGTTACAATTACAGCCTTAATCGAAGAATTAAAGTAGAGAACATTGATGAACTAGAGTATGTGTTGGAGATAATCAAGCAGTGTTATGAAGAAACTCTATAAAAGCAAGCTTTGTAGATACTAAACAAAGAGCCCCCTGCAATAAGTCAGGATGTTCTTATAACAATTTTTATATTTTGCGACTAGAACAAACTAGGTGATTGGGAATCGCATCAAGGAAAGTGTAAATAATTTTGTGTATGGGACTTTTAATCCCTTTCTGATATTAAGCAAATTGTTACTTTTCTTTGATAACAGTAACCATATTTATATTTTTAATATTACCTAAATTTTACATTATATGCATGAATTTGAATATTGTAAGGAGTAATGGTTTATCCGTTGTAATGTGTCTTTTCCCATCCTTTAACAAATCTCCTAGTTCAAGTGGCCTGTTTTGTAACTCTTTTATATTAGGTATTATTCGATCAGTTATCTTACTTACCAGCTCACCTGAAATTTTTATTCCATATAGTTCATAAGGTTTAGCCAAGAATATCTCGAATGGTCATTCCTCTAGCATACAGCGATATGATTTTTTCTCAATACCCAGAAACATCTTTTGGGTATTTAGGCACTATCTGGCAATTGTATTCTCCTTTGCGCTCCCTTGGTATATCTAGTTCAACATTTTGAATACATCTATTTCAGCTTCCAGCATTTTTTGTAGGACGTTTATTCCTTCATGAATTTCATCATTATCTCTTGAGGTGTCTGAAAATTATTCTCCTTGATTATTTTTTGTGCTATTTCTTTCCGTAAAACGCTCATAAATAAAATTCTTCTTTCTGGTTTATGTTGTTAATTTTAACCCCAAAGAGGCTTCATTATTCATTCATGCACAAAATTTTGGACAGTCTCTGAGAGTTATACAGTTAGTATTTTTCTATTATTTTCTTCAAAACGTTTTGTTTTTAATAGATTATTAAATTCTTATTCTTTGTCTTATTTCATTTCTTATTAGATTATAAAGTCCAATATCTTCTCTGTGTTCTAACATTAGTGAAATACAATAGTCTTGTAAATATTTTTCATCATTTATCCATTTATTTTGGTTGATTAATACTAAAGTAAAAGGAGAATGAATCTCTTTTTTTGGTTCTCGTTTAAATTCTTTCCAGGCTTTTTGATGACACCCTACTATCCTTCTATTGTGGCCTGGTTCTAATTTTATCTCGTATTGACGTAATTCATCTATTTCAATATCATCAATATCATCATTTATGTTAACTTCAGCGAATTTTTTCACCAGTATATCTGGATCAATTGAATGATAAAATTTGAAATATAATCGATTTCCTATGTAACTGTCACCTCTTGTTGATCTTGTAGGGGAATTGTATGTCAAGACAACCGTAATTTTTTTATAACCTTTTGTATAAAAAAATGCTTCTGGTATATTAACTGTAAAAACTTTAACCTTATTTAATCCAATACTACCTTCGTTCAGTAGAACAACTCTATTGTCACTTGAATAAACTGCTTTCTCATAATTGGGTAAACCGTATCCTAAAGTTCGGTAAATGGTATCTTCATCAAATTCCTTTAATAATGAATAGTCGGGATAATCTGCTGACAATAAAATCAAATTTTTAATGTAATTAGATGACTTATCAGGGAACATATTAGAAATTTTTCCAGTTATATGTGCTACTTTCGCGGCAGCAAAGCTTGTACCAGAATCAGTGGAAAAAAGTTTGTCGTATGGTTTATTAGATAAAAGTACTATATTGCCACCAGCATTGGGCATTAATCTTCCATACATTTCCTTTAAAATTAAATTTCCTCCATACTCAACTAATTCAGGTTTAATCATTCCATTTATTCCATATCCAGCTCTACTAAAAGGAGAGGGTTGATTAACTTCAGCAACAGGATACCAGATACATTCATCGGTATAACCATCATCCATAATTTTTATTGGAGAGGCAATTGAACCAACAGTAAGTGACAAAGCAGAAGTTGCAGGATTTATAATTCTAAAATGGGGATTTTTTACTAAATAATCGGGATAATTATCAATAATTTCGGATAAAGAGGTGTAATGTTTTTGAGGGTTTTCATTCCCTGCAGAAACAATAAAAACTACCTGCGGATATTTGAATGCCAGTTCATCTATCAGTGAGGCTAGTGGAAACTGCCTATTTGATGTTAAGTCCCAAATTTCATCACTGTTGCCTAAAGATATATTAACAACTTTTATATTATATGATGGGTTTTCTAAAAAATCTTTAATTACATCATATAATTGATGTTCTAACAGTTTTTCGGGGTCAAAAATTGCTTGGGTCTCTATTTGTTTATTTTTATACATAACTTTTGCCGAAAACAACCAGTTACTAGCATTGAATACTTTATTTTTTATACATTCTTCAATATCCCCAAAAATAGCACACCCAGCAACTGCTGTCCCATGTCCTACAGTATCATGTTCTTCTTTTTCTCCATTCTGGTAATTTTCTTCTACAGCAACTGCCTGTCCTAAAATAGGATGATTAGAAACTATGCCAGAATCAATAACAAGAATACCAACAGCATCTTCGCTGGGTCGATTTATTTTTATATCAGATATATCGATCGACCTATATTCAGATGGTTTAAATAAAGGGAAAAACGGTCGATCTACCCATGCTACTTCTTTAAATTCAAGAATTTCATTTAAAATACTTTTTATCGTTCTGACCCTTAATAAAGCAAAAGATTTGGTGATTAATTTGTCCGTTATCTTAAATAATTGACGGTTAGGATACACTTGTTCTAATTTTTCTATGAAATCATTTAATTTTGAATCATCCATACGCCATAATTCTATATTTATATATTCTGCTTTGTCATTTGTTAATGGTTTATTTCTCAATGCTTTTCCTATTTTTTCTTCAGGGGGTATATCATCTATACTCTCGATGGCATTAAAAAAATCATATTTATAGTTTTTTGCACCGTTTTGTTTGAGGCCTGAATATTGAGAAAGTTTTTCTTTAAAAGTTTTCAAATCTTGTTCATTTGAAAAGACGACCCAGTAACCTTTTTTGTTTTCAGCAACGGATAAGATTTCCATGCCCATAGAAGATAATATATTTTTATCAAATGAATTAATGTCTACGCTCTGATTTATTCGAATGCGAAAAATTAGATTCACATCAATAGTATCCTTATATTTGTTTTTTAGTTTATTAAAAGAGCTAATTATTTCGTCTACTTTCTTTAAATTTTGTTTACCGAAACTGGCCTTATCCCTACCTTCAGGAAATTTATACTTACGATTTCTATTTTTATTTTTTTGTTTGTTTAGATTTGCTTGATATTCTGGTAAAGGTAAATGCTCATAATTTGCCATTATGCATTACCCCCTCTAATTCTTCGGATATTCATTCTTTCAATAAATCTTGACAAAGCATAGTCGAGTTCAGAAGTTGTCAATTGTTCTTTGTCGTTTAATATTGTATATTTAATGGCCTCAATACAAGTCATTCTGATATCTGATGGGGAAAACCCTTCTGTCTTTTTTACATATTGAGTTAGGTCTATTTTATCTTTTTTAATTGGTTTCAAATATAATTCAAATAATCTTAGCCTCTCTTTTTCACTGGGCAAATCAAAATATACAATTTCATCAAATCTTCTCCAAATAGCTGGATCAAGTATGTGTTGATGATTAGTAGCAGCAATAATAATACTGTTACCTTCAAAAGTATCCAGCATTTGTAAAAAGTTATTAACCACTCTTTTGATTTCACCATGTTCATAATGATCATCTCGATTTTTACCAATGATATCAACTTCATCGAATAAAACTACCCAAGTACCACTTTCAATGAAATCGAAAACTTTTCTTAAATTTGCTGCGGTTTCCCCTAAATACGAAGAAATAATTGAGTCAAACCTTACATAAATTAGTGGAATATGCAAAACCGAGCTAATAATTTGTGCAGAGTATGTTTTTCCCGTTCCTGGTTCTCCGCAAAAAAGAATTTTATTTTTAGGTTTCAAGTTATATGTTGCAAGTATATCTGCATCCCTGAATTCCTTAACAATTTGTTTTAATATTTGTAGCGTTTTTTCGGGTAGAATTAAAGAATCCCAATCGATATTATATTCTTTGATTTCAAGTAGAGGAAAACCCTTTTCGGTGTCTCTGGGAATAGGAATGCTATTTTTAAAACTTCTACCTATTATGCTTTTATCTGAAAATTTACTTGCATAAAGAGCCTCTTTTAATTCTTTAGCAACAATATTGTGTTTTTTCTTTTTTTCCCGTTCAATGTATTCTTCAGCAAGACGATAAAATTCTTCTTTATCATCTTTTGCAAAGCAAAGAAATAATTTTTTTATTAACTCTGTATTGGTCAAAATAATCACATCCTTATAAGCAGAGATAATCCTCTCTCTATTTATTTTAACCCAAATTACTTTATTATAAAACCAAATTATGCTCTTGTTTATTACTATAATAATAATTTGATTTTTTTAATTTTTCAAGTTTAGTAAATTAAAAAATTAACTTTGTAGATCTCACTATTAAATGCAAGCTCCCTGACTTTAGACCTGAAAAAATCCTTTAAGAATTCCTGGCTCGCTGCCTCGTCGATACTTCTGCCCAAATGGGCCTCTTGGGTGATACCTCTCAATTTGTCCGTCGTCTTCGACGGCTCACCTTATAAATCTGGAGTAAGCCATTATGGCACCAAAGTCTGTGACTGTCGCTTAAAAGGTATCTACAACTGTACCTGCAAACGTCGCTTCTCTGATCCTGAGGCAACCTGGGGATGGGATAGCTACCGCAACCAGTGGTTCTACGGAAGCACTCTCTTCACTGTCACCGCTTCCGATAGCCCCTATGACTTACCTATATACATGCGAATAGTCCAGGCCAACCGTCACGATAGCGTTAC
>DATCJO010000047.1:0-1840 GCA_036562765.1 Tissierellaceae bacterium | reverse complement strand
TTAGGGTGTATCAGAAGAGAAAATTTATTAACTTAACTGATACCCAAAATGAAAAAGAAAAAAGAAGAATCTCCTTATGCAGCCATAGTGGCTGATCTGTTCAAGAATGTCCGTTCTAAAGAAGAGTTTAATCAGATCATGACTCAACTCATGAAGGAAGGCCTGGAAACAGTCCTGAGAGCTGAGCTGGATGAACATCTCGATCATGATAAAAACCAGCCTTCAGAAGATGGAAATACCCGCAATGGTTTTAGCAAGAAGACTGTTAAAGGATCTATTGGTGATATAGCCTTATCGATTCCCAGAGACAGAAATAGTACCTTTGAACCTCAGTTTGTGCCTAAGCATCAGCGAATGATTGACAAAGTAGAAGATGTCATCATTGGTTTATATGCAAGAGGAATGAATACCAGAGATATCGAAGATCAGATAAAGGAAATCTATGGTATTGAAGTTAGCGAAACCACCGTCTCTAATGTTACTTCCAGAGTAATAGAATATATGAAGCAATGGCAGAACAGGCCGTTGGAGAAGATCTATTTTACTGTCTGGATGGATGCCCTCAGTATCAAGGTAAAAGAGAACGGAAAGGTTAACAATAAGTCTGTCTATCTGATCATTGGACTGAATAAAGAAGGTAAGAAAGAAGTGTTAGGAATGTGGATCAATATAACAGAAAGTGCTTCCTTCTGGATGAGTGTATTAACAGATTTAAAAGCCCGAGGAGTGGAAGATATCCTCATTGCCTGCACAGATAACCTGAAAGGTTTTACAGAGGCTATAAAGGCTGTCTTCCCAAAAACGGATACACAACTCTGTATTGTCCATCAGATCCGCAACTCAACAAGGTATGTGGTTTGGAATGACAAAAGGGAGTTTACCTCCGATCTGAAAGAAGTTTACAATGCTGCCAATAAAGAGGCAGCCTGGGACAATCTACAAGTCTTTAAGGAAAAATGGGGTAAGAAATACCCCCATGCCATCCTTTCCTGGGAACGGAATTGGGACAATCTTACAGCCTTTTTTGAGTATCCTATGGAGATCCGAAAAATGATCTATACGACCAATACGATCGAATCTCTCAACAGCACGATCAGGAAGTATACCAAGACCAAGGTCATCTTTCCTGATGATACAGCTGCTCTTAAAGCCATTTACCTATCCATTAATATTATTGAAAGAAAGTGGACAAATCAGATCCGGAACTGGGGTGTGATATTGAATCAATTTTTAATTAAATTTGAAGATCGTTGCAATCTTTGATTCCGAAATTAAAAGATATTTCAACCTGCTTTTGGAAAGAAAAAAATATACACCCTAATAATCATGGATACACAAAATTATTTACAGGCTCTTAAAAAGTCTCAACTTATCTGTCTTTATTGTATTGTAATTATTATTTTAAATTTCATGTAGGAATATTATTTAGACTAACGAAGTATTTAACCCTACATATTGTTGTTTTTTTTCGATTATTTTTTTTCTTTAATCTCAGATTACTTATCAAATAAGAATTTTGTGAAACAGACTAAGTAATTCTTAAATGACTTTATTTTTAATACACAAAAATTTTCAGCTATGAAATGACTATATCAATAATCCCAATTAAGAGACCACATTAGCTAAACAAAATTTAATATATACAAATAAGGCACTTACACAAAAGTGCCCAGACATCTTTTTGTCCAAATTAAATTTTTATAAACTTAAACTTTAAAATTATGATTACACAAAAACACATTATGATCATACTGATTACATGTTCATTTTTTTTGTTTCAATCCCAAGTTGCTAAGGCATGTTATTGTAGTACCTATGATCTTGGAGGTGGAGTTTGGGA
>DATCJO010000026.1:0-17341 GCA_036562765.1 Tissierellaceae bacterium | reverse complement strand
CTTCCATAATGCCTGGAATTTCTCTAAATTGTCTTCTTACTTCTTCTATCATTGAGAAAGCAGCCTTTCCAACTGCATCCATTGCCATAGCAGAGAATAGGAATGGCAACATACCACCTACAAATAAACCTGCGATAACTGTTGGTGAAGTTAAATCAATACCAGTTAATCCAACAGCTTGAGTATAAGAAGCAAACAATGCTAATGCTGTTAGTGCTGCTGAACCAATAGCAAATCCCTTACCAATAGCAGCTGTTGTGTTACCAACAGAGTCAAGTTTATCAGTAACTTCTCTTACTTCTTCTGGAAGTTCACACATTTCAGCAATACCACCAGCATTGTCTGAAATTGGACCATAAGCGTCTACTGCTATAGTCATAGCTGCTGTTGAAAGCATGCCAACTGCTGATAATGAAATACCATATAGTCCTATACTTGGATTTTCTGCTCCACCAGATACGAAATAAGCAACCAATATTCCAATAGCTATTAAAACTAATGGAGCTGCAGTTGACATCATACCTACAGATATACCGCCAATGATATTAGTTGAAGTACCAGTTTCTGATTCTTTAGCAATTCTTTGTACTGGCTTGTAATCTCCAGAAGTATAGTATTCAGTAATCTTTGCAATAACAATTCCTACTACAAGGCCTGATAAAATAGCAACAAATGGCCTATATGAGTCTAATATAAACTTACTTAAGAAGAAGCCAGCAACGATTGTAATTATTGAACTTGCTAATGTACCATTGTTCAATGCTTTTTGTGGGTCCTTGTCCCCTCTAACAAAATATACACCGATAATTGAAGCTATAATTCCAACTGACGAAAGTGCTAGAGCATATTGGACCCCTTTTTCGCCATAAGCTACAAGTCCCAATGTAATAGCAGAAATAATTGCTCCTACATAGGATTCAAATAGGTCTGCTCCCATACCAGCAACGTCGCCAACATTGTCTCCAACGTTATCTGCAATAACCGCTGGGTTTCTTGGGTCGTCTTCTGGGATTCCTGCTTCAACCTTACCAACTAAGTCAGCACCAACGTCTGCTGCCTTTGTGTATATACCTCCACCTACTCTTGCAAACAAAGCAATTGATGAAGCACCAAGGCTAAAACCAGTAACAATAGCATTATCTCTGAAAATTAAATAAAGAATTCCTATACCTAAAATTCCTAAACCTACTACGCACATTCCCATAACTGAACCGCCTGAAAATGCAACATTTAATGCTTTTGTCATTCCGTATTCCTTAGCTGCATTGGCAGTCCTTACATTAGCTTTTGTAGCTACTCTCATTCCAAAGAATCCTGCTAGTACTGAAAACAAAGCTCCAATTATGAAGCATAAAGCTGTTTTAATTCCAAGGCCAGGTGCTAATGTTAATATAATAAATAAAACAACAACGAAAATCGCCATAGATTTATATTCCCTTTTTAAGAAAGCCATAGCACCTTCTTGAATATACTTGGATATCTCTTGCATTCTTTCATTGCCAGGAGCTACTTTGTTTATACTGCTTGCCTTATAATATGCAAATAATAAAGCCAATAAACCTACTATTGGCGCAGCAATTAAAGCAAAATCCATTTCTACTCCTCCCCCGTATTATTTAGCTACTAATATTAGTGTAGATATAAAAAAGATAACAGATGATATGATTGTTATTCTCTTAAGTATATCTTCTCTACTTTTACCTCTAGTTTTACCCCATAGTGAAGCAGATGAGTCCCCTGATATTGTTCCTAATCCTCCTTCCTTACTTTCTTGCAATGCTACAGAAACAATCAGAGCTATACTAGATATGAATACTAATATAGAAAAAAGAGTGGTCATATTTACACCTCCTGCATAGATAATAGATGATTACTAGTTCTATAAAACATAACTATTTTATCATAGAAGGAGCATAAAATCAATAGAGTAGACCAAGCCTACATCTATAGATTCATGCTCCTCTCCAGTATTTCTTTAATTAAGTTATTTCTTTAAATTGTAGAAAGACTTAATTCCCTTATACACTGCATATTCTCCTAAACCATCTTCGATTCTCAAAAGTTGATTATATTTTGCTACCCTGTCAGTTCTTGAAGGTGCACCTGTCTTAATTTGTCCTGCATTTGTAGCCACAGCTAAATCTGCTATAGTAGTATCTTCTGTTTCTCCAGACCTGTGAGATATAATTGCAGTATAACCATTTACTTTTGCCATCTCTATGGTATCTAGGGTTTCAGTTAAAGTACCAATTTGGTTTAATTTAATTAATATTGCATTTGCTACGCCTAATTCAATTCCTTTCTTCAATCTTTCTGTATTTGTAACAAATAAGTCATCGCCAACTAATTGAATTTTCTTTCCTAATCTTTCAGTTAACAATTTCCAGCCATCCCAATCATCTTCAGCTAAGCCATCTTCTATTGATATTATTGGGTATTTATTTACCAATTCCTCATAATAATTAACCATTTCTTCTACAGTTAGGCTTCTGCCTTCGCCTGCTAATTTATATATTCTTTTTTCTGAATCATAAAGCTCAGATGCTGCCACATCTAATGCTAACATTACTTCTTCACCAGGTTTATATCCAGCCTTTTCAATGGCTTCTACGATAGTTTTTAATGCTTCTTCATTACTTGATAGGTTTGGTGCAAATCCACCTTCATCACCAACTGCAGTATTTAAGCCTTTTGATTTTAATACTGATTTTAAGCTGTGGAAGATTTCTGTTGCCATTCTAATGGCTTCCCTGAAGTTTGGTGCACCCACTGGCATTACCATAAATTCCTGTATATCTACATTGTTATCTGCATGCTTTCCACCATTTAAGATGTTTAACATTGGCACAGGCAATGTCTTTGCATTTACTCCGCCAATATATTGATATAATGGTAAGCCTAATTCATCAGCAGCAGCCCTTGCAACTGCTAGAGATGCTCCAAGAATTGCATTAGCACCTAGTTTGCTCTTATTTGGAGTACCATCTAATTCTATCATCAATTTATCTATAGCAGCTTGGTCAAATACATCTAGTCCAATTATTTCATTTGCTATTATATTATTGACATTTTCAACTGCTTTCATAACACCTTTTCCTAAATATCTATTTTTATCTCCATCCCTTAATTCAACAGCTTCATAAGCTCCTGTGCTTGCCCCTGATGGAACTAATGCTCTTCCAAAGGCGCCATTTTCAGTAATTACTTCCACTTCCACAGTAGGATTTCCTCTTGAATCAAGGACTTCCCTTGCGTAAACATCTATAATTGTACTCAAGTTAATTCCTCCTCTTCATTAACAGTTTATAATATTTTTCATTAAACGCAGTTTAGCTTGCAATTCACAATGCACCTTATCGTGAATTGTGCATTGTGAATTGTTAATTTAAACTAGTTATTCCTTAACAATTAAGGATTCTCCTGTCATTTCCTTTGGCTTTTCTAATCCGAGAAGGTCAAGTAATGTTGGTGCTATGTCTGCCAATATCCCTTCTCGAAGTTTTACATTCTTGTCGCCAATATAAATCAAAGGTACCCTATTGCTTGTATGAGATGTAACTGGATTTCCATTTTCATCTAGCAGCATTTCTGCATTACCATGGTCTGCAGTAATTAAAGCTTTGCCGCCTTTTTTAATTAGTAGGTCTACAATTTCTCCTAAACAGCTGTCTATGGTTTCTATGGCTTTTACAGTTGCTGGGATTACACCAGTGTGGCCTACCATGTCGGGATTAGCAAAATTCAATATTATTAAGTCATATTCATCCATATTAAGCCTTCTAATTACTTCGTCTTTTACTTCTATGGCACTCATTTCTGGTTTCAAGTCATATGTTGCAACCTTTGGTGATGGAATCAATACCCTGTCCTCATTTTCGTAAGGTACTTCAACTCCACCATTGAAAAAGAAAGTTACATGGGCATATTTTTCTGTTTCTGCAATTCTAAGCTGTTTCAAACCTTTTTCACTTATATATTTCCCCAAGGTGTTTTCTAAAGTTTGTTCCTTAAAGGCAACTAAAACATTTTTTATTGTCTTGTCGTATTCAGTCATGGTTACATAGAATACATGGACTTTCTTTTCTCTTTCAAATCCATCAAAATCTTCATCTACAAAAGCCCTTGTAATTTGTCTAGCCCTATCTGGTCTGAAGTTGAAGAATATTATGGAATCGTTATCATCAACGGTTGCAACAGGTTTGCCATTTTCCTTTATAACAGTTGGTATTACGAATTCATCTGTTATATTTTCCTTATATGATTTTTCTATTGCAGCTACTGGATCTGTATCTTCTTTACCCCTTCCAAGTGTATAAGCATCATAAGCAAGCTTTGTCCTATCCCACCTCTTGTCTCTGTCCATTGTATAGTATCTGCCAGAAACAGTAGCTATTTTGCCAACTCCAATTTCTTTTATCTTTTCTATTAATTCTTTTACATCTTCTCTTCCAGCTGTTGGTGCTACATCCCTTCCATCTAGAATTACATGAATGAACACATTGTAAAATTCTTGCTGCTTCATTAGCTTCAAAAGAGCATATAAATGACTTATGTGGCTGTGAACACCACCTTTTGATACTAAACCTATTAGATGAAGTTTAGAATTATGATTCTTTGCATGCTCTATTGCTTTCAAGAATTCTTCTTTATTGAAAAACTCTCCTTCTTCAATGGATTTGGATATCCTAGTAAAATCTTGATAGACTATCCTGCCAGCACCTATGTTTAAATGCCCTACTTCAGAATTGCCCATTTGACCTTCAGGCAATCCTACTGCTAGGCCACTGGCTTCTAAAGTAGTATTTGGATATTCTCTAAAATATCTATCTATATTTGGCGTATTGGCTAATTTTATGGCATTTCCAGGATAATCTTTCCCTAGACCAAATCCATCGAGTATTATTAACATTACTGGACTTTTTTTCATATTACCCTCCATTAAAAATTAATTATTTCTATAAATTCTGCTGCTTTTAGGCTGGCACCGCCAACCAAGGCTCCATCAATTTCTTCTTTTTCCATAAGTTCCTTTATGTTATTTGGCTTTACACTTCCGCCATATTGTATTCGAATTTTTTCCTTTTCATCTCCATATTTTTGCCCTATTACATCTCTTATAAAACCTATCATTTTATTGGCATCATCTGCTGAAGCAGTTTTCCCTGTTCCTATGGCCCATACTGGCTCATATGCTATTACTATATTCTCTAAATCATCTTTTTCTATACCCTCAAGTGCTGCTAATACTTGAGTTTTTACAACTTCTTTTTCCATATTATTCTCTCTCTGTTCTAATGTTTCCCCTACACATACAATAGGTTTTATGCTGTGTTTTAATGCAGCTTTTATTTTTCTATTTACTGTAATATCTGTTTCATTGAAATATTGGCGCCTTTCCGAATGGCCTATTATACAGTAATCTACACCTATGTCTTTTAGCATCAATGGAGATATTTCCCCTGTATATGCACCACTGTCCTCCCAGTGCATATTTTGTGCTCCAAGCTTTATATTCGTTCCCTTTAGACTTTTCTTAATTTCCAATAAACTTGTAAAAGGAACACATAGGACAACTTCTACATCTTCGTTTAATTTTGCCCTTTTGATTTCTTCGACTAATTCAAGGCCCTCTTTAATTGTAGTATTCATCTTCCAGTTGCCTGCAATTATTGGAACTCTCATTTTTTACCTCCAACCTTAATAATGCACAATGCACAATTCACAGTTCACAATTAAGAATAGTTAATAGTTAATAACTAATAGTGAATAGTTGTTGTGAATTGTGCATTGTGTATTGTAAATTGCATGTTATTTATCCGAAATCGCTGCTATTCCAGGCAATACTTTTCCTTCTAAGAATTCTAATGATGCACCGCCACCAGTAGAGATGTGTGTCATCTTATCAGCATATCCTGATTTTTCAACTGCTGATGCAGAATCTCCACCGCCTACTATTGTGATTGCTTCGGATTCCGCCATTGCTTTAGCTATTGCATAAGTTCCTTTTGCAAAGTTATCCATTTCAAATACTCCCATAGGTCCGTTCCAAACTATGGTTTTGCCATTTTTGATTTCTTCTGTAAACAATTTAACAGTTTCTTCTCCGATATCTAATCCCATCATGTCTTCTGGAATGCTGTCAACACTTACAGTCCTATATTCAGTATCATTTTTGAATTCTTTCGCAACTACAACATCTACTGGCAACATGAGTTTTACATTCTTTTCATTAGCTTTCTCTATTAATCCCTTAGCTAGCTCTATTTTATCTTCTTCTAATAATGATTTTCCTATTTCATAACCTTTAGCCTTTAGGAATGTAAATGCCATCCCTCCGCCTATGATTACGGTATCTACTTTATTAATAAGATTTTCTATGACTCCAATTTTATCCGATACCTTTGCTCCTCCTAAAATAGCAATAAATGGCCTTTCTGGGTCTTCTAGTGCCTTCCCCATAATAGAAACTTCTTTTTCTACTAAGAATCCTACTGCTGATGGCAAATAAGTAGAAACTCCTACATTGGAAGCATGAGCCCTGTGAGAAGTCCCAAAGGCGTCATTTACATATATATCTCCCAAGGATGCCAATTCTTTAGAAAAGTTTTCATCATTCTTTTCTTCTTCTTTTCTAAATCTTGTATTTTCTAATAATGCCACATCTCCATCTTCTAGGGCTTCTACTCTCTTTTTAACTGCATTTGATACAACTTCATCATCTTGTAAGAAGATTACCTCTTTATTTAATAGTTCGGAAAGCCTCTTTGCCACTGGTTCCAAAGAATACTTCTTGTTTGGTTGTCCCTTTGGCCTTCCTAAATGGGACATAAGTATAACCTTTGCATCTTGGTCAATGAGATATTTTATTGTTGATAAAGAAGCCCTAATCCTTGTATCATCAGTTATATTGCCTTCATCATCTAAAGGAACATTGAAATCGCATCTTACCAATACTCTTTTCCCTTTAAAATCAAAATCCTTTAATGTTTTCTTATTAAGCATAAGGCACCTCCACCAAAGATTATTTTAAGCCGGGCAAAATGCCCGACTTAAGATTATACTATTTGTTAGCAACTAATTTAACCAAATCATATACTCTTTCTGAATATCCCCATTCATTATCGTACCATGCAACTACTTTTACCATATTTCCAATTACCATAGTTGATAAGCCATCTACAATTGATGACCTAGGATCTCCTTTATAATCTGAAGATACTAATGGTTCATCTGAAAAACCTAATATGCCTTTTAATTTACCTTCGCTGGCTTCTTTTAATGCTTTGTTTACTTCTTCAACTGTTGTTTCTCTTTCAACTTCGAATACAACATCTACCAATGAAACTGTAGGTACTGGTACCCTAACAGCAAATCCGTTTAATTTTCCTTTTAATTCTGGAAGTACAAGGGCAACTGCTTTAGCTGCACCAGTAGTAGTTGGAACAATATTTTCTGCAGCTGCTCTGGCTCTTCTTAAATCCTTATGCCTCTTATCTAGTATTTGTTGGTCATTAGTATATGCATGTACTGTTGTCATTAATCCCTTTCTAATGCCAAAGTTTTCTAGAATTACCTTAGCTACAGGAGCTAAACAGTTAGTTGTACAAGAAGCATTTGAAATTATATGGTGATTTTCAGGGTCATACTTGTCTTCATTTACGCCTACTACAATTGTAATATCTTCACCTTTTGCAGGAGCTGTAACTATTACTTTCTTTGCTCCAGATTGAATGTGTTTAGATAATCCTTCTCTGTCCCTGAATGCTCCAGTTGAATCAACTACTACATCGACACCCAATTCAGCCCATGGTATTTCTGCTGGATCTCTGTGACCAACAACTCTTATTTTCTTTCCATTTATAACAAGTCCGTCTTCTGCTGCTTCAATTGTGCCATTGAATTTTCCGTAAAGTGTGTCATACTTAAATAGATGAGCTAAATCTTGTAAATTTCCAGATGCATTGATAGCTACTATTTCAAAGTCCTTAACTTCTTTTTCTGCATAAATTCTTAGAAAATCCCTTCCAATTCTTCCAAAGCCACTTAAACCAACTTTCATTGACATAAAAATTCCTCCTTCAATATATTTTTAGCTACTAAGTAGCATTATTGACTATTTCAATTATTTTTCTTGCTGCAGATTCATCAGTAATCAAAATCATATTTTCATTCAATTTCGCTATGGAGATAATAGCTTCAGCTTTTTCTTCTCCACCAGCTACCCCTATTACTTTTTTTAGTGATTTGAATTTGTTAAGGGTAACTCCGACTGTCTTATATTCCCAAATTTCATTCCCCTCAATGTCAAAATAATGCCCAAAAGCCTCCGCTACTGCTCCTTTTGAAACCAATTCTTCAACTTTTTCTTCAGGTAGATTTCTTCTCTTTGCCAAGGTGTCTGCTCTCCCAATGCCAAATACAAGAACATTCATATTTTCAATTAAAGTTAGCGATTCCTTTATATCTTCGTTTTTCTTTATGAATTCTAGGGCTTCCTTTTCTAATCCATCTGGAACATATAACAGCCTATATGTTCCACCTAATTTTTTGGCAAAGGTCGCTGCAATTGAGTTTGCTTGGGTCTCTACATTCCTCCCGAGTCCTCCTCTGGCAGGAATGAATATTACATCTCTGTTTACTTTATCAGGAATGCATTCTTCTGCTACATGAGCCATAGTGGTTCCGCCAGTTATGCCTACTATATCTCCATCCTTTATTATGTTTTTAATTATCTCCGAAGTTATTTTACCCATATCTTTTAGTACAATTCTGTTATCTTTAATATTGCCTGGGATTATATTAACTTCTTTTATTTTTAATATCTTTTTAAGTTTAGTTTCAAGCTGTGTAATACCCTTTATATGGTTATAAACAGGATGAAGGTTTTCCAAAATACTGATGCCCTCATCGGTAATATACATACCCATATTATCTATTTTTAACAATCCCCTATTTCTTAAAAAATCCACTTGGTCTCTAACTGCCCTTTCTTTAAAACCAAGTATGTCAGAAAGGCTTCTCCTACCTATAGGCTGATTATAGTAAACTGTTCTTAAGATTAGATACCTAATCTCTAATATGTCAATTGCCTCTGGTACAATTAACTCAATAAAACTTAAAACTTCCACCAACTCACCTCACAATACAAGTTGGACTTAAAATGTCCCGCTATGTAAAATTTTGTCCCGCTTAAAATAAAAAACAAAGACCACCTATATTTCTATTATTAAGTATATAATATTGCCAAATTTTATGCAATAGGAATGGAAATTTTTCCTAATATCTTTTTCTAATATTAGATGGTGGTATATTTAGTTCATCTCTATATTTTGCAACTGTTCTTCTTGAGATTTTTATTCCCCTTTGTGCCAAAAGTTCAGTAAGCTTGCTATCGCTGTATGGCTTTTTGGGATTTTCCTTATCAATTATTTCCTTCAATAATTTCTTTATACTAATAGAAGAAATTTCTCCATCATCGCTTTCTACTCCTGATGAGAAGAAATATTTTAATTCATATAACCCTCTAGGGGTTTGAACATATTTCCCGTTAGTTGCTCTGGAAACAGTTGATTCATGCATCCCTACATCTTTTGCTATGTCCTTTAAAGTAAGGGGCTTAAGTGATTTTTCACCTTCTAAGAAGAATTCCCGTTGGAATTTTGCTATTGATTCAATTACCTTTTTAATTGTAGCCCTTCTTTGTTCAATACTGCGAATAACCCACATTGCAGAGTTAAATTTTTGATTCAAAAATTCAATGGTATCCCTATCATTTGCAGCCCTTAATAAGGACTTGTAATAGTTGTTTATGCCTAGTCTAGGTCCAGTTGCATCGTTTAATATTACAACTAATTCTCCATCAATTATTCTTATTTCTGCATCTGGAATAATGTAGCCTGATTCTAAACTGCTGCCAAACGCCCTTCCTGGCTTTGGTTCCAATCTCCTTATAAAATCACATGCTTCTTGTACCTCATAAACTTCAATATTTAATGCTTTAGCTATTTTTAGAATTCTATTATAAGCTAAATCTTCTAGATGATTTTCAATAATATCTACTACATGCTTATTGATGTCTCTTCTATCCCTTAATTGAATTAATAGGCATTCTTTTAAGTCCCTTGCTCCAACACCTGGAGGATCAAAATTTTGAATAATATTTAATATTATTTCCACTTCTTCAACGCTGGAATTTATCATTTTAGCTATCTCTTCAACAGGCGTTGTTAAATATCCATTGTTGTCTATGTTTTCAATGATACTTACGCCTATTTTATGTTCCTTATTATCTAATGGAATGAGATTTAGCTGGCTTAACAAGAATTCCCTTAAAGTTGGTTCATAGGAAATATAGGACTCAAAATTATATTCTTCAATGTTTTTATCTATTTCTTGCCTATAGCTGTAATCATCAAAACTTTCAAAGTATTCTTTCCAATCTATCTCATTGTTTGCATATTTTTCTATATTTTCATAGTCTTCAGTAACGCCTGTTATTTCCAATATAGGATTTTCCTCTAATTCTCTAGCAATATATTCTTTTAATTCAAGCGTATTTAATTGAAGCAACTCAATAGCTTGCCTAAGTTCAGGGGTCATAATCAATTTTTGAGTTTGCTCAAGGGTTAAATCATAGGTAAGTCTCATTAAACTCAACCTTCCTAAATATGGTCTCACCTATATTATACCAGATTATATTTAAAGTACAAAATAAAATGACAAGAGCTAGTTTACTAACTCTTGCCATTTTAAAATCAGGACATATCTCTCATCTTTGAGATTTATCATAAGGTATACCTTCTGCCTTAGGAGCTCTTGATTTTTTGGAAGTAAATGCCAATACAACCATAGTTGCTATATATGGCAACATCTTGTAATAGGTTTGGTCTATACCTAGGTTGTATAGGAATGGTATAAGGGAAATTGAATATGCTAGAGTCCTTAAAAATGCGAAGAATAAAGCTCCCCAGAAGATTTTCCCTGGTCTCCATTGCCCAAATATCATTACTGCTAAGGCTAGGAAACCAAAACCTGCAACTCCAGTGTGGCCATTAACATTTCCGTCCATTACGCCAACTGAATAGAAGAATCCTCCTATTCCGCCTAGTATACCGGATATGCTAGTCCCTAAATACCTCATTTTTTGTACGTTTATACCAACGGAATCTGCTGCATGTGGATGTTCACCACAGGCACGAAGCCTTAATCCAAATTTTGTCTTATAAAATACTATTGTTGATATAATCAGTAATACTAACCCTATCATTACAGTAATATATGTCCTTTGGAAGAAAATTGGCCCAATTATAGGGATGTCTCCTAGTACTGGTACTTTTCTTATATAGAAATTAACACTTGTTGTAACACCATCGCTCATGAAGAACATCTTAGAGAACAGCAAGATTACAGCTGGGATTAGCATATTTAATGCTGTACCTGTAATTGTCTGATTTGCTTTCATTGAAACTGCTGCGAAGGATAGCAACAATGAATAAACTAATCCAGCTACTGCTGCAACTACCATTGCAAGTAACAGTATTACTTGAGGATTTAATCCACTGCCTTGAACTAAATATACAAACAAGGCTGCAAAATAAGCTCCAAATAGCATTATCCCTTCAAGAGCTATATTTATAACTCCGCCTACTTCACTAAACATACCGCCTAAGGCTACTAGCAATAATGAAACTGCAACGGGTAGGGTGTTTTGTATTAAATAATATACTGTGCTCATTATTCCGCCTCCTTCGAATTGTTATTAGAGGCATCTAATGCTTCATCTTCTACTTGTATGTCCTCTACAGTATCATTTTTCTTAAATCGCCTTCTAATAAATTTTCCAATTGCAGAATTCAAAATCATTGAGAAAGCAGAGAAGTAAATTATAATTGCAATTACAACATCAACTATTTCTGGCTTAAAGCCAGCAAGAGTAGATAATGTCCCGCCACGTTGCAAGTGAGAAATAATCAATGCTGAGAAAATAATGCCTATTGGATTGGCATTTCCTAAAAGGGCAACAGCAATTCCATTAAAACCATTTGGAGCTATGATGTTTATTGGCTCATAAGTTATACTGCTTCCTGGAATTCCAGATGGAGCAAGAATATTAAACGCTCCTCCTAAACCAGACAAAGCACCTGCTATCATCATTGTTAATATGATATTTCTTTTTCCTTTCATACCTGCATATTCAGCAGCGTGCTTATTGTATCCAGAAGCTTTTAATTCATATCCAAAGGTTGTTTTTTGTAGTATTATATAGAGGATTATCCCAATAAGTATGGCTAACACTATTCCAAAATTTACATTGGAACCTTCTATACCTAATGATGGAATTTGAGCTGATTGTGGTATATAGTTGGTCCTAGTCATGGTTGAATTGTACATGATTGGACTCTTGCGAATCCACATATCTACAAGGTACATTCCAATATAGTTAAACATAATGGATGTTATAACTTCATTAACATTTAACAATGCCTTGAAAAATCCAGGAATAAATCCCCAAAGCATTCCGCCTACTAATCCGAACAAAATAGCCACAATCCAATGTATGCCCTTAGGTAAATTCAACATAAACCCAGCATACATTGCAAAGAACATTCCCATGGTATATTGGCCAGATGCACCTATATTGAATAGGCCCATCTTAAATGCAAAGCCTACAGACAATCCAGTCATGAGGATTGGTGTAGCATAGTAAAATACATCGCCTAATCTGCTTAAACCACCAAAAGCAACAAGTCTAAATCCTCTCAAAGCGTTGGCTGGTGATGAAAAAAGCATGACTAGGAATCCAAAGAATAGACCTAGCAAAATTGCCAATAAGGTTGATGTGAATGAAGAAAAATTAATATTTTTTATTGATTCTATTAAATTAAACTTTTTATTTTTATAAACATTATTTTTATCCTGCATCGTTAATCTCCTTTACTACATCTCTTTTTGCTCCAGACATATAGAGCCCAAGCTCTTGTACATTAGTTTTCTTTGGATTTAACTCACCTACAATTTCCCCTTCATACATGACAAGTATTCTATCAGAAACATTCATAACTTCATCTAATTCAAATGATACTAATAAAACAGCTTTTCCTGAATCCCTTGCTTCAACTAATTGTTTGTGAACATATTCTATTGCACCAATATCCAAGCCTCTTGTAGGTTGAACTGCAATCAATAGGTCGTGTTTTTTGTCGATTTCTCTTGCTATTATGGCTTTTTGTTGGTTGCCACCCGACATGCTTCTTGCAAGGGTAACAGGTCCCTGTCCTGCCCTAATATCAAATTTATCAATCAACCTATTAGCATACTGCCTTACAGCATTAAACTTAATAAAACCTTTATTTTGAAATTCAGGTTCCCAATATCTTTGAAGCACTAGGTTTTGTTCCAATGTGTAGTCTAGGACTAGACCATGTTTATGCCTATCCTCTGGAATATGGCTCATGCCCAATATTGAGCGCTTTCTAATGGATGCCTTTGTAATATCGCTTCCATTGAGGAATATCTTTCCTCCACTTGCCTTTTCTAGTCCAGTAATTGCTTCAACAAGCTCAGTTTGGCCATTGCCATCAACTCCAGCTATACATACAATTTCGCCTCGTCTAACATCAAAAGATACATTTTTCACTGCATCTTTTTTGCGATGGATTTTTGATGGTACTGTTAGATTCCTTATAGAAAGGACTACATCTCCAGGTATGCTTTCTTTTTTAGCTACCGTAAAGCTAACATCCCTTCCTACCATCATCCTTGAAAGCTCTTCTATTGTTGTATCTTTTACATTTACGGTGCCCATGACTTTGCCTTTTCTCAAAACAGTAACCCTGTCTGCAACAGCCATTATTTCATTAAGCTTGTGAGTAATGAAAATTATTGATTTTCCCTCATTAGCAAAATCTCTCATGATTTTAAGCAAATCGTTAATTTCTTGCGGAGTTAAAACGGCTGTTGGTTCATCAAATATTAATATTTCATTATCCCTATAAAGCATCTTTAAAATTTCAACTCTTTGCTGCATTCCTACGCTGATGTCTTCAATGCGGGCATCTAAGTCGACTTTTAATCCGTATTTTTCGCTGAGCTCTAGTACTTTTTTTCTAGCTTCTTCTTTTTGGATTAATCCCATCTTACTTGGTTCAACACCAAGAATGATGTTTTCCAAGACAGTGAAAATCTCCACTAGCTGGAAGTGTTGATGCACCATTCCAATTCCCAGTGCATTGGCATCATTTGGGTTTCTTATATCTACCTTTTTCCCATTAATTCTAATTTCTCCACTGTCTGGCTGATATAATCCAAACAAAACGCTCATCAAGGTTGATTTTCCAGCACCATTTTCGCCTAATAGTGCATGGATTTCACCTTTTTTAACCTTTAATGTAATATTGTCATTGGCAACAATGCCAGGAAATGTTTTTGTGATATTGAGCATTTCAATAATGTAATTTTCCACCTTGCACCATCCAATTCCTTAGTATTTTTTTATTTATTATACAATATTTTAATAAAAAATGGGAGAAGAGCTTCCCCCATTTTTTATTAAACCTTACTTGTAAAAATTAGAAATAATATTATCTAGTAGTTACAACTACTTTCTTTAAGTTCAATTGTGATGTAAGTTCTTGAGCTGTTGCAATTCCTGATGGGTCAGCTACATTGATTGAACGAATTACTTCTATTTCGCCATTCTTTAACCTGTTGTAAACTTCTTCATAATCTTCCTTAGTGAATTTTTCAAATCTGTCAAATGCATCTCCATTTGGATCATCTAGTACTGTAGTTGGAAGTCCTACACCATCATTTTTAGCATCGAAATAAGTAGTCTTACCACCATATTTTTCTTCAAAATCTTTTGTCTTATATATTGATTCTAGTACTGCTATTACAGAAGGAGCTAATCCTTTTGTAGCTGATGTAATAACAGTTTCGCTATCATATCTTTGGTCAACGTCAACGCCTATAACCTTCTTGCCTGCTTCAGATGCTGCTGACATAACTGACTTACCAACTGAACCACCGCATGCAAATATTACTTCTACGCCTTCTTGATACATTGTAGCAGCAGTAGCTTTGTTAGTATCGTTTTCTTCAAAGTTTCCAGTATAATGGTAAATAACTTTTATTGAACCATCTGGAAGTCCTAATTCTTCAGCTGCATCTTCTGCACCTTGTAGATATCCATATCCAAAAGCTTGAACAGCTGGTACTGCCATACCACCCATGAATCCAAGTTTTGTCATACCATCCTTTACAGCTGCATATCCTGCAAGATAACCAGATTCTTGTTCAGCATACATTATACTTGCAACATTGCTTCTAATATCAGGTGTATAATCATCAGCTGGGTGTGGTGCACCATCTAGCAATATGAACTTAACATCTGGATATTTTAATTGTGCTTCATATACAGCTACTTCAAATAGATATCCTGGTGTAACTACAACTTTAGCTCCACCTTGAACAGCAAGGTCAATAGCTTTTAAGTATCCATCATTAGAAGCTTCTTCTGGCTTAATATATGTGTGGGAAATACCATTTTCTTTAGCAAAAGCAACTACACCTTCCCAAGAACCTTGGTTGAAGGACTTATCATCGATATTCCCTTTATCAGTTATAAGGGTAATTTCATTGCCTGAAGAGCTTTTACCACCACTGCAGCCTGCTAAACTAACTGCTATTAATGTAATAGCTAGTATAATGCTAAAGAATTTTTTCATTACTCTTCCCCCTTCTTAAAATTCTAATATCTGAAATAATTATAACCCGAAAAATTGAAAATTACAACTCAAATATGAACAAAGTATTCATAAAAGTATACAAAATTTAGCTCCAAGTTGCCTTGGAGCTAAATTTTAGCAAGGATCAGCCTCCCCTACAGCAAAACCTGCTGCTTTTAATGCTTTCAATGCTTCATTTAATTTATTTTCATTAACCATAACTATAGGTCCAGTACATCCCATACCTGATTCAGCATAAATTCCTGCTTTCCACAATGCTCTTACTGCATCTTCTAATTCCATAATATCTATTCCGCTTATGGTTCCTGTAACAGCTTCTTTTGGTGGTGCTACAACTTCTTCTTCTTTGGATTCAGATTTTTTAACTTCCTTAGTAAGCCCTTCAAGGATTTCTTTTAATCCAGCTTTGTTTGCTTTTTCAAATTCCTCTTGAGCAACTTTGATTAAATTGCCTCTAACTAAAGAAGCTGCATAGCTTATGGCGTTGGCAATTACAGGGATACCTGATGCTCTCGATACTATCAAAATTATTCTTTCATAACCTTCTCCTATTCCAGGACCATATCCATATCCTAAGGCTTCATAGCTGCCACCAGTGGAATAAGATGAAAATACTTTCATCAACAAGTTTCCTGTTAGTGTATCAGTTATCATTACATCAGGAGTACCAATTAATAGGTCGTTCCCTCTCATTACTACTCCGCCATCTGCTCTTTCAGATTCTGTGAAATTGATGTTGTATCCCTTACTTACCAATTCTTTAAAAGCCCTTTCCACTTGCCTTGCACCGTCAACATTTAGTATTCCTACAGTTGGATTTTCTATTCCCATGGCTTTAGCAGTAATTATTCCGTAGATACCATTTTTAACCATGGCTTCTACTCTGTGAGGAGATGATGTTCCAGTAGTTGTAGCTAGGAACATTTCTTTCCCTCTGCCAGGAGTTATTACCCTACCTACTGTAGATACACCAATTGGGAAATTATAGTGCATTGTTACGCAGGCATCTATTTCACCGCTATCAAGCAATTCTTCCATTTTCTTGTGTTGGGCATCTTCATTTTCAACATTGTATTGAGGTAAGCTAGATTCAACCTTAGGTCCAATTAGTACTACCTCAATGCTTTTATCTCTAGCTTGAGCCATTTCTGCCCCTTTAACAACATTGTCAATGCCTAATTCTGAACCTGCTACTGTTACCCCTACTCTAATCTTTTCTCCAAATTGTCCAGTTTCCAAAGCATCAGCGATATCATTGAATACCTTGCCAATCATCTTTTTAATATTATCTGTCATAGCTTTCACCTCTATTCTTGAAGTAGATGAGAAGCAAAGTCTCTCATAGCTTGTGCTATAAGGGATCTAACTTCTTCTTCTGATACACCTTTGCCTTCATCTATTTTCCCAGGATTCTTTTCCATAATTATTGAGGTACCGTCAAATAGATTTGTCATTCTACCTAAGAATAGACTTCCTTTACCTACAATCATAACCCTGTTCATTTCTCCATTAAGCATTGCTTCTCTTGCAAATCCAACAAATGGTACTCCAGATGGAATATGACCTTGTGTTGGTGCCCAACCTTCCATACCATG
>DATCJO010000017.1:0-1695 GCA_036562765.1 Tissierellaceae bacterium | reverse complement strand
TCAAGCTTTGTGCCTATGAAAGCAGGGATGTTCACATTAATACCATCCGTTGTGAGTGCCATATACTTATCCTCATTTAAATAGCTTGGACCGGTTATCCTGAATTCGTTCACTACCTCCCCATTTTCTTTGATTTGGATAAAAATACCAAAAGGACAATTAAATCCACCTTCAAGATAATTCTCCTCATTTTTTATTGCTTTATAAAATTCCTCTACTAGTGCATTATCGTATAACAGCACTTCTCCACAAGTTGTAACTACTCTTATATACTTTCCATTTGGCTTTTTGGTTTCAGTATTTGACAAAGCCTTTAAATACATATAAAGCTCATGATTTTGCACAATATGTTCTTCTCCTCGAAATATGACGCGAAAAATTCCTTTTTCATTTCCTGCTATAAGCTCAAGTTCTTCCCCGTTTTAAAATAAAACTTCAATTTTGTAATCAGCATCAAAATGCTTCCCAGATAAAACATCTTTTTCATGTTTTGTGAGATAAGTTTTATTATTATTTAAATATTTATCATCTATAAGTAATGACTGATTATAAAGGTTAACAAACCTCTCAATTATATCCTTGTTGGAATCTTTTTCATAATTGCCAAAATACGCATTGCCTGTAATAAGGCTTTTTATGCTTATCTTACTTATCCTTTCATAAGAAAGAACAATTTTGGGAGGTACTAATCCAACAAAAAAGCCTCTTATGGTCGAATAATTATCCAACATATGTTTTTCTATCCTTACTGCAAGATCCGTTGGTATTTTTAATACAATATAAGATGAATGCTCTTTATCGTTATAACGAGCACAACATATTTCATTAGCCCAACTAACATCCAATTCTTCTACAACATTGCCATTGCAAACAATCTTTATTTTATGTCCATAAGGAAGATTTATGTAATTTTGAGGTAATAAATCATCTCTTGTGTGAATAATTTTCAGGAGTTCCTGTGCCACTGTATTGTCCATTATTTCAGCTTTCCCAAAGTTTCCTTCTACAACAATACTATAATCACTGTAAGCTTCTGAATTAGCATCCATATCATTTGGGTTCACTTCACTGTGCAAAATTTCTGACAGTCGATTTGATTCCATAAGAATACTGTTATACTCACCTTTATCATTTAAGTTAAATTGCTGACATCCGGAAAATATAAGTAGACAAAACAGTACAAATACAATTAATTCCTTTTTCATTTATACACCTTCCCCTTTTAATTTACAATATTATAAATTTTCTAACAAGTGGAGGCTATTGTTACAATAAAAACAAACAATATGATAAGTATATTTTGCACGTTTCTGCATAGCAAAAACCTCCTTTTATAATCGTGTACACTCTCGAAAAGTCTGAAAGCTTTATTTCTGCATATTCCAGGGCTCAGCTTTCCAGCTTCACCACTCATATTAAATCTCGTTGCCCATTGGAACCACCTCCTTTGACTCATCTTCCTAACATATATAACAAATCAAAGAAGGCTTTTGTGACATAGAAGCAAAAATTTTTTTATTTTTTTCAAATATTTTCATTAGCAGCTTTTGCAAGTCAGAAACCAAACTGGTTTTATAGTCCGCATACGTGGTTTTTGCTTGCCTTGCTGCTTTATCTTTCTTTTGACAACAGCAATTTTATTCTTTAACCTTAACGCTTCCTGCAATCTTAAATACAGCATCCTTATCAAGGGTT
>DATCJO010000016.1:0-42763 GCA_036562765.1 Tissierellaceae bacterium | reverse complement strand
ATTTAGTAAATTATTGATAAAATAGTATTGCACTTGTGAATAAATCTCCTTTCTATGTGTAGTTAATTTGGGTACCTACATTTTAGCAGATTTATTTCACAAGTGCTTTTATTTTTTGCAAAAAAGGATAAATTGGGATGCTTTATTTACACCCCAACATTTATTATAGAACCTTAATAATTCACTTAAGGATTATTAATCCTTAAGTTTTTTGTAACATTTATTACTTTAATGAATAAAATATAATAAGCCATGTTGGAGGTGCGGGAGATGTGGAAATTTTATCATAGATACAGGCAAAAAACTCGGAAAATAATTGGTATAACATTATGCGTAATTGGATTATTGATAATAATTAATTTCTTACCTATAGAGGCTATATTAATATTAATAGGATTAGGGCTTCTCATAATGGGAATTTTAATCTTGAAACTAAAATAAGGCTATACCATTTAATGAGAAATAAAGATGGTAAGCCTTATTTGAGTTTTTGTATTATAAAGCTCTTTCAACATAACCTGATCTTAAACATCTAGTACATACGTTTATTCTTCTAGTTTCACCATTTATGATTACTTTTACTCTTCTAATATTAGGAGACCAAGTTCTTGAACTCTTTTTATTTGAGAAAGATACTTTATTACCAAACACTTTACCCTTTCCACAGATTTCACATACTCTTGCCATATAGAACACCTCCTTAAATCAAATCCACTATTACATGAATTATCGTCTACAACATATTATATTCTAACATATCATTCCCAATTAATGCAACTAAAATGTTTGAAATAACTTATGATTTTGTTGAACTATTATTCTATTTGGGGTAAAATAAAATATAAATATTTAATAAGAAGGAGGCGAATTGAATGCCAGCTAAAGTCAAAAATCAGTTCGGGACCATTAGTATAGATGATAATGTAATTGCGACTCTTGCAGGAATTTCAGCGATGGAAAGTTACGGTATAGTTGGCATGGCTTCAAAAAATGCTGCAGATGGCCTATTTGAGTTGTTGAGATGGGATTCTTTATCAAAAGGAGTAAAGGTCACTACAAAAGGAGATTCATTAGTCATTGATTTACATGTAATATTAGAATATGGTGTTAAGATTTCTGTGGTAGCTGAAAATATTATAGAAAAGGTTAAGTTTAGCATAGAAAATTTGACTGGGTTTAAGGTAGATAAAATAAATGTTCATGTTCAAGGAATTAGAGTTGAAAAGTAGTTAAGGAGGTACTGTAATTGAAGATTGAGATACTAGATGGAGAAATGCTTAAAAAGGCTTTAATAGGTGCAGCAAAATTTTTAGAAAAAAATAAAGAGGAAGTTAACTCATTAAATGTTTTTCCTGTACCAGATGGAGATACAGGGACAAATATGTTTCTCACAGTTAATTCTGCAATAAAGCATGTACTTAGCCTTAATGAAAATAGTGTTTCCAAAATAGCTTCAGCCACTTCTTATGGTTCTTTAATGGGTGCTAGAGGAAATTCAGGTGTAATTTTATCTCAGCTTCTTAGAGGGTTTGCCAATGGTTTAGATGGAAAAGAAAAAATGGATACAAAGACCTTTGCATACGCTTTAAAACAGGCAGCAGATACAGCATATAAGGCAGTAATGAAACCTACTGAAGGTACTATATTAACAGTTGCGCGTGAGATTGGTGATTATGCACTATCTATTTGCAGGGAAGAAAAAGATTTTATTAATTTTCTAAAGAGGATTATAGAACATGGGAATAAGATATTAAACAAAACTCCTGAGATGCTTCCTGTTCTAAAACAGGCAGGAGTAGTAGATGCAGGTGGAAAGGGATTAATTTTTCTTTTTACAGGTGCCTACAATACTCTAGCAGGAATTGAAGATGTTGCTACTGAAATCGAAGATTCAAAGATTGAAAAAGAGACTGTCCATCGGGAACCAATTGAAACTGATTTTATAAAATTTGGATACTGTACTGAATTTATTGTAAATACTGATTATAGAGATATTGAAGCCTTTAGGATGGAATTGTCTGAACATGGTGACTCATTATTGGTAGTTGGTGGAGAAGGTTTAATAAAAGTTCATATCCATACAAATAATCCTGGATTAGTTATTGAAAAAGCACTAAAATTAGGAGAATTAAGGGATATTAAGATAGATAATATGAGATATCAACATAAGGAAATACTAATGAAATCAGAGGAAGAAAAAAATTCTAATGAAGAAAATAAAATTGAAAATATAAATAAAATTGAAAATATAAATAAAATTGAAATTAATAGTACAAAAAAATATTCCTTTGTGGCAGTTTCATTAGGAGAAGGAATTGATGAGGTATTTAAAGGTTTAAATGTTGATAAATTAGTTTCTGGCGGACAAACCATGAATCCTAGCACGGAAGATATATTAACTGCAATTAATGATACAACTGGTGAAAATGTCTTTATACTGCCCAATAACAGCAATATTATTTTAGCAGCAGAACAAGCTAAAAAGCTAAGTGAAAAAAATGTTGCTGTTATTCCAACAAAAACTATTCCTCAGGGAATTGCAGCCCTACTTGCTTTTGATGACGAGAAGACATTTGATGAAAATATAGAAAATATGACAGAAGCAATTAATAATGTTAAAACTGGACAGGTTACTTATTCCGTTAGAGATACTGAGTATAATAATACAAAGATAAATAAAGATGACATAATTGGTATTGCTGAAAAAGAAATTGTTGCCAGTGGTAAAGACATAAATGTAGTGTCTTTGGAACTATTAGAAAATATGATTGATGATGATACTTCATTAGTTACTATCTTTTATGGTAATGATATAGATGAAGATACAGCCAATGATTTGGTATCAAAGTTATCAGATAAATATAGCGATATAGATATAGAATTGATTTACGGTGGTCAGCCAATATATTATTATATATTTTCAGTTGAATAATACCCTGCCTTTTGGTAGGGTTTTATTATAGAATTTATGGAGGTCAATCTATGGAGCCTTTATCTAATAACATACAATATTTAAAAGGCGTTGGCCCTAAAAGAGCATCAAAATTAAGAAAACTAGGTATTAATACTATAGAAGATTTGTTATATTACATACCTAGGGATTATGAAGATAGGACTCAATTTAAAACTCTCAGAGAATGCAAAATAGGAGAAAAGGTAAGCTTAGAAGTTGAAATAATAGGTGAACCTAAAATTATCAGTCCTAGGAAGAATTTATCAATTTTAAAAGTTCCAATAAGAGATAACTCTTATTATGGTTATTTAGTTTGGTTTAATCAAGATTACTTAAAAAGTAAATTTCATAGAGGAGATAAACTAGTTGTTAATGGAAAGATAAATAGAATTGGTGCTGAAATGCAAATATTAAATCCAGTATTTGAAGAAATTGATACAAAAGAAAAAATTGGGAAAATAATTCCCATATATCCATTAACAGAGGGAATAACAAACAATGAAATAATTAAATTGGTACAATATGCTTTGGAAAATTATTTGAATGAAGTTGAAGAATTTTTGCCCCAGGACATTATTACAAAATATGGGCTTATGGGAATAAAAGAGTCAATTTATAATGTTCATTTTCCAAAAAGTAAATCTCTGTTGGATAGAGCTAAAAAAAGATTATCATTTCAAGAACTATTAGTATTGCAGATTGGATTATTCTTAATTAAAAATAAAAATACTAATTCTAAGAATGGAATAAAGTTTAAAAAATTAAAGGAAGTTAGTGAGTTTATTGAAAATTTGCCATTTACGCTAACTAATGCTCAAATGAAAGTAATAAAAGAAATAGAAGAAGACATGGAAAAGGATACACAAATGAATAGATTAGTACAAGGGGATGTAGGTTCAGGTAAGACTGTAGTAGCTGCAGTTGCTATTTTTAAAGCAGTAAAATCTGGATATCAAGCAGTAATGATGGCACCTACAGAAATATTAGCTACTCAGCATTATGAATCCCTTTTGAATTTCTATAAAGATTATGATATTAATGTAGAACTACTTATTGGCAGCATATCGCAAAAAAAGAAAGAAGAAGTATTAAAAAGGCTTAAAGAAGGTTCAATTGATGTACTTGTAGGAACACATGCAATAATTCAAGATAATGTAGAATTTCATAATCTTGGACTTGCTATAACCGATGAACAGCACAGGTTTGGAGTAAAACAAAGGGCATTGTTAAGTCAAAAAGGGAATAATCCTGATATTTTGGTTATGACAGCTACTCCAATACCAAGGACTTTAGCATTAATATTATATGGTGATTTAGATATTTCAATAATTGATGAATTACCTCCAGGTAGGAAGGAAATAGAAACCTATGCAGTAGGACCTCAAATGATTGATAGGGTTAACAAGTTTGTTGAAAAACAGATTTTAGAGGGAAGACAAGCTTATATTGTTTGTCCATTAATAGAAGAAAATGATACGTTGTCTATTAAGGCAGCGGAAGAGATGTATGTAAATTTTAGAGATAAAGTATTTCCAAATTTTAGAGTTGGGCTTCTTCATGGGAAAATGAAGCCTAAAGAAAAGGATTTAATTATGGAAGAATTTAAAAATCATAGAATTGATATTCTTGTATCTACAACTGTTATAGAAGTTGGAGTAAATGTTCCTAATGCAAACATAATGGTAATTTATAATGCGGAAAGGTTTGGGTTGGCTCAACTTCATCAGCTTAGAGGGCGAGTTGGAAGAGGGATATATAAATCATATTGTATATTAATAAATGAGAGTAACAATCCTGTAGCGAGAGAAAGAATGAGGATAATTCAAAGTACAACAGATGGTTTTTTAATATCAGAAAAGGATTTAGAACTTAGGGGACCAGGTGAGTTCTTTGGTACAAGGCAACATGGATTACCAGAATTGAAAGTTGCAAATTTGTTTACTGATATGGATATACTGAAATTGGCCCAAAAAGAAGCCATGGAAATTATACGAAAAGATCCTAAGTTAGAAAGGCTTGGATATGAAAAAATTAGACAAAAGATTCAACAACTGTTTAAGGATATAGGAAACGAAATAGTATTTAATTAATACTGTTCAAAAATCGATAATTTATGATAAAATACTATTGTATATTATGGAGGGAAAAATTTGAGAGTTATATCAGGGACAAGAAAGGGACATCGTTTAAAATCTCCAAAAGGAATGAATATTAGACCAACTGAGGATAGAATTAAAGAATCTGTTTTTAACATACTTGGGAACATAGATGAAGAATCCATTGTCTTAGATGGTTTTGGAGGAACTGGTTCTATAGGAATTGAATTTTTAAGTCGAGGAGCAAAATTTTGCTATTTTGTAGACAGTTCTAATTATAGTGTGAAGTTAATATATGAAAATTTAGCTCATACAAAATTTTTAGAACAGAGTAAAGTTATTAAAAATGATTTTTTTAAGGCATTAAAAATCTTAAAAAAACAAGGGATTGTCTTTAATTATATCTATCTTGACCCACCATTTAGGCAAGATGGGTTTATAAGTAAAATATTGCAAAGTATCAGTAATGAAGATATTTTGTCTAATGATGGATTGATAATTGTAGAACATGAATCTGAACTGAAAACTGAAGAAAAAATTTATAATCTAGAAAAAATTGATTCTAGAAATTATGGTAATACAACGATAACATTTTATAGAAAAGTAGGTGAGTAACATGGATGCAATTTATCCTGGCAGCTTTGATCCAGTAACTAATGGACATTTAGACATAATTGAAAGGGCTGCACGAAAATTCGATCACTTAGTAGTAGCAGTTTTAAATAATCCATCAAAAAAAAGTATATTTACTGTTGAGGAAAGAATAGATTTATTAAAACGGGTCACAGAACACCTGCCAAATGTCGAAATAGATTTTTTTTCAGGTTTGCTTTCAGATTATGTTGTTAAGAAAAACTGTTATAATATTGTCAGAGGTTTAAGGGCAGTATCGGATTTTGAATATGAAATGCAAATGGCTATAGTAAATAGGAAATTAAATCCTCAAATAGAGACTTTTTTCCTAGTTGCAGATACTAAATATTCTTTTTTAAGCTCAAGCGTTGTTAAGGAAATTGCTCAATTAAATGGGAATTTTTCTTGTTTAGTGCCAAAAGTTGTTGAAGAAGCACTTAAAGATAAGTTTAAAGGAGGTATTTAGGGTGGATATTTTAATGTTGCTAGATGAAATAGAGGATATAATAGAATCAGGAACAACAGTACCTTTTTCAGGCAAAGTAATGGTTGATAAGGAAGAAGTATTAGAACTAATTAAAGAGATTAGGATAAAGCTGCCAGATGAAATTAAACAAGCTGCTTGGATTAAAGATGAAAGACAAAGGATTCTTGCTCAAGCCCAAAAAGATGCGGATACAATTTTGAAAGAGGCTGAATTGAAACTTGAAGAATTAATTGACCAACAAGAAGTTGTAAAATTAGCAAACGTAAGGGCTGAGGAAATAATTACTAAGGCACAAGCAAATGCTAAAGATATTAGATTAGGAGCTTTAGAATATGCTGACAGCATTCTTGAAGAAACTCAAGAAAATTTGAAAAAACTTATACAAATATTAAATGATAACAGAAAAGAACTAAAAGGCAATTAAGATTTTCTTTTTGAAGGATTTGTCAATAGATATATGAAAACTGATAATAACAGGATATATAAATTCAACATAATTACGAGATTTGCAGATTTTAAGATTAGGGATATCCAGTTTAATAAGTTGAAACCACTATATATTTGTATATTTTGAGAAAATGTAGGCTGGATATAACCATTATATTTAATTGAGTATATGATAAACCCTAAAATTGATGATATGATTCCATGAAAAAATTTAGCAATTATGTATAGTTTTCCATTCAAATCTGTATTATTAATAAAACTTAAGGCTTGACTATGAATAGAAATTCCACTCCAGCCTATAATAAAATTAATTGCAATAATTTTATATAGTATATCGACATTAGCTGTAGCTATTGTTTTACATCCTGTAGTCATTTCTATTAATCCAGCTGTTATTCCTTTAATAAGTTGAACGTCTATAGAAAATAAATTGCTTATATAAACAATAAAATTATGTACTAAACTTATATTAAAGAGAATTTCTATTAACACAGAATAGAAAATTACTATTCCACCAATTAATAGAATGGAATCCATACTTTCTTTGACACTTTTAGTGATCAAAGAACCTATGGGTTTTTTTGTTTTTATCCAAAGTAGATATGAATTTTGTATTTCATGCCAAAGGTTTTCTATTTTAGCTTCTTTTTTTCCTATATTACTTTTTAAAGTAAAAGTACCAATAAAAAGGCCTATGAGTAGTAGTGACACATAATGGGGAATGATTATTAAAGGTGCAAGTTTTGAATCTCCAAGCATACCTATACTAACTGCACCGAGCATAAAAAGAGGGCCAGAGGTGCTACAGAAGCATATAAGCCTATTTCCTTCCTCTTTAGTAATTAATTTTTCTTCGCGTAATCTTGAAGTCAATTTTGCACCAACTGGATACCCAGAAAGCATTGACATGGTTAATGGAAAAGCCCCTTCTCCAGGCACATTGAATAGTGGTTTCATAAGTGGTTTTAATAGTTTTCCAACGAAATCAACAAATCCAAAGTTTATTAATATTTCAGAAATTATAAAGAAGGGAAATAATGATGGCAATAAAACATTAACCCAAATTAGGATGCCATCTTTTGCACTCTCTAAAGAAAGGCTTGGATTAAGTATAATTCCTGTTAACAGTGCAATAATAATTAACAAAAATATTATTTTTAATAGTGATTTATTATTTTTTATTTTTGAGTTCATTATTATTCCTCCCATAGATAATATTATGAGAGGAAAAAGTTTATTATGATTTATTAATGTATGGTGATGTAAAATAGTCCATATTGGACATTGATTTTGGGCTGTTTAGTCCGATATAGAACATATCAGTTGCTTTCTTGTCAAATAAAAGTATTTCTTTTAATCCATCATTATCAAAATACTTGTAATCTGAGAATTTAGTTATTATTGGCAATGAAGAATTTTTTTTGATTTTATTTAAAAGCGTTAAGCCTTTTTTATTTGCACCTAATACCCTTATATATGATGGATATTTATTGATTAGATTTTTAAAGGTAAATTTATCTAACTGATTCAATAGCTGTATTAGGATTCTTTGAATACGAGTTCTAGGATATCGCTTTGTCACAGCATTATCTATAATTTCTATAATGTCGTTATACTTATGGCTTAAATCTATTAATCTATTTTCTAATCCTTGCTCAACATCCATATATTTTCTTAATTCTTCTTTATTGATGGTTCTTAATAAATAAATTAAAATTTGATTATAGTTTTCAATATAGTTAAAACTACTATGTTCATTATAGAATTCAGATAAATAAAAGTATGTAGCCTTAGGAACAATATCTTTTACAGATTCTAAGCCTTTATTTTTGAGTAGGGTTCTAATAGCAGTAGCACTGGCAAAACCATGGCCTATTTCTATATCTTTATAGTTGCTTCCTGATCTTTTTATTGTTAGAGGTTTTATCTTTGAGTTAATTTTTTTTAAAGACTTAAGGTATTCTATTGCAAGTATATTATTTGAATTATTAAGTATTTCCATTAAATCATGTTGTAGATTTGTATGATGAGCATTAAAATAATCAACTATCGCATTGCTTCTTGCTACAGCAAAGGAACTGCCATTTGAGAGGTGATATTTAAGCCTTTCCTTAAAAAAAGGAGGTTCTTTAACAAGTACGTTGGCTATATTTTGCAAAGGCTCTAATTCTCCTAATTCACTACCAAATGATATATAATCAACTACATTTAAGCTATCTAACAATTTTACGCTACCATAAGCAAATAGTTCTGCGCTTTGAACAGCAAAGACGAAAGGTAATTCAATGACCAAGTCAACACCATTATCAACTGCTATTTTAGCTTTAGTCCATTTATCAATTAAAGAAGGTTCTCCTCTTTGGACAAAAGAACCGCTCATTATGGCAACTGAGTATTCTGCGTTAGTTTCTTTTATTGATTGCTCAAGATGATATTTATGGCCAAAATGAAATGGATTATATTCAGTAACAAACCCCACAACAGTCATGATTACCTCCACAGATTGTTTTCTTTTAATTATATCATGTTGATTTTTTAACACAAATATAATATCATAAAATAGAAATAACAAATGAAATAGGAGGAAGAAGTATGAAGATTCTTGTAATTAATTGTGGAAGCTCGTCATTAAAGTATCAACTATTGGATATGAATGGCGAAAAATTATTATGTAAAGGTTTAGTTGAAAGAATAGGCTTGGAAGGCTCTAGAATAAAGCATCAAACTACTGGCAAGGATAAAATTGTTATTGAAGAACCATTAGAAAATCATAAAAAAGCTTTGGAATTAGTGTTGAAAACATTAGTTGACAAAGAACATGGTGCTATAACATCTATGGATGAAATAAGTGCTGTTGGGCACAGAGTAGTTCATGGAGGAGAAGCATTCTCTTCATCTGTGATTATAGATGATAAGGTTATGAAAGTACTTTATGATTGTATTGAGTTAGCACCTTTACACAATCCACCAAATATAACTGGTATAGAAGCTTGCAAAGAATTAATGCCTAATACTCCTATGGTAGCAGTATTTGATACAGCCTTCCATCAAACAATGACTCCAGATAATTATATTTATCCAATTCCATATGAATATTATGAAAAATATAAAATTAGAAGATATGGTTTCCATGGAACATCTCATAAATATGTATCATTAAGGGCTGCAGAATTATTAGGAAAGGACATAAAAGACTTAAATATTGTTACATGCCATCTAGGAAATGGTGCCAGTGTATGTGCAGTTCAAGGAGGTAAATCTATAGATACTAGTATGGGATTCACACCTTTGGAAGGTTTAGCAATGGGAACTAGGTCAGGTGACATTGACCCAGCCATAATTCCATTCCTTATGGATAAAGAAGGAATGACATTTGAAGAAGTCAATGAAATGTTAAACAAGAAATCAGGAGTTCTTGGAATTTCTGGTATTAGCAGTGACTTTAGAGATTTGGAAATTGCAGCAGAACAAGGAAATGAAAGGGCAAAATTGGCTTTAGATGTATTTGTGAATAGAGTAAAGAAATATGTAGGTGCATACATTGCAGCAATGTGTGGTATAGATGCCCTAGTATTTACTGCAGGAATTGGAGAAAATTCAAGTTATATTAGGGAAAAGATTTGCGAAGGATTAGAATGTTTAAATATTAGGATAGATCCAGAACTTAATAAAAAAGCTATAGGTGTTGAAGCACAAATCAATAGCGATTTAACTTCTGCTGCAATATTCGTAATTCCAACTAACGAAGAATTAATGATTGCTAGAGATACATTGGAATTAGTTTCAAAATAATTTTCTTGACAAATAGTTGCCTCCTTATATATAATTATCTTTGTTAGTTTAGAGGTGAAATTAATGAAAATTGATTTATCAAGTTTTCTTGATAATTCTGATGAGGCACTGTACTTTGAAGGGGAAGTAAGTTTAAAAGGCTTGGATCTTAAAGATGGAATAACAATTGAGGAACCTGTAAAATGTAAAGGCGAAATATATAAGGTTGATGGAAACAAGGTAATAAACTTGAAAATATCATATAAGTATAATGATATTTGTGATAGATGTTTAAAACCAACTACAAAAAATGTAGAAACTACTTTATTTGGAAAACTTGTTGAGGGAAAGAAAGAAGAAGATGCCGAAGAGGAAGGATTTGACGAAGTAATTTTTTATCAAAATAATTCATTAGATCTAAAGGAATATATTAGAAAACAAGTTATTCTTTCTTTACCAATGAAAACATTATGCAAGGAAGACTGTAAAGGTTTGTGCCCAGTTTGTGGCGCAGATTTAAATACAACCCAGTGCAACTGTATCCATGAAAATATTGATCCAAGATTAGAAAAATTGAGGGAATTTCTTTCTAAAAATTAAGGAGGTGTTTGCAATGGCTGTTCCAAAAAGAAAAACAAGTAAAGCTAGAAGAGATAAAAGAAGAGCTTCAGCATATAGACTAAATAAAGCAACATTTGTTGAATGTCCACAATGTCATGAACCTAAGTTACCTCACAGAGTTTGCCCATCTTGTGGATATTACAAAAACAGAGAAGTTATTGCAGTAGAATAGTCAAGAAAAATTCTATTAAGGAATTTAATGAAATTTATTAATAATATTAGATTTTTCATTAGAAAACAAAAAAGATAGTGATATCACTATCTTTTTTTAATTTTTTATTGCATTTTAAAAGCCCCTAATATATATTAAATATCAGTAGTATATTCTGAACATGGAGGGTATTATGAAAATAATAATAGATGCAATGGGCGGAGATTTAGGCCCATCAGAAGTGATAAAAGGGAGCCTTGATGCTATAAACGAGTTGAATATTGATATCATATTAGTTGGTAATGAGGATATAATAAAGAATGAATTAAAAAATTATAAAGATTCACATGATAGGATTGAAATACTAAATGCTGATGATATAATAACTAATGATGAAGATCCAAGTTTAGCCATAAGAAGAAAGAAAAATTCATCTTTAGTAGTTGGTTTTAATGCTCTGGTTAATGGCTTAGGTGATGGGTTTTTGTCTGCAGGTAGTACTGGGGCCATATTGGCTGGTGGGATTTTTATTGTAAAAAGAATTGAAGGGATACACAGGGCTCCATTATCAGTATTATATCCAACTTTAAGAGGTTTCTCATTGTTGCTTGATGCTGGAGCAAATGTTGACTGCAAACCTGAGTACTTATACCAATTTGCATTAATGGGTTCCATATATATGGAAAAAGTTATGGGAAAAACTAGTCCAACAATTGGATTGTTGAATATTGGTTCTGAAAAGGGTAAGGGCAATGCTTTATCAAAAGAAGCTTATGCTTTATTGGAAGAATCAGAGTTGAACTTTATTGGCAATATAGAAGGTAGAGATCTTCCAGCTGGGACTGTAGATATAGTAGTTACCGATGGTTTTGCTGGGAATATTGCTTTAAAACTAACAGAGGGAGTGGCTACTTCAATATTCTCTCTTTTAAAAGAAGAATTAATGAAGAACTTCAAGACAAAGTTTGGTGCTGCTATTCTGAAACCTGAATTTAAAAATATAAAAAATAGATTTGATTATAGGGAATATGGTGGAGCCCCTTTGTTGGGACTTAAAAAACCAGTGGTTAAAGCCCATGGAAGTTCTGATGCCTACGCAATAAAAAATGGAATAAAGCAATTAGTTAAATTTGTTGAAAATGATGTAATAAAAATTATTCAGGAAAATATTCATATAGAAAAATAATATTGCTAAAAGGAGGAATATGAATGATTTTTGAAAAAGTTAGAGAAATAATAGCCACTCAGTTTAATATTGATGAAGAAGAAATAACTTTAGATACTTCATTTAGGGATACATTAAATGCAGATTCCTTAGATTTGGTAGAGCTTGTAATGGCTTTAGAAGATGAATTTGGATTGGAAATCGATGATGAGGATTTGGAAAATATAAGAACTGTCGGTGATGCTGTAGATTATATAAAAGATGCTTTAGGAGAAGACGAATAAAAAAAATAATAGGGCTAAAAAGCCCTATTATTTTACAAATATGGAGGTCTTAATATGAAGGAATCAAAAGAAATTATTTGGTTAGAACCATTACAGGAAAATTTAAGATACAGGTTTAAAAATATAGAACTGCTTATAACAGCTCTAACCCATAGTTCTTATGCAAATGAACATAGATTAAAAGACATAGAAAGCAATGAAAGGTTAGAATTTTTAGGTGATTCAATTATCAATTTTATTGTTAGTCGATATCTTTATAATAAATATCCCAATTATCCAGAAGGTGAACTAACCAAGATTAGAGCAAAGGTAGTCTGCGAATCATCATTGGCTTATGCTGCAAGAAAGATAGAACTAGGCAAGTATTTATTGTTGGGAAAAGGAGAAGAAGCTACAGGTGGCAGAGATAGGGATTCAATTTTAGCTGATGCAAGTGAAGCTTTAGTTGGTGCAATGTATATGGACAGCGATTTTGAAACTACTAATAGAATATTACTTGAAAACTTTGAGGCTGATCTTGTGTATGCTATATCAAAAGGAGTTCTTTTTATAGATTATAAAACAAAATTGCAAGAACATCTTCAAAAAAGAGCAAAAACTAGAATCGAATATAAAGTAGTGAAGGAAGTTGGACCAGACCATAATAAGATTTTCTATATTAATGTATTAGTAAATGATAAAGTTGTTGGCACAGGTTTTGGCAGAAACAAAAAAGAAGCTGAGCAAATGGCTGCTAAAGATGCTTTATTGATTTTGGGTGAAATAGATGAATAGGCATTATATTATTCCTATTTTTGTTCCTCATTTTGGATGCCCTCATGCTTGTGTATTCTGCAATCAAAAAAGAATTACTGGCCTTTCAACTAATGTAACTCCTTCTGATGTTGAAAAAACAATTGAAGAACATCTTGCTACTTTTAAACCACATTCGTTTATAGAAGTAGCTTTTTATGGTGGGAGTTTTACTGCAATTGACTTAGGAATCCAAAAAAAATTGTTGGAAGTGCCATTTAATTACAAAAAAAGCGGAAAGATAGATAATATAAGGCTATCAACAAGACCAGATGCCATAGATAAAACTATTTTGGACAACTTAAAAGAATATAGTGTAGATACAATTGAATTAGGAGTTCAATCATTAGATAATAGGGTTTTATCTGTTAGTGGAAGAGGACATAGTGCTGAAGATGTTTATAAGGCTGCTAATTTAATAAAAGAATATGGATTTAAATTAGGCTTGCAGATGATGATTGGATTACCAGAAGATGATTTGGATAAAGATTTGTATACTTGCAAAGAGTTTATAAAATTAAGACCTTCATGTGTTAGAGTATATCCTACGCTTGTAATAAAAGATACATTTTTAGAAAAGCTTTATTTAATGGGGAAATATAAACCTCTTTCTCTTGATGAAGCAGTAGAAATATCTTCATTGTTGCTTATGCTATTTAATTTAGAAAACATAGAAGTAATTAGAATGGGACTTCAGCCTACAGATAATATTCAACTAGGTAAAGATGTAGTTGCTGGACCTTTTCATCCATCATTTAGACAACTAGTTGAGTCTAATGTTTTTAAATTACTATTTGAGTATTTTTTAAAACATCATAATATTTTCACTGAAGGTAAGATACTGATAATTGAAGCAAATAACAAAAAAATATCAGCAATTTCTGGACAAAAATCATGTAATATAGAATATTTCTATAAAAAGCATGGATTTAAAAAGATAAAAATATATTCCAGAGATTTAGATTTTAATGTTGTAAATATCATAATAGACGAGGATTCTTATAGATTGGATATAAAATCTTTGATAAGAGCATATCTAGTAGAAAATTTAATTATAGACTAATGCCTAATATTCTGAGTAAGAGGTGTTATCATTGCGTCTAAAAAAAGTTGAGATACAGGGTTTTAAATCTTTTGCAGATAAAACAACAATAGAGATAATGGATGGTATAACAGCTATAGTAGGGCCTAATGGCAGTGGTAAAAGCAATATTGCTGATGCGATAAGATGGGTTCTAGGAGAACAAAGTGTTAAAAACCTTCGAGGAAATAAAATGGAAGATGTGATATTTTCAGGAACAAGTAAAAGAAAACCCCTTGGATTCACAGAAGTTACTATAGTTTTTGATAATAAAGATGGGAAAATACCATTGGAATATACAGAGATTGAAATAACTAGACGGATGTTCAGGTCTGGCGAATCAGAATACTATATAAATAAAAATGAATGTAGGCTTAAAGACATAAGAGAACTATTTATGGATACCGGAATTGGAAAAGATGGATATTCTATCATAGGTCAAGGAAGGATAGATGAGATACTTAGCAATAAACCAGAGGATAGAAGGCATATATTTGAAGAAGCTGCTGGTATTGTAAAGTACAAGACAAAAAAAGAAGAAGCTGAAAGAAAGTTAGAAAAAACAGAGGCAAATTTATTAAGAATTAAGGACATTATTTTTGAACTTACTAATAGATTAAGAAATTTAGAAGTTGAAGCTAAAAAGGCAAGTATTTTTAATGAATTATATAATAGGCTTAAAAAGTTGGAAATAAATATATTTTTAAAGAATATAAAAGAAATTGAAAATCAAATAAAGGAAATAAATGAAGAAAAGAACAAGCTCGAAAATGAGCTTCAAATAAAATTAAATGAACGTTTAGAAATTGAGAGTAAGTTTAATGAACTAAAAGAAAGAATTGAGGAACTTGAGATATTAATAGAACAATCTAGAAGTAATAATTTGTATCTTACAAGAGAATTAGAAAATTATGAAAATCAGTTAAAGTTGCTAGATGAAAAAGAGAAATACTTAAAAAAGGATTTAGAAAGACTTAATAATGAAAAAGATTTTATTATTACTAAAATAGAAAAACTAGAAAAGCAATCTGAGGAAATTCAAAAGGAAATTGCAAAAACAGAAAAAGAATATGAAGCAATTATTGCAAAATACAATGAAAAAAGTGGTGAGCTTAAGGATTATCAAGAAAAACTTAAGGAAATAGAGAAAAATATAGATGATGAAAAAAATTATATGATTAAATTATATAATGATTGTTCAGATAAAAGGTCTGAATTAAATAGCATTGTTTCATTTAATGAAAACATTGAAAAAAGAATTGACCAGTTGAAAAAAGAAATAGAATTGATGGAAGTTAGAAAGAAAACTGATATAGAAAATCTTAATGGATACATTAATAAGGAAAATGATATAAAATTAGAAATTTCCAACTTAACCAAAAAACTTAATAAATTGAAAGATGAAGAAAAAGAATATAATAGTTCTCTAGAAAAAATTAATAATAGTATTAGTAATATCAATATAGACCTGCAAAGTAAATTGTCAAATCTTAAAATGCTTGAAAATATGGAAAATGATTATGATGGCTATTTTAAAGGTGTCAAGTCTGTGTTAAGATTAAAAAAAGAGAATCCTTACATATGTAAAGGTATTGTAGGTATTATCGCAGATTTGTTAAAAGTTGATGAAAAATTTGAAAAGGCTATTGAAATTTCATTAGGCTCTAGCATACAAAATGTAGTTACTGAAACTGAAGATGATGCAAAGAGAATAATTGAATATCTAAGAGATAATAAATTAGGAAGAATTACATGTTTACCTCTAAATGTTATAAAAGGAAGCACTTTAGAAATTAGAAAAGATGACAAAGAAGAATATAAGATTTATGGTTTAGGATATGAACTAATAGAATTTGATAAAAGATTTGATGATATTTTTAAATATTTATTAGGTCGAACCATAATCATAGAAAACATAGACTATGGAATAAAATTTGCTAGAAAATATAACCATTCATATAAAATAGTCACATTATTAGGAGAAGTCTTAAATCCAGGTGGTTCTATAACAGGTGGAAGCTTTGGAGATAATGTTGTAAGTATCATTAGTCGAAGAAGTCAAATTGATAGATTAAAAAAGGAAATTGAAGAAATTAGAAAGAATCAATATACTTTAGAACATGAAAAAAAACATTACACTGAAAAGTTAAATAAATTGAAAAGAGAAATAGCAGACATACAAGAGAATATACAAAAAAATCAATATAAATTGTTAGAAGTAAAGAATTCTATAGAAAATACAAATAATGAAATAGAAAGATTAGATAAATCCATTGAAAAATCAGATGGTGAAATAGAAACTTTAAATAATGAACTAAAAGAGTATAAAAATAAAATTTTTAATCTTACACAAATCATTGATAAATTAGAAAAGGAAATAAGTTTGAATAAAGAGAAAATAAAAGAATTGACATCTAGTTACAATAAAAGAAAAGAAGAAATAGAAGATAAATCTAAAGAAGTCACTGATTTGAGAATAAACTTAAATTCATATGAAAATAAATTATCATTGTTGAATGAGAATAAGGAAAAAGTCTATAGTGACAAAGTAGAAAGTTTAAATAAGTTGCAAGAAATTGAAAATTCATTGGTGAATAATAAAAATAGCATTGAAGAAATAGTTATTAATAGAAAAGAGCTTATGCAATCTATGGAAGAGTTAAAAGGTAAAGTAAATATTAGCAAGAATGAATTAGACAACCTAGTCATCAATAGAGATGAAATAATGAAGAATTTTTATAATGAACAAGATAAGTTATTGGAACTTAATAAATTGATTAACAATCTTGAAAAGTCCATTAATCAATTTGAAATAAAGTTGGCTAAAAACACAGTTCAATTAGATAATTACCATAAAAAAATTCAAGAAGACTATGATTTAGATTATGAAGATGCTCTTAAATACGAAACAGAACTGGAAGATATGCAAAAGGCAATTGTTGAAACAAGAAGGCTAAAATATGAAATAAAGGAACTTGGAAATGTGAATTTGGGTGCTGTGGAAGAATATAAAAATGAAAAAGCTAGGTTAGAATTCATCTTGAAACAACAAAATGATTTAATTGAAGCAAAAGATAGCTTAAACAAGGTAATTAAGGATATGGAAGAAAAAATGAAGAGTCAGTTTTTATTTAACTTCAATGAAATAAATAAGAATTTTAAAGAAATATTTAAGATACTTTTTAATGGTGGACATGCTGAATTAGTAATAGAAAATGAGGATGATATATTGCAGTCAGGAATAGAAATTATTGCTCAACCTCCAGGAAAAAAACTTCAAAGTCTTTCTTTACTATCTGGGGGAGAAAAGTCTTTAACAGCTGTTGCACTATTATTTGCAATTCTAAAATTAAAACCTTCTCCATTCTGCATATTAGATGAAATAGATGCAGCTTTGGATGAAGCTAATATTAATAGGTATACTAACTATTTAAAGAATTTTGATAAGGATATGCAGTTTGTAATTATAACCCACAGAAAGACAACGATGGAAATAGCAGATGTTTTGTACGGTGTTGCTATGGAAGAAGATGGAGTATCCAAAATAGTATCAGTAAAATTAAAAGATATAATTGATGAAATTGCAAGTTAGGAGGATAGCAAATGTTCAATTGGTTTAAAAAGTTGAATAAGAAAAAGGAAGAATTAACGGATGATAAAGACATAATAAAAAAGGAAGAAGTTACTGAAGAAAATATAGAAGAAGAGTTAGAAAAACAAGTAGAAGTGATAAATGATGAAAAAGATATAGTAGATATGGATAACAGTGAAATTCGCGAAAATATCGAGGATATTGACGAAATAGATGTGGAAGATTTGGAAGATACATTTGAAGAAGAATTAGAAATTAATAACTCTGAAATTGAAAAAGATGAATATGGTGAAGTCAGTATTGAAGAAAAAACTCCGAAAAAACAAAGCTTTTTTGATAAGTTAATGAGTGGTCTTGCTAAAACAAGAGACAATATTTCAAGTAAAATAGATAATATATTAAAATCCTACAAAAAGGTTGATGAAGCATTATTTGATGAACTTGAAGAAGTTTTAGTGACTGCAGATGTTGGCGTAAAAACTACTATGACATTAATTGAAAATCTAAGGGAAAGAGTCAAACAGGAAAAAGTTTCAGAACCAAATGAAGTGAAAAAATTGCTTAAGGATGAAATTAAAAAATTAATGACAGAAACTGAAATGAATTATAAGCTTAATATTGAACCTTCTCCATCTATAATTTTAGTAGTAGGAGTTAACGGTGTTGGTAAGACAACTACAATTGGGAAGTTAGCTTATAATTTAAGAAGACAGGGTAAAAAAGTGTTAATTGCTGCTGGAGATACCTTTAGAGCAGCTGCAATAGAACAGTTGGAAGAATGGGGACATAGGGCAGGAGTTGATGTTATAGCTCATAGTGAAGGCGCTGATCCTGCTGCAGTTATATATGATGGGATTCAAGCTGCAAAAGCTAGAAAAATAGATGTTTTAATATGTGATACTGCAGGAAGGCTGCATAATAAGACTAATTTAATGAATGAATTAAATAAGATATTTAGAGTTACAGAAAAGGAATTTAGCAATGCTACAAAAGAAGTATTATTAGTTTTAGATGCTACAACAGGACAAAATGCCATGATTCAAGCTAAAGAATTTAACGATGTTGCAAATATCACTGGAATTGCTTTAACAAAACTTGATGGTACAGCTAAAGGTGGTGTAGTTATTGCCCTTCAGTCTGAACTAAAAATACCAGTGAAGTTAGTTGGAGTTGGAGAAGGAATTGAGGATTTGCAACCATTTATAGTTGAAGATTTTGTTGAAGCAATTATTGATTAAAAAATTAAAAAGTGTTGACAAGAGAAATAATTTATATTAAAATTAAACAGTCAAGCAAAAAACTTGACTGTTTAATTTTTTGTCTATATCATATTTATTGGTGATATAATGGTCGAAAAACTTGTTGAAATTGGTATATTATTTGATTTTTATGGAAAATTACTTAGTGAAAAACAATATTTGATTGTGGATTTGTACTATAATCATGATTTATCTTTAGCTGAAATTGGAGATGAACTTGGGATTACAAAACAAGGCGTTTCTGATATTCTAAAAAGAGCTGAGGATAAGTTATATAACTTTGAAAAAAATCTCGGATTGGTAAAAAAGTTTTACAGCAGTCATAACAATATTAAGAAAATCCTTGATATTTCACAAGAAATTATGGAGGTAGCAAAAGAGCAAAATTTAGTAGATATATATAATAAATCTTTGAAAATAAAAGAATTAAGCAAGAGGATACTGTCTAGCAGTAGGGAGGTGATTGATTAATGGTTTTTGAATCTTTATCTGAAAAATTACAAAACGCATTAGGGAAATTAAGAGGGAAAGGTAAATTAACTGAAAAAGATGTTGATGCAGCAATGAGAGAAGTTAGGCTTGCCTTATTGGAAGCAGATGTTAACTATAAAGTAGTAAAGGACTTTATAAATAAAGTTAAAGAAAGAGCAGTTGGAACTGAAGTAATGGAAAGCCTAACTCCTGGTCAGCAGGTTATTAAGATAGTTTATGAAGAATTAACTAAACTGATGGGTGAGAAGGAAGCCAAGATAAACTTTGCATCTAACCCCCCTACTGTTATATTAATGTGTGGTTTGCAAGGTTCAGGTAAGACAACAACATCAGGTAAGTTAGCATTAAATTTTAAAAAACAAAATAAAAGGCCATTATTAGTAGCTTGTGATGTATATAGGCCTGCTGCCATCAAGCAGCTTGAGGTTGTTGGAGAAAAGGTTGGAATTCCAGTTTTTACAATGGGAAACAAGGTTAATCCTGTTGACATAGCTAAAGCTGCTATAGAGCATGGCAAGAAACATGGCAATGATGTTATCATCATAGATACAGCAGGTAGGCTTCATATTGATGAAGAACTAATGGAAGAGATTGAAAATATTCATTCTGCTGTTAATCCACACGAAGTATTACTAGTTCTTGATGCCATGACAGGTCAAGATGCTGTTAATGTAGCTGAAACTTTTAATAATCGATTGGGAATTACTGGTGTAATTCTTACTAAGCTAGATGGAGATGCGAGAGGTGGAGCTGCCTTATCAATTAGAGCAGTTACACAAAAACCTATTAAATATGTTGGTATGGGAGAAAAATTAGATCAGCTAGAACCATTCCATCCAGATAGAATGGCATCAAGAATATTAGGGATGGGCGATGTGCTAAGTTTAATTGAAAAGGCCCAAGCTGCTATAGATGAGAAAAAAGCCCTTGAATTAGAAAAGAAAATAAGGACTCAGCAATTTACATTAAATGATTTTTTGGATCAGCTTGAACAGATGAAATCTATGGGACCTTTAGACCAAATACTTAGCATGATACCTGGAATCAATTCAAAAGCATTAAAGGGATTGAATGTAAGTGAAAAAGAAATAGTCAAAATTCAAGCTATAATACAGTCGATGACAAAAAAAGAAAGGGAAAATCCCGACATTATTGACAGTAGTAGAAAAAGAAGAATAGCTCAAGGTAGTGGAACTACTGTACAAGACGTCAATAAACTATTAAAACAATTTAAAGAAACTAGAAAGATGATGAAAAAATTTGCTGATATGGAAAAAGCCATGAAGAAAAGAGGGAGATTTGGTTTCCCTTTTTCTAAATAAATATTAATATTATGACAGGAGGTGAAAAGATGGCTGTTAAAATTAGATTAAGAAGAATGGGTTCAAAGAAGAATCCTTTTTATAGAATAGTTGTTGCTGATTCTAGGGCTTCTAGAGATGGAAAATTTATTGAAGAAATTGGTTATTATAATCCATTAACAGAGCCTAAAACAATCAAAATAGATAATGAAAAGGCTGCAAAATGGTTAAAAAATGGTGCTAAACCAACTGATACTGTAGATAGGTTGTTTAGACAAACTGGAATCTATGAAAATAAAAATGAGTAATTATGATTTAGGAGGTGCACAAGATGGGAGAATTAGTAGAATTTATTGCAAAATCACTTGTTGAATATCCAGAAGAAGTTGAAGTTAATGAAATTGAAGGAACTCAATCTGTAATTATTGAATTAAAAGTTCATCCTGATGATATGGGAAAAGTTATTGGAAAACAAGGAAGAATAGCTAAAGCAATAAGAACAGTAGTAAAAGCTGCAGCGATTAAAGAAAATAAGAGAGTAGTTGTAGAAATAATTCAATAAAATTTATAAAAGGTGAAAAAATGGATTATACTGTAGTTGGTAAGATAATAAACACACATGGTATTAAGGGTGAAGTCAAGGTATATCCCTTAACCGATAATCTTCATAGGTTTAGTGATTTAAAAGTTGTATTTATTGGTGAAAAAAAGATTGAAGTTGAAATTGAATCAGTTAGATATCACAAAGGATTTGGAATTCTAAAATTTAAAGGGTATGATAATATAAATCAGATATTATCATTTAAAGATAGCTATATTTACATTAGAGATGAAGACAGAATTAAATTACCTGAGAATTCATATTTCATCTCAGATTTATTACATTGTAAAGTATATGATACTAAATTAAATTTAATTGGTGAGCTTGTTGATGTATTACAAGGGGCCAGTAATGATGTTTATGTGGTGAAGGATCACTACAATGGAAAAGAATATTTGATTCCTGCTGTAAGGGAATTTATTATTGATGTTAATATAAGAGAAAAAAAGATCATTATAGACCCTATTGAAGGAATGATTGAATGAGAATTGATATTTTGACTTTGTTTCCAGAATTCTTTAGTGTGATGTATAACTGGAGCATAATTGGAAGAGCCTATGAAGAAGGTATAATCCAACTTAACTGTATTAATATCAGAGACTTTTCTAAAGATAAGCATAAAAGGGTAGATGATTATCCCTTTGGCGGTGGCTCTGGCATGATTATGAAGCCAGAACCAATTTATGATGCAATTCAAAGCGTCAAAAGGCCTAATTCTAAGGTAATTTATTTATCTCCTCAAGGAAGAGTATTTAATCAAAAATTAGCCATTGAACTTTCCAAAGAGGAGCATTTAATTCTTTTGTGTGGACATTACGAAGGTATAGATAATAGGATTGTTGAGCATTATATAGATGAAGAAATTTCCATTGGGGATTATGTACTGACTGGTGGAGAAATACCTGCTATGGTAATAATCGATGCAGTGACTAGATTATTACCAGGAGTACTTTCCTCAGATGAATCATATATAAATGAATCCCATTATGATGGGTTGTTGGAATATCCACAATATACAAGGCCAAGAGTTTTTAATGGTCATGAAGTTCCAGAGATTTTGCTTTCTGGACATCATGAAAGGATTGAAGCTTGGAGAAAAGTTGAATCTTTAAAAGCTACACTTTTAAAACGACCAGATTTACTTGAAAAGAAGGAATTAACAAAAGAAGAAAAAGAAATAATATCTTCACTAAAAGCTTCAATGTCTGCAAAAAAGTAAGTTGTAATTAAAATTTTCATGTGCTATAATACTAAACGTATGTTATTAAGGATGGTCCTCTGCATTATGCAAGAACATCTGTGGAGAAGGGAGGTCTATAGAAATGGATTTGATTAAATTAATAGAAGAAGAACAACTTAAGAAAGATTTGCCTGAATTTAATGTTGGTGATACAGTTCAAGTTCATTATAAAGTTGTTGAAGGTAACAGAGAAAGAATTCAAGTTTTTGAAGGTATTGTAATTAAAATTCAAGGAAGTGGTGCAAGAAAAACCTTTACAGTAAGAAGAATATCTTATGGCGTTGGAGTTGAAAGAACTTTCCCATTGCATTCTCCAAGAATTGATAAGATAGTTGTTACTAGAAAAGGTAGAGTTAGAAGAGCTAAGTTATTCTATTTAAGAGAAAAGCTTGGTAAATCTGCTAAAGTTAAGGAAAAGAGAGATTATTAATATATTGGGACTTTTTAGTCCCAATTTTATTTAAGTAGGTGAAATTATGAACATAAATTGGTATCCAGGCCACATGAAAAAGACCAGAGAATCAATTGCAAAAAATCTTTCACTGGTCGATATTGTGTATGAATTAATAGATGCAAGAATACCCATAAGCAGTAGAAATCCTGTAATTGATGATATTTTAGGGAATAAGCCAAGAGTCATAATAATGAATAAATCTGACTTAGCAAGTGAAGAAGGAAACAGGATTTGGGAAAATTTTTTTCAAAAAAAGAATCTTAATGCAGTTTGTATAGATGCTTTAACGGGAAAAGGCATAGATAGGTTAGTTAGTATTACAAAAGCACTGTATGTTGAAAAAAAAGAAAAATTTGAAAAAAGGGGAATTATTAATAGACCAATTCGGATAATGATACTTGGGATACCAAATGTTGGCAAATCAACTTTAATAAATACATTGGCAAGGAAAAAAAGTGCCAAAACTGGTGATAAGCCAGGGATAACCAAGTCTAATCAATGGATAAAAACTAAATTTAACTTAGATCTATTAGATACTCCAGGGATTTTATGGCCAAAATTTGAAGATAAAAAAGTAGGGCTACATCTTGCTTTTACGGGTGCGATTAAAGATGAAATATTAGATATAGAGACCTTAGCATTGAAGCTAGTTGAAATTCTTGTAAAAGATTTTCCTAATCTTTTAAATAGTCGATATAATATTGACATAGAAAATAAATCACCTTTAGAAATAATGGAAGAAATAGGAAAAAAAAGAGGAGCATTGATAAAAGGTGGAGAAATAGATTATACAAAAACAAGTAGTATAATTTTAGACGAGTTTAGAAAAGGTATCATTGGGAGAATTACTTTGGAATATCCAGAAGAATAGGAGTTTTAATATGTTTGAAATAGAAGAGAAAATTCATAATTTAGGATATGAATATATTGCTTGTATAGATGAGGTTGGAAGAGGATGTTTAGCAGGCGATGTTGTAGCATGTGCAATAATTATGCCCAGGAATCTTATAATAGATGGTGTAAAGGATTCCAAAAAATTATCTCCTAAAAAAAGAGAAGAGCTTTATGATAAAATTGTTTCAAACTGTATTGCCTATGGAATTGGAAGAGTTGATTCTAAAAAGATAGATGAAATTAACATTAAAGAAAGTGCTAGATTGGCAATGAAATTAGCTGTTAATAATTTAAAAGATAAAGACGGTAATAAGGTTATACCAGATTTTTTATTAATAGATGCAGAAAAAGTTGATATTAATTTACCTCAAGAAGCTATAATTAAAGGCGATGAAAAATGTTTTGGAATAGCTTGTGCATCTATAGTTGCAAAAGTATATAGAGATAGGTTATGTATCAAGTGGGATAAAGAATATCCAGGATACAATTTACAAAAACATAAAGGCTATGCTACAAAGGAACATAGGGAACTTATTAAAATTTTAGGTCCATCTCCTATACATAGAATTTCATTTTTAAAAAACATTTTAAACAAATAAGGGTGATTCTTTTGAAAATAAACAATACCCTTTTAAATAATTTAATATTTAGTAACAAAAATAATTTTATAAAAGAAATATTATTTAAAGAAGGATCTATTTTTAAAGGAAAAATTTTAGAAATAAATGAAAATACAGCTTTAATTAATATACCTGAGTTTGGTATATTAGAAGCTATGTTAGACATAACAAGCCAGATTTCTACTGATCAACAAATTTTATTTCTAGTGGAATCTGTATATGATAACAAGATATATTTAAAGCCATTACAAGATGATTTAAAAGCAAGTCAAAGTTATTATAAAGAAAATTCCATATTAAAATTATTAGCTGAAATAGGCATAGAAAAGAATGAAGCGACATTAAAACTTGTTGAAAATTTAATGTCATATAATTTTCCAATCAACAGAGATGCATTAATTAAAGCAGTTACAATCCTGGAAAAGTTAAATGTTTTTTCTAAGCTTTCGGAAGAGATAAAGGTTATATTACCATATAATTCTAATAATACTTTATTAGATATAAGTGATAAAGATATTGGACAATTAGATATTAGATATCTATTTGTAACTAATGAGAAATTAGATAATGAAATAGAAAATTCTATCTCTAATAGTATTAAAGATTACATTATAAATCAAATTAAATTTGATGATAATGAAAATTTTATAAAGATTACAAGTTATCTTATTAGAAATAATATAGAACCAACTCTGAGGAATTTGAAATTTATAAAAGAACTAGATGAAAATCCAGAAAAATTTTTTGAGGATATACAAGAAATATTTAAATTAGCTAAATATGATAATGTTTTAAAGATCGAAGATAAATCTAATGAAAAGAATATTAAAAATGAAATATTAGATGATTTTAAAATAATTACCACCAAAAAAGAAAATATAGAAGAACTTAAGAAGATTATCAAAGAAACGCTAACGAATAATAAGGAAGAACTCAAATTTAAAGAATTAGAAAACAAATTAAGCTTTATAAGGGAGTTAGCTAATAATGATATTTTCCTTATGTTTTTTCCAATTAATTATGACATAAACAAAAAGCTACATGGATTGATCACCTTAATAAAAGAGAGTAAAAAGAAAAGTATTACTAATAAGCTTAGCATATTTATAAATTTAAATACGCAAAACTTAGGAAATTTAAGAATATTATGTGTTTTAGAAGATGTAACTTTGAGTATTAAAATGAGCATCAATAAAGAAGATTATGATTTCTTTAAATTAAATGAAAGCAGATTAATTGATAAAATACTAGCTTTAGGCTTTAAAATAAGAGACATTGAATATATTACAGAAAATAAAATTTCTATATTAGATACACAAAATCACAAATCAATTTCTTCATATATTTTAGATTTGAAAGTGTGATTTTATGAAAATTAGTAAAAGTAATAAAGAAAAAGAGATTAAAAAAGCTGTTGCATTAAGGTACAAGCCTGGAGATAACGCTCCAGTTGTTGTAGCTAAGGGAAAAGGAAAAATAGCTGAGAAGATAATTGAAAAGGCTATTGAAGAAGATATTTATATTTATCAAGATGATGAGCTTGTAAATAGCTTAATTGATTTGCATATTTACGAAGAAATTCCTGAAGAACTGTATGAGGTCTTAGCTGAAATTATTTTCTATGTTTATGAATTGGACAGACAGAGGGGCAGATAAAATGGCCAGTAATATAGAAAAAGGGATTAAAGGTGAATTAATAGCTAAGAATTATCTTCAAACTAATGGATATAAGATATTAGAGATGAATTACAGAAATAAACAAGGAGAAATAGACATTATAGCTTTAAAAGATGATGTTTTAGTTTTTATAGAAGTTAAGTCAAGAACTAGTATAAATTTTGGATATCCATATGAAGCAGTAAATAAAAAGAAGCGAGATAAGATAATAAAAACTTCTTATTATTTTATAAAAGAAAATAATTATCATAATTATCAAGTCAGATATGACATAATCGAAATTTATTTGACAGAAAATATTAAAATTAATCATATAGAAAATGCATTTTGTTGATTGAAGCTGTAAAATAGCATTTTTTCACTATTACCCAGGGAATAGGGATTTAAGAAGGGGGTAAGTATGTATTCAAATATAAAAACATGCGTGCTCCATGGACTTAATGGAAATATAGTGGAGGTAGAAACTGATTTATCTAAAGGATTGCCAGTTTTTAATATAGTGGGACTTCCCGATACATCTATAAAAGAATCAAAAGAAAGAGTAAGAACTGCAATAAAAAACAGTGGCTATGAATTTCCATTAAATAGAATTACAATAAACTTAGCTCCAGCTAATCTTAAAAAAGAAGGCTCTCAAATGGACTTGGCCATAGCAATAGGGATTTTGAAGTCTTCTGATATTGTAAAAAATGATAATTTAAATGAAATTGCTTTTATTGGGGAACTTTCATTAGATGGCAAAATAAATCCAATTGATGGTGCCCTCCCTATGATTATATCGATGCGGGAAGCTGGAATAAGAAAGTGTATTGTTCCTTTTAAAAATAGAGAAGAATGCAGTGTAATTAAGGATATTGAAGTTATTCCTGTAAAAACTTTAAGAGAGGTAGTGGATTATCTTAATGGAGTATTAAGCATTGAACCTTATGTTAGCTCAGGGCATCATTTATATGAAAATAAAAATGAATATGATATAGATTTTTCAGATATAAAAGGTCAGAAGAGTTTAAAAAGAGCATTAGAAGTTGCTGCTGCAGGTTCTCATAATATCCTTATAATTGGCCCACCAGGAGCAGGGAAAACAATGGCTGCTAGGAGATTACCAACCATATTGCCAAAGTTAACTTTTGATGAAGCCATTGAAATTACAAAAATCTATAGTGTTGCTGGTTTACTAAATACAAATTCATTAATTGAAGAAAGACCTTTTAGGTCACCTCATCATACTGCTTCTCAAGTTTCACTTATTGGTGGAGGAAAGATTCCTAAACCTGGTGAAGTTTCTTTGGCACATAATGGAGTTTTATTTTTAGATGAGCTACCAGAATTTCCAAAATCTGTACTAGAGGTTTTGAGACAACCATTAGAAGATGGAATGGTGACAATATCTAGAGCTAATGGAACTATTACATATCCTGCCAAATTCATGTTAGTTGCTAGCATGAATCCATGCCCTTGTGGATATTATGGTAATCCATATCATCAGTGTACATGCTCTCAAAGTAGCATAGAAAGGTACTTAGGGAAAATTAGTCAACCATTATTAGATAGGATAGATATACATATTGAGGTTCAGCCTGTAGATTACAATGACCTAGCCAGCAAAGATGAAGAAGAAAAATCTGCTTTAATTAGGGAACGAGTTAATAAAGCAAGAGAAATACAACTTAAAAGATTTAAAGGTGGAAATATTTATTCTAATTCACAAATGTCAAACAGGGATATAAAAAAATATTGTAAGTTAACTAAAGAAGCTGAAAAAATCTTGAATATGTCATACAACAAATATAAATTTAGTGCAAGAACTTACAATAGAATATTAAAAGTTAGCAGAACAATAGCAGATTTAGATGGTGAAGAATTAATCCAAGAAAGACACATACTGGAAGCTATCAGATACAGGACTTTAGATAGATATTGGAGGTAACTCATGAAGATATCTGATAGAGAGATTTTAATTTGGTTAAATGATTTGGGTTTGACTAATAATCAAATAAAAAATATACTATCTAGATTTGATACGTTAACTGATTTTTGGGAAGCTGGAAAAAATGAAATTTATAATATAGATGGTTTATCAGATGATGTTAAAGAAAAAATAATAAAAAATAAGAATGAAGATAAAATTGAAAACTTAATTTATAAGTTGGAAAAGAATAATATAAATACAATTACCCTGCTGGATGAGAGCTATCCAAAAAGCTTGAAAAATATATATGATAGTCCTTATGTATTATATATAAAAGGTCAAATTCTAAAAGAAGATGAGCTTGCCATTGCAGTTGTTGGTTCAAGAAAGTCAACAAGCTATGGAAAATGGGCTTGTGAGAAGTTCACTAAGGAATTGGCAGAATTGGGTGTAACCATAGTTAGTGGGCTTGCAATAGGCATTGATACTATTGCACATAGAACTGCTTTAAATGAAGGCGGAAGAACAATTGGAGTTCTTGGCTGCGGTATTGATATTATATATCCTCAAAAAAATAAATATTTATATGATGAGATATCAGAAAAAGGTGCAATAATTTCAGAATTCCCATTGGGAACGCCTCCATTGCCATATAATTTCCCTCAAAGAAATAGAATTATTAGTGGCCTATCTATGGGTGTTGTAGTAATAGAAGCCCAAGAAAAATCTGGTTCATTAATTACAGCCAATCATGCACTTGAACAGGGCAAGGAAGTTTTTGCACTGCCTGGTAATATAAATAGCATATTTAGTAGGGGAACTAATAAACTAATAAAAGATGGTGCAAAACTACTATTAGATATTGAAGATATTATTGAAGAATTTCCTTGCCTAGTAGAAAAAAATCAAATGAAAAATGTTAATAATATTGATTATTCAAGTTTAAGTGAAACAGAAAGAAAGGTAATAGATTTATTAAAGGAAGGCCCTTTATACATAGATATTATAGCTTATAAAACAGGTTTGGATATCTCAACTGTGAACAGTATCCTTACAATATTAGAATTAAAAGGGTTTATTTCTGAGTTACCTGGAAAGTTGTATAGTATCTGTTAATAAAGGTGGAGGTGTGTGTATTGCAAAAAAATCTAGTAATAGTTGAATCTCCAGCTAAAGCTAAGACAATAGGAAAATTTTTAGGCAATAATTATAAAGTTACAGCTACTATAGGGCATATTAGGGATCTGCCTAAGAGTAGCCTTGGTATAGAAATAGAAAATAACTTTAAGCCTTATTACATCACCATAAGAGGAAAAGGCCAACTCATTCAAGAGTTAAAAAAAGAAGCTCAAAAATCAAAAAATATTTATCTTGCAACAGACCCAGACAGAGAAGGAGAGGCAATTTCATGGCATCTAGCAACTGTTTTAGGAATAGATAGCAATGAAAAAGTAAGGGTTGAATTTAGAGAAATTACAAAAGAGGCTGTTCTTAATGCAATTAAAAAGCCAAGAGCAATAGATCAAAACCTTGTGGATGCTCAACAAGCTAGAAGAATACTAGATAGATTAGTTGGATATAAAATAAGCCCTTTATTATGGAAAAAAATAAGAAAAGGGTTGAGTGCAGGAAGAGTACAATCTGTTGCAGTCAAATTAATCTGCGATAGAGAAGAAGAGATAAATAAATTTAAACCAGAAGAATATTGGACAATAAAAGCAGAATTTGTAAAAGATAAGGAAATTTTTGCTGCAAACTTCTTTGGTAAATATATAGATGGAAAGGAAATGAAAGTCGAGTTAAAAAATAAAGATGATGTTGACAGAATTTTAAATAGTTTAGATGAAAAAGGTTATTATGTAGAAAGTGTAAAAAAAGGTACAAAAAGGAGAAATCCATATCCTCCATTTACAACAAGCACATTACAACAAGAGGCATCAAAAAAGCTAGGTTTTAGTACAAAGAAAACAATGATGATAGCTCAGCAATTATATGAAGGAATAGATGTAAAAGGAGAAGGGTCTGTTGGGTTGATAACTTATATTAGAACTGATTCCACAAGGGTTTCTCCTGAAGCCATCAAAAATGCAGGTAAATATATCACTGAGAAATTTGGAGATAAGTATTTTATTGGTGGGAATTTATATCTAAATAAATCAAGGAAAGATGCCCAAGATGCCCATGAAGGAATTAGGCCAACAAATGTTTTTAGAGAACCAGATTTAATTAAGGATTCCCTAACTACAGACCAATATAAACTTTATAAATTGATTTGGAACAGATTTTTAAGTTCGCAGATGACTCAAGCAGTTTATGATACTTTATCTGTAAACATCAGAAACAATGATATAATTTTTAAAGCTTCAGGGTCAAAATTAATATTTGATGGTTTTTTAAAACTATATAATGCAGAAGACGAAGATGAAAAAGATGATAAAATGCCAAATCTTAATGTAAACGATAAATTGAATTTAAAAGCAATAACTCCCAATCAACACTTTACTCAACCTCCATCTAGATATACTGAGGCTACATTAATTAAGACTTTAGAAGAGTTAGGAATAGGTAGGCCAAGTACCTATGCTCCAACAATTACAACTATATTGTCAAGGAATTATGTTACCCTTGAAAAAAGGTACTTTAAACCTACTGAATTAGGCATTTTAGTTAATGCTCTACTAACAGAATATTTTAAAGATATTATCAATGAAAAATTCACTGCACAACTTGAAGAAGAACTAGATGAAATTGCTGAAGGACAATTGTCTTGGGTAGATGTTGTTAAAAGATTCTATGATAATTTTTCTGTAATATTGAAAAAAGCAGAAGAAGAAATTGAAAAAATAGTTATAGAGGATGAAGTCACAGATGTAATTTGTGATAAGTGTGGAAGGAACATGGTGATTAAACATGGCAAATACGGAAAATTCTTGGCATGTCCAGGATATCCAGAATGTAAAAATACAAAACCATTAACTGATGAAACTACAATTAAATGCCCTAAATGTGATGTAGGAAACTTAGTAAAAAGAAAATCCAAAACTGGTAGGGTATTTTACGGATGCAGTAATTATCCAAATTGCGATTTTGTTTTATGGAATGAACCAGTGGAAGAAAAATGCCCCAAATGTGGAAGTTTAATGGTTTTAAAGAAGGGCAAGAAGGAAAACCATATACAATGTACAAATCCTGAATGTGGTTATTCACAAATCGAAAAAATATAAAAAATTAAAATATTCTGTACATTTGTAGATAAATGTAGTAAAATTAATAATAAAAAGGTGTGAAAACAGTAGAAAAATTAGATATAATAACATAAGGAGGAATTATGAATGGAAAGCCTATTACAAAAAACAAGAAGATTAAACAAGACTCTACAAAGTTATGGTTCAAAGCCAGTATCCTTTGCCGAATTAAGTAAGATTCTAAGCCGTATGTTGGATGCAAATGTCTACATTGCTAATACAAATGGTAAAGTATTGGGATATGAACTATCTGAAGGATTCCAATGTGATATTGTTCAATCCGAAATAGTTAAAGAAAAGAGATTTCCTAAAAAATATAACGATGAATTATTGAAATACAACGAAACTAAAGAAAACATCAAAGAAGTTACAGAGTGTGTATTTGACCAAGTTTCTAAATGTGATTATCCTGATAAGATTTCAACTATTATTCCTATTAGTAGTGGTGGAAAAAGATTAGGTACATTGGTATTGGCTCGTTTTGGTAAGGAATTTACAGAAGAAGATTTAGTTTTAGCGGAATATAGTGCAACTATTGTTGGTATGGAAATATTAAAAGCAAAATCCGAAGAAATTGAGGAAGAAGCTAGGAAAAAGTCAATTGTTCAAATGGCAATTGGTACGCTATCATATTCTGAATTGGAAGCTATGGAACATATATTTAGAGAACTAGATGGAAATGAAGGATTATTGGTAGCTAGCAAAATAGCTGATAGAGTGGGTATTACTCGTTCTGTAATTGTAAATGCATTGAGAAAATTTGAAAGTGCTGGTGTGATCGAAACTAGATCCTTGGGTATGAAAGGTACTCACATTAAGATTTTAAATGACAAGTTAAAAGAAGAATTGTTAAAGGCAAAAGAATAGTTATATAACTATTCTTTTGTTTTATAGGACTTTGGTGTGATTATAAAATAATGTCAAAATATCTACTTCCAATTTTTTACTTCATTAGATAAAATATTTTATGTTGAAACTTGTAAATTTTTTTCAATAAATTTAGAAATTTTTGTTAAATTATGATAATTTTTGTATTAATATAAAAAATTTATGAGGTGGCTATTATGGTCGAAATGTTTAAAAATGTAGATTTTTATAAAAAGGCATTAGATGGTTTATCTTTAAGGAACACTATAATTTCTCACAACATGGCAAATGTCAATACTCCAAATTATAAGCGCAAAGTTGTTGTTTTTGAAGACCAACTTAGAGATGCAATCGAAAATAAGAAAATCACTCTTAAGACTACTCATGAAAATCATATAAGTAGAAGGAAAAGCAGTTTTCAACCTAAAATTATTGAGGACAAGTCCCTTTCCTATAGATCTGATGGTAACAATGTAAATATTGATACAGAAGCTGCAGAACTTGCAAAGAATCAAATTATGTACAATGCAGTAATAAATCAAATAACAAGAGAATTTGAAAAGATTAAAAATGTCATAACAGAAGGGAGTAAGTATTAATGGGTATTTTTAATTCTATTGATATATCAGCATCTGCTTTAACAGCAGAGAAAACTAGAATTGATATTATAGCGAAAAACATGGCAAATGCAAATACCACAAGAACAACAGGTGGAACCCCGTATCGAAGACAAATGGTTGTATTCCAAGAAAATAAAGCAAATTCCTTTAGTGCATATCTAGAAAAGCATCTAAATGGGTTTAACGGAAAAGGAGTTAGAATAAGTAAAATTGTTGAAGACGAGTCTCCATTTAAGCTAGTTTATGAACCAGGGCATCCAGACGCAGATGAAAATGGTTATGTTAAAATGCCTAATGTCGACATAATGAAGGAAATGGTAGATTTGATTAGTGCACAAAGAGCCTATGATGCCAATATAACTGCTATGAATACATCTAAGGCAATGTTAATGAAAGCTTTAGAAATTGGGAAATAGAAAGGGGGATAATTAGTTGAATATAAACAAAATATACGAATATAATAGGCTTTTAAATCTCGAATCACAGATAAATAATACAAACGATAAAAACGACAATATAAGTTTTACAGAAGTTTTGAAGAATGCTTTAGATAAGGTTAATCAAATGCAGTTACAAAGTGATGAATACAATAAATTATTAGTTACTGGAGAAGTGGACAACCTGCATGATGTAAGTATTGCAAGCGAAAAGGCATATGTAGCATTACAAATTACTCTAAGCATTAGGAATAAAATTTTGGAAGCTTATAAAGAAATTATGAGAATGCAAATTTAGATGCGGATAGAGAAGAGGTGTAATAGTGCAGGAAACAATTAATAAATATATCGCAAAAATAACTGAATATTGGAAGTCATTGGAGAAGAAGAAAAAAATAGGCATTATTGTTACAAGTGTATTTTCGATTCTTATCATTACTGCACTTATAATTTCTTTAACAAGAACAAAATATGAAGTTCTTTATAGCAATTTGAGTTTAAAAGATATGGGAGAAATAACATCAAAACTTGATGAATTGGGAGTTAAATGGAAGATTAGTAATGATCAGAAAAGCATATTAGTACCAGCTGAAATAAAAAACAAAGTAAAAATAGAATTAGCTACTTATGGATTGCCCAAAGAAGGTTATACATATGAAGATGCTTTTAATGATATAAGCTGGACAATGACTGATTTCGACAAGAAACAAAGATTAAAAAAAGCTAAAGAAAGTGAATTAGCTTCAGTAATTTCAGAAATAGACGGAATAAAAAGCGCACAGGTATTCATAGATGAAAAAGATTCAACAAACTTCGTATTAAATGATGAAAATAATAAAACTACAGCTTCAGTATTTATCGTTAAATCTGGAGATGTAAAAATTACAAATGACAAAGTTAAAGCAATTAAGAATTTAGTAGCTGGTTCAATAAATATGAATCCTGATGATGTTCAAGTAATAGATGAAGAAGGAAGATTATTAGGAGAAGACAATGATGATTCGATAATTAATCAGGATTTATATTTAGTAAAACAAAGCCTAGAAACTAGAATCAATGAAGGAATTAAGAGTTTTTTAGAAAATATCGTTGGTTATGGAAATGTTGATGTAAGGTCAAGTGTAAAGATTAGTATGGATAGTGAGAAAACTACCATAGTTGAGTTTTCTCCACCAATTGAAGGTAATGAAGAAGGATTAATACGATCTATAGAAGAAGTTGAAGAGCATATGGTAGGAGGAGCCACTGGTGGTGTTCCTGGTACTGAATCAAATATAGAAGATTATCAAAACATTGTGGATTCAACTAGTCGCTACGATAAGATAAGCAGAATTATTAATAATGAACTAAATGAAATTAACAGGGAAATTAGCAAATTTCCAGGTCAAATAGAAAGTGTTACAGTGGCTGTGCTTATAAATAGCGATGCACTAGTAAATGGAGAAATGACTCCTGAAGAAGAGAAGGAATTTGAAGATTTAATTTATGCAGCAACTGGATTAGATACTAAAAATGTACAAGTGAAAGCTGTGAAATTTAATAATGGAAAAACTGTTGAATTTATGCCTGAAGATGAAACAGCTATAAACTGGGGTATTATTGGAATTATATTATCATTATTAATAGCTGGAATTATTATTTTAGTTATATATTTAAGAAGAAGAAAGGCTAAACTTACAGCTGAAGAAGAATTACAAAAATTAATGGAAGAAAAAGGTGCAATTGAAACAGAAGTTGCAGATTTAGATTTTGAAGTTGAAGAATCTAAGATGAAGGCTCAGATAGATAAACTTGTAGAACGTAAGCCTGAATTAGTAGCTCAACTCCTTAAAAACTGGCTAAATGAATAGGAGAGATTAATATGCAAAAAAAGTGGACAGGAAAAGAAAAAGCAGCCATTTTACTTATTGCTTTAGGACCGCAAAAATCTGCTGAAATTTTTAAACATCTCAATGAAGAAGAAATTGAAGAATTAACATTACAAATTGCCAATATGAGAATGGTTTCGCCAGAAGAAAAAAGGACAATAATTGAAGAATTTTATCAGTTATGTCTAGCTCAGGAATATATATCTGAAGGTGGAATTAATTATGCTAAAGAAGTTCTAGAAAGAGCCTTAGGCTCTGAAAAGGCAAAAGAAATAATAAGCAAATTAACTTCTTCTCTTCATGTTAGGCCATTTGAATTTATTAGAAAAGCTGATCCTGGTCAGTTGTTAAATTATATACAAAATGAACATCCACAGACTATTGCATTAATATTATCGTATTTAACACCAGCTCAAGCTGGACAAGTCCTTTCAAGTTTACCCTTAGAAAAGCAATCAGATGTAATTAGAAGGATTGCTATTATGGATAGAACATCACCTGAAGTTATAAGAGAAGTAGAAGCTGTTTTGGAAAGTAAGTTCTCAAACATTTTAGTTCAAGATTATACTACAACAGGCGGAATACAAACTGCTGTAGATATATTAAATGCAGTTGATAGAGGCACAGAAAAACATATTATGGAAGAGCTAGATGCTAAGGATGCTGAATTAAGTGAAGAAATTAGAAAGAGAATGTTTGTATTTGAAGATATTGTTACGCTTGATAACAGAAGTATTCAAAGAATTATCAGAGAAGTTGATAATTCACAATGGGCTATTGCTCTTAAAGGAGCAAGTGAAGAGGTTAAACAAGTTATTTTCTCCAATATGTCTAAACGTCTAGCAGAAATGATAAAAGAAGACATAGAATTTATGGGTCCTGTTAGAATTAGAGACATAGAAGATGCTCAACAAAATATAGTAAATGTTATTAGAAAATTAGAGGAAGATGGTGAAATTATCACTCCTAGAGGAGGAGATGAAGTAATTGTCTAATATTATCAAATCATCTAGAATAATTGAAATTTCTGCAAAGGATTATGTTAAGGAGAAAATATCTTTGGATGAAGAAGCAACAAAAAGAATAATAGAAGATATCTTAAAGAAGGCCCAAAACGAATATGAATCCATCATAAAAAAGGCAAAAGAAGAATCCGAAAAAATTATTGAAAATGCTGAAGCAAAATATGAAGAAAAATTGCATTCTGCATATATTCATTCTAAAGAAATTTTTGCTAAATCAAAAGAAGAAGGATATAAAGAAGGTTATGACATTGGTTATAAAGAAGGATATGATAGAGGATATAACGAAGGAAAAGAAGAATCCCAAAAATTAATTAAAGAATCATTGCAAATTAAAAACGAATATATACAAAAAAGGAAATCTTTATTAAAAGAGCTAGAAGAAGATATTATAGAACTGGTAATAACCATTTATGAAAAGGTTATTAACAAAAAAATTGCGGAAGATAAAGATTTAATTGTTTCATTAGTGTTAAATGGAATAAAGAACCTTGATTTAACTGATAAGTTGACAATTATTTGCTCTAAAGAAGACTATGAAATATTAAAAAATGCAAAAGATGAGATACTGGCAAAATCTAGCCTAATTTCGGAATTGGAAATAAAGTATGATGTATCGTTTAAAAAAGGGGATTGTATTTTAGAAACTTCTAAGGGGAATATAGACGTTAGTATACATAATCAATTAAAAGAAGTAAAAGAATTATTAACTACGATATTAAAAAATGAGTGATGACAGATGACTGAGACAATAGATCTAAAGAAATATATTTATGCTGTTAGTGAAAAAAGGTTTATAAAATATACTGGGAAAATAACAAAGGTCACAGGCCTTACTATTGAATCAAATGGACCCATGGCAACTATAGGAGAATTGTGTTACATTTATCCGCATAAGAGCAATATTCCAGTTTTATCTGAAGTTGTTGGTTTTAAAGATGATAAAATATTGCTCATGCCACTAGGAGATATGGAAGGTATTGCAAGTGGAAGCACTGTTGTTGGTAGTGGTAAAAGTCTTAAAGTAAATGTTGGTGAAGGATTAATCGGTAGAATAGTAGATGGATTGGGAAATCCGATTGATGGCTTAGGCCCGTTAAAGACAGATAAGTATTATCCTGTCCAAAATTCACCCCCTAGTCCATTAAAAAGGAAAGTAATTAATGAGCCATTATCAGTTGGTGTAAGGGCCATAGATGGATTGATTACTTGCGGTAAAGGACAGAGAATTGGTATTTTTTCAGGTTCTGGTGTAGGTAAAAGTACATTGATGGGAATGATTTCAAGAAATAGCACAGCTGATGTAAATGTAATAGGTCTTATAGGCGAACGTGGAAGGGAAGTTAGGGAATTTATAGAAAGGGATTTGACAGAAGAAGGATTAAAGAAATCTGTTGTTGTTGTAGCAACTTCAGACCAACCTGCATTAATACGGGTAAAAGGTGCATTGGTAACTACAGCAATAGCAGAATATTTTAGGGATCAGGGAATGGATGTAATGCTTCTAATGGACTCATTAACTAGGTTTGCCATGGCGCAGAGAGAAATTGGACTAGCAATTGGGGAACCACCAGTTTCAAGGGGGTTTACTCCTTCCGTTTTTGCCATGATGCCAAAGCTTCTTGAAAGAACAGGAACTTCCGACAAAGGAACAATTACTGGTTTGTATACTGTATTAGTGGATGGAGATGATTTAACAGAACCAGTAACTGATACTGCAAGAGGGATATTAGATGGGCATATTGTTCTTTCAAGGAAACTTGCTAATTCTAACCACTATCCAGCAATTGATGTGCTAGCTAGTGTAAGTAGAGTCATGCCAAATATCGTATCAAAAGAACATTTAAATATTGCCAATAAAATTAAGGACCTAATGGCTGTATATAGGGAAGCTGAAGATTTAATAAATATTGGAGCATATAAAAGAGGTTCAAATAAAAGAATAGATACTGCAATTGATTTAATTGATGAAATCGAAACCTTTTTAAAACAAAGTGTCGATGAAACTACAAGCTTCGATGAAACTATAAACATGATGAGAAGTATTGTAGAAAAGGTTCAATAGTTCCCTGGAGGTGTGTATATTGTCAGGGTATAGCTTTAAATTTGAAAAATTGTTGAATTATAAGGAAAAAATAGAAGATATAAAAAAAGTTGAATTTACTGAGAGCAGCAACAAACTTAATATGGAAGTGGAAAAATTATCGTCTTATAATAGATATAAGGAATCTTTACTAAATAAAAAAAATTCAAGAAATACTGCTAGTGTTGGTGAATATAGGCTATTCTGCAATTATATCAACGATTTGACAAAAAAAATAGAAAACCAAAAAAAGGTAGTAGAAGATGCAAAGGAAGAATTTAATAAAGCGAAAGAGGAACTATTAGTAGCAATGCAAGAAAGAAAATCCTTTGAAAAGCTTAAAGAAATTCAATATGAAGAGTATTTAAATGAAATCAAAAAACAAGAAGAAAAATTAATAGACAATATAGTAACTTACAAAACAAATACCCAACAATAGGGGGAAAAGTCTATGGATACAGCAAATATAAATGATGCTCAAAAAGTTGATAAGAAAAAAGGTTGGTTAAAAATTTTAATAATATTTATTATTGCTTTGATAGTTATTCCATTAGGAGTCTTATCAATTTTATATAACTTTAACCAAACTTTTAAGAAAAAAGCTAATGAATTTTTATCTAAAGCACCTGGTGCTGTAGGAGAATATTTTTCTAATATACCAACTGAAGTTGAAAGAAAAAAGATGATTAATTACTTATCAAATTATTATTTGGATTTAGACTCAAGTACAGCAGCTGAAAAGATCTATATTTTAAAGAAAGATGATGAAAAGCTTTATGTAGATTTAATAAAAAGCATGAATTCAAGTTCTTCAGTTAAGACAGAAGAAATACTGAATAAGATTAGGAATATGGAATTAAGGAAAGACTTATTGTTTTCAGTATATGATGAAGTTTTAAAAGAAGAAGAAGAAAGGCTTAATTCAGAGGTCACAAGAATTGAAAGACAGGATATTTTATTATCGAAAAATGAAATAGAACATAATTACAACGACAAGGAATTTATAAAAATTTTAGAAAAAGTAGATTCAAATATTTTAGGAGAAATACTTTATTATATTGAACCAGAATTGAAAGATTATATTTTAAATAGTTTTAACATAAATAAGAAAAATGATATTTTAGATGTTATTAATAAAAAAGCAGAAAAGATTTCAAATTTAGAAGAAATAGCAAAAGTTTATGAAACTAAGCCTTTAAATGTTGCTTTAGAAACATTAGGAAATACTGATACATACTCCATGGAGGATTTAGCTGTAATATATAGCAATCTACCTGTAATTAAATCAGCTGAAATTTTATCAAATATAGAAGATCAAAACTTTGTTAAAGAACTTTTTACTAATATAATTCGCTATGAAAGATTGCAAAATTTAGAAACAGATTTAACTCAAAATATAAGTAAGGGAATAAAGTTTTTCAATGAGTATAACAAAAAAATAAATGAACTTGCAACAATTTATGATAAAATGTCCTCTGATGCTGTAGCCAAAATTGTAGAAAAAATGATTGCCAACACAAAATCAGTTACGTCAATTGAACTTGCATCTGAGAACATATTACAAATTTCAGATAGGGATATTATATTAGATGTATTTGAAAAACTTAAAAAGCAGAACCAATCAAAAATATTAGAACTAATGGAACCTGAAGCAGCATCTGAATTAACTAGACTTCTAGCAAGTCCTAGAAATTAAATAAAAAAATTAGGAAAGGAGGTGAACTAATGAGGACAGTACTGATGGATTTAAATATTCAAGTAAATTCATCAACTTCTAAAACAGCTGTTGACAATAAAGGTAGCAAATCTTCAGAAAAGGATTTTCTATCTACGTTAAAAACATTTGAAGAAAGTAAAAAAGTAAATGACGATTCAGAAGCCATTAACAAAAAAATTGTGAATAATAAATCTAGCAAAAAAGAAGTAAAAAACATTGAAGAAATAGATAAAGAAAATAAAGAAACGGATGTATCAGAAGAGAATGTAAACATTCCAATGAATTTCACGAATTTCTTAAATTTAATGCCCAACAACATAGAAATAGCTGAAAATAATATGCCAGAAATCATTGAAGAAAATAATGAAAATCAAATAATAGAATCAGTAGAAAATAAGTTAGAAAATGAAAAACACCTTCTAGAAATGTCATTCCTAGAGAATAATGAAAAACTGGAAGAAAACATAGAAAATATTACACTTCAAAATCAAAGTAATAAATCTGAACATTCTACAAAAAATGTAGAATCAATTGTAAATGATTTTGCTGCAATTGAAGAGAGTAATATAATTAAAAAAGATGCTGTAATTAATAGTGATGATTCAAAAAATAAGGTAAATGATTTAGAAGAATTAATATCAAAAGATTCAATTGAACTTGATAAAATTAAATTCAATGAGAATTATATACATCAAGATAAAGAAAATTTAGATATGCAACATTCAGAACAAAATCAACAAATTAATTTAGATAAAGAACTGATAAAAGAAGAAAAAAATGATGTTCCAACAAATGAAAATGAAGTTGAATTGAATACACAATTTGTTTTATCAAATAAAAATGAAATTTCTATTGCAGTAGATGAATTAGACATGTTAGACAAATCTGAAGCAATAGATAAAAAAGACATAATTAATCAAATAGTTGAAAAGGTAAAATTTGATTTTCAAAATCCAAAAAATGAAGTAAAAATAAAGCTAAAACCCGATGTACTAGGAGAGATGGTAATGAAAATTGAAGTAGAAAAAGGAGTAGTAACAGCAAAAATTGTTGTTGATAATCATAAGACTAAGGAAATAATTGAAGGGAATTTAATTCAACTAAAAGAAGAAATAAAGAATACTGGACTAGAGATTAAAACCTTTGAAGTATTTGTAAAAAATGATGGAAATATGGACAAACATAATTTAAATTATTTTAACTTTAATAGATTTAATAGAAATAATGGAAAAATCGCTATAAAGGGAACTAACCAAAAAGCATCTTTAATTTATGATGAAAATCTAGCTGAAGATGATAAAAAAGTAAACATTTATGGCGAAAGCGTTTTGAATTTATTAGCTTAGAAAGGAGGAAAATATGGAAGTTAATAATACTGATTTACAATATATTTATAAATTTAGCGAAAATAATACTACTACAAGTAGCAGTAATAGATCAACTAATAATGCTGATTTAGATAAAAATGCATTTTTAAGATTATTGACAGTTCAACTAGCAAACCAAGACCCTTTAAACCCAATGGAAGATAGAGAATTCATAGTACAGTTAGCACAGTTTAGTACATTGGAACAAATACAAAATTTAAATACTACAATTACTGCTAAATCAGAAGAAATACTAGATGCTCTTACTGGTATGAATAATAATCAAGTAGATGCAAATATTGAATTATTGAAGGAGCTAATTAATATTAGAAAAGCAATAGAAGCCTATGGAATGGGAATCAGTTTAAAACAAACTGAAATAGCTGAGGATGTTGTACTTGAAAATGAATCCGAAAGCTAATCTGGAGTTGATTGTATGAATAAGATAAATAATGATTTAAATATAAAAAGGCTGGAAAATCAGCTAATATCGATTTCTAAAGAAAAAAGTTTAAAAAAGAGGGACAAGGATTTCGAGCAAATATTAGAAAACATACAAAACAGGGATTTTGAGATTAAATTTTCCAAACACGCAGTAGAAAGATTAAGTAATAGGAATATGAATCTCGATATGGAGGAAATCAATAAATTGAAAAATGCATTTAAAATGGCTGAGAGCAAAGGAGTAAAAGATGCATTAATTATAATGGACGACAAAGCTTTTATAGTGAATGTCAACAATAGGGTAATAGTAACTACAATTAATAAAGAACAATTAAAAGAAAATGTTTTTACAAATATTGATGGAGCAGTGATAATATAGCTGGACCTTCTTAGGAGGCTATATAGACTTGATCGACAGAGAGTCTATGCTGCTCCAATAATAAAGGAGGTATGTCTTATGATGAGATCAATGTACTCAGCTGTTTCTGGCTTGAGGATACATCAAACCAAAATGGATGTAATCGGTAACAATATTGCAAATGTCAATACAGTTGGGTATAAAAAAGCTCAAGT
>DATCJO010000110.1:0-5544 GCA_036562765.1 Tissierellaceae bacterium | reverse complement strand
AGAGGCTGTTGCCGCAGCCTGCGGGTTTAATCCTGAAGGTGGGACCAGGAATTTCCACTTTTCATCAAGAGCGTCTCATTCTGAATTATATAATTATATCAGGATAATTAAAGGAATCAGAAGACCTAAAGACGGGTTTTTCCTTCGTGCAGAAAGTTTCTATAATCTTGCAACCGCAATTGAAGAACTGGATAAAAGCGGGGGAGGTGCAAGAATTATTGACTCGTATGGTGGACATTCACTTCATGAGCAGTCTCATGGAGAATCCTTTTTTGCCGTGTTTATGAACAGGTTTAGGGGAAACGGACTTTACATATTGGATGAGCCTGAGGCAGCATTATCACCTACAAGGCAAATGTCGATGATTAGCAGGATTCATCAGTTGGTTGGGAAGAACTCACAGTTTATAATAGCAACACATTCTCCTATTTTAATGGCATACCCAGATGCAATTATATATGAAATAAAAGAAGGTATTAAAGTAGTCAAATATGAAGAAACGGAACATTACCAGATAATGAGAAGTTTCTTAAACAATACGCAGAAGATGTTAAACATACTTATGAAATAGCACTAACAAAGGAACAGGGAATTTGCTTTTTAGCAGTGAAGAGGTGTATTTCTTGTGGAAAATGCAAAAGAGTATGTCCCATGAATGTAGATATTTTAGACAGCAAAAGAAGCAGGGAAAATGGAACAGAGTGCATTTTATGCATGGAATGTGTGAAAAGTTGTCCTAAAAGCGCTGTTTACTTTTAAACAGGATAAAAAGGGTGTTAAATTAACCAGATTATAAGAGGATTAATTGCGCCGAATCAGGGATTTTTCCCAGAATATACATCAGGAGAATACAAAAGAGGGAACTGCACTATGATTGTAAGCAGGGGACTTGGAAACAGCATTATTCCACAAAGGCTTTTCAATCATCCCGAAAATAGTTGTTTTAACGCTGTCAAAAGAAAAAGAAGCATTTTAAACTTTATACAAAATAGGTATTGACTATCACCTTAGGTGTTAGCCTATGATAATTACGAGGTGATAAGAATGTTAATTAAAGATGTATGTAGAGAATGTAAATTGACGAAGAAAGCAGTTGAGTGTTATGAACAGGAGGGACTTATATCTCCAAGGGTAGAGGATAATGGTTATCGGAATTACAGTGATGAAGATATTTCTGTATTAAAAGAAATTGGAGTTTTAAGGAAATTAGGCATCAGTATTTCTGAAATCAAAGATATTCTTGCAAGTACAAATAAAGCCGCTGCTCTGGCAAAGTGCAAATATAAAATGGATTTAGAAGTTGAAAAATCAATGGCTAAGAAAAAATGCCTGGAACAGTTAATAAAAGATTATGACATTGAGCAAGCAATTACCTATATTGAAGAAGACATTGAGAAGCATTTCACAATTAAAGAGAAATTGTTGCAAGCATTTCCAGGAGGTTATGGAATGTATCTATGCGTACATTTTGGACAGTTTCTTAATGGGAGAATTGATAATGAGGAAAAAGAAAGGGCATATAATAAAATTGTTGATTATTTGGATGAAATTCAAGAAATAGAATTTCCCAAAGAACTGGAAGAATTTTTGCAGCAGGGTCTTGGACAGATGGAAGAAGCAGATATGCAGAGAATTAATTCATCTATAATAGATTCAGTAAACAATATAGATATGTATTTAGAAGAAAATAAAGAAGACATTGAAAAATATTTGGAATACAGAAACTCAGATGAATATAAAAAATCACCAGTCTGTAAAATACAGCAATTATTATTGAAATTTCAGCAAGAGAGCGGATATTACGATATATTTATTGAAAATTTAAAAATATTGAGCGACTCATATAGGGAGTATTTTGGAAAACTCCAGGCTGCAAATAAAGCATTTATAGATAAATATTCACAATTTGATAATATTTATAAGGTGTAGTTGTACAATAGCAATCTTATGCCACACAAACTTATCAAAAATTAAAGAATTAGTAAAGGTCACGGTAAAATAAGAGTAAAAACCTTATTAAAACCGTGACTTGTTTTTATCTGGAAAGAGTTGGGGAAATAGGGTTAAGGTGAGAAGGGACAAGGGTTTTAGGAGTGTGGGGGTTTGACATGAATTTTTATGTGTATACATAGTTAGGATTAAGTTTTATTCTAAAAAGGGTAAAGAGGTAAGGGTGGAGAATAAAAAACTTGTGTTAAAAATAATAAAGTCACATCAAATAGATAATAAAGTTATGTTAAGATTTTAATCACATAATTATAGTTAAAGGTTAAAAGCCCTTTTCTTTTAATGATAGAAGAATAATTACAAAAATAAAAATATACTGTCATAAAAAATATACTATCAAAAGGAGCAAAACTTGTTTAATTGAAAATGAAGTTATGTTATATTAAGGTCATAATAGTATTATAGTGCGAAATAATGAAGGAGAACATTATATGATGATATTGTTGAGCATTTTTATTTTAATTATAGGGATTATCATGTTGATTAGTCCAGATACATGGTGGCAAATTACAGAATCATGGAAATCATATGCCGCAGCAGAACCTTCAGATTTTTATATAAAAATAACTCGTGTTGTAGGCGGTTTTTTTTCAATTGTTGGAGTTGGCGGCATAATAGTTTTTTTGTTATTACCATAAATATATGGAAAATTATAATGCTGTGAAAAATGATTTTAATGAAATACCAGAACTTGATGACCCGAAATGGAATCATAATAACTGTTATTTCAAACAATTCATGAAACTTATCTTAGATAATGTTAATACTTACCTTAACATCGGCTGCGGTAAAGGTGAACTCTCATTTATGCTGTCCAAAAAATCTAAAAGGGGGATATGTTATGATTGGTTTGCTTAATCTTGGTAGCCTAGTGCTTGGAGTAGTTGCCTGGATACTTCCTGTTGTCAATCTTATGCGATATAAGAATCAGGGCAACAGAAATTGGGCTTTTCTTTCTATTATGAGCATCAGCGCTTGTGCTATTTCACTATGTTTACAGATTCTTTATGGCTACCATCTAGTAAAGATTGAGGACTGGTCTGCTCTTATGGACACTACTGGTGCTGCGGCGTTTGCCGCTATTATTCTTCTCACTGTTACTATCATATTAAATGCAATTACTCTGATTGCATATCGAGACAAAACGTCAAAGTAGGAGGATAGGGTGTTTTTGTTTGCATATAACTTGAAATGAAAAGAAGAACAAATAGATAGAAAGGGAAATTTATAATGAAACAAAACAAATACGATGATGACACCTTTTTTAATAAATATAGTAATATGGATAGGTCGAAAAATGGTCTTGAAGGTGCGGGGGAGTGGCATGAACTGAAAAATATGCTGCCTGACTTCAAAGATAAAAGGGTTTTGGATTTAGGCTGCGGGTTTGGATGGCATTGTCGCTATGCTGTAGAGAACGGTGCCAGGTCAGTAATTGGAATTGATATTTCACAAAAAATGTTAAGTGAAGCAAAGAGTAAAACAAAGTGTGGAAATATCGAGTATATCTGTATGCCAATAGAAGACATAGATTTTCCTGAAGAATCCTTTGATGTTGTTATCAGTTCCCTGGCGCTTCACTATATTAAATCCTTTGAGGATGTTTTAGATAGAGTATATAAATGCCTTTCAAGGGGTGGAGATTTTATATTTTCTGTAGAGCATCCCATTTTTACTGCCCAAGGCCCTCAGGATTGGTATTATGATGATAAGGGCAATATTCTGCATTGGCCAGTTGACCATTATTTCACAGAAGGCATTCGCAATGCTAAATTTCTAGGTGAGGAAGTTATTAAATATCATCGGACACTTACTACATACTTAAACAGTCTCATAAAAATAGGCTTTGAAATAACAGGTGTTGTCGAACCAAAGCCTGCAGAAAATATGCTCAACACAGTACCTGGGATGCGGGATGAACTGCGCCGGCCGATGATGCTGCTTGTGTCAGCAAGAAAGAAGTTATATTAGAACAAAATGAAGGCGGAGGTGGAGTGCTGCGATGGTAGAAAATATTTTGAATCAAATCACCAGAGAATTGGAAGGCATACCAGGCATTATAGGTATAGTTTTAGGAGGCTCAAGAGCAAGAGGTACCAATCATGAAAAGTCCGACATAGATATCGGAATATACTATGACGAAACAGAGGGCTTTGATATCAGAGAATTAGGCAAGGTTGCTTCAAAACTAGATGATGAGCATAGAGAAAATTTAATTACACAAATAGGTGGATGGGGACCTTGGGTAAATGCGGGCGGATGGCTTGTTGTTAAAGGATATCATGTAGACTTTATATTACGTGACATAAAAAGGGTGTCTCAGGTTATTGATGATTGTTTGTCAGGAAAAGTATCTGCTCATTACCAAACAGGTCATCCCCATGCTTATCTTAATGTAATGTATATGGGCGAAGTTTCTGTTTGCAAAATACTTGTTGACCCTATGGGTAAAATTTCAGAGTTTAAATCCAGAACCAAGCCATATCCTCAAACTTTAAAAGATGCAATAGTTCAATATTTTATGTTTGAGGCCTCCTTTTCCTTAATGTTTGCTGAGGATAATGTCGATAAGGATGATATTTATTATGTATGTGGACATTATTTCAGAAGTATTTCCTGCTTAAATCAAGTTATATTTGCTTTGAATGAAGAATACTGCATTAATGAGAAAAAAGCGGTCAGGATGATTGATGACTTTTTTATAAAGCCCAGGGATTATAAAAATAGAATAGATAAGATTATTACATTACTTTCCGCTGATAGAGATACTACAAGAGAAGGGATAAATATGCTTAAGGAACTTATTTCTGAAACAGAAATCCTTCTTGTTAAGTAATAAAATCATTTTGTATAGAACTTATATTACGAACTACAAGCGAGAAATTAAGAAGGAGAAACCTATAATGAAAGCAGAGATTAACCTTATTACAATTTGGACAGACGAAATTGACAGGATGAGAAATTTTTATAATCAAGTCCTTGGATTTAGAATTAAAAATGACCTTGGCAATTATGTTGAATTAGAAAATAATGGAGTAAGATTTGCTATATGTATGAGAAATGTTATGTATTCATATAGTGATGAGTATAGGAAAAAAGTAGTTGGTCAGGCTTTTGAATTGGCTTTTCCATGTGAAAATCCTGATGAAGTAGATGAAGCATTTGAAAAGTTGGTTACGATGGGAGCAACTCCTGTTCATCAACCTCAAGATATGCCCTGGAATCAAAGAACAGCATTATTTGCAGACCCAGATGGCAATATACATGAAATTTTTTCAGAGATTATTTAGGTCAAAACTTTCTATAGAAATATGTATTAAGAGGTTATACATACTTGTGTGGGAGTAATAATTTGGAAAAGCATGAGTTTGGAATAATAGATTCTTTTGAAGAAAACAAATGGTATAGTGACTATGAACCTGAAAAATATAATTGTATTTCTGTTAGTGACGATTTATTTGAAGAATTAATTATAAAGTGTAATGAAGAATTATTGGCAATTAAAACATATTTTCAGGTTACAACCCAGCCAGGTAC
>DATCJO010000176.1:0-1727 GCA_036562765.1 Tissierellaceae bacterium | reverse complement strand
AAAAATAGAGATCACCCTTTCATTCACCTCACAATCAGGAAACAAAATTTTCCGTATTATGAGGTTATTTTATCATGAGTGACCCAATTTTAAATTATCGTTTTGTTATTTTTTGACCCAATTTTATAATATCATTTACAGGTACGACTTAAAAGAATCAGCACAAGCAGTGTCTTCATTAATGAAAAACTTCGGTATTTCTTCTGAGGAAGCCTATGACCTAATTGCATATGGAGCACAAAACGGTGCTGATAAGAATGGCGACTTAATGAGTATTCTTAATGAATTCTCTGCTCAATATTCTGCACTTGGATTATCATCTGATGAATTTTTGGCTAGTTTAATCAATGGTTCTGAAGCTGGAGTATTTAGTCTCAAAAAAGTTGGAGATGCCGTTAAAGAATTTAATAATCGTGTAAAAGACAATAGTACTACAACGAAAGATGCATTCTTTTATTTAAGAATGGATGCAGATATTATGCGTGAGGCTTTTGCAGCTGGTGGTGAAACGGCTAAAGATGCTTTTTATGCAGTAATGAAAGCACTAGAAAATGTCGAAGATCCATTAATGAAAAATCAAATAGCAGTATCGTTATTTGGTTCAAAATATGAGGACCTAGAGGCAAGTGTACTTCCAGTATTATCTGGAATGAAAGACGCAACTCTTGATGTTGGTGATAGTCTTGCAAAAATAAATGAAGTTAAATATGACAATTTAGAAAAAGCAATTCAAGGAACAAAGCGATCAATTCAAGGTGTGTTTTTACCGACTGTTACAGGATTATCTGCAGGAATTACTGATGCGTTTTCTATACTTGGAACTACCATAAACGAATCTAATGGGGACTTTAGTAAAGTAAGCGAAGCAGTAGGATTAGCGATGGAGCAAATCACTAAGACCATCTTTGACTATTTACCGACGATAATGGGGCTTGCTGGTTCACTTGTTTCGGGATTTGCAAAAGCGATAGTTAATAATCTTTCATTAATTCTTAATACGGTTAGTAAACTGGTATTCACTTTGTTGCAAGGATTACTTAAAGCACTACCAAAGATTACAAAAGCAGGAATAGAAGTAATTATGACTTTGGTAAATGGAATACTTGATAACCTACCAGATATCTTAGAAGCAGCAATACAAATGATAGTCACTCTTGCTAATGGAATCATAGATGCATTGCCAGAACTTATACCTGCAATCATAAAAACATTAATAACAATTGTAGACACGCTAATAAAAAATTTAGATTTGATACTTGGTGCAGCATTACAATTAGTAAAAGGTTTAGCAGAAGGTATTCTTACAGCAGTTCCAATACTGATTCAAGCGTTGCCAGGATTAATAATGGCATTGATTAATTTTTTATTATCATCAATTCCAGAAATCATCAATGTTGGAATTGAGCTGTTGACTTCACTAGTTGATGCACTTCCTGTAATCATTGCAGCGATAGTAGAAGCAATACCGCAAATCATAAACGGAATCATTAATGCACTCTTTGAGGCACTACCTCAGATCATTGAAGCAGGAAAAAACTTATTTATCAGCTTAATAGAGGAGTTACCTCAAATCATCACGTTGATAGTACAATAAACCAACGAATATAAACACAACAAAAATAGAATGGTAATAAATGAAATGGCTAGCAAACACTCAGTCAAAACTTCTGCAAATATTTGTTAATAGTTAAGATAATTAAAATTGAATCAATTACAGAGGAGACTAT
>DATCJO010000165.1:0-2660 GCA_036562765.1 Tissierellaceae bacterium | reverse complement strand
GGAAAACACGGCCATAGTAGTGAGCCCCCTAATCCCCTGGAGCATCGCCGCGGTCTTTCCGCTGACCACAATTGGCGCTCCTAAAAGCAGTATAATCTACGCTGTATACTTATTCGCCCTGCCGCTGTGGAACCTCGCGGTATCCTATGTGGGTAGAGACCGGGCGAGATCAAGCTAAAAACAGCCTCGCGTAGCGAATGGACCGCCTGCCTGGATACGAATCGCCGTTTTTTCTTTTAGCGAGTTCCTTGGCTATCCGGTTAAAAATTCGGTTATATGGGTTTCGATATTCGAGAATTATCGCGTCTCGGGTTCTGTTGTTCATCTCTTCATTAAAAAGAGGTTCAGTTACATTTTACAATGCGTGAACGAATTTCTTTATTGTATGTATTGATTAATGCAATGCTTTAACTTGATTTATTTAACTTTAAGATATTTAATGAATGAATTACAAGCTGGGATTACTAATCCAATCTTAAGCCGATTGTAAAAGGAAAGTTTATTTTTGAATGTGGATAAATTAGAAAAATTTAAAGAAAATGTAACAAAATAGAACTAAAGAACTAATCATGAAGGAAAATTAATTTTATGTAACGAATACTATATAAAAGATTTTATAAGGTTTTAAAAAAGGAGGTGTTGGACATGGAAACAATAGAGAGAGCACCGACTTTTGCAGAAATAGGAAGAAGAATTAAAGCATATAGAGAAAAGTTAGGATATACGCAAGAAGATCTTGCAAGAGTTTTGAAAGTATCCCGTCCAGTGGTGACGAAGATTGAAAGTGGAAAGAAAGCTATAAATGCGCTTGAATTAAAAAAAATATCGGATATTTTAGGAATCAATGTAAATGATTTATTGAAACCCGTTAAGGAAGAAAGCATAGTAGCTTTTTTTAGAGAAGGTAAAGATGACGAACAATTTTATGAGGCTGTGAAAGAAATAGAAAATATATTCAACGCCATTATTGCACAAATAGAATTGAGGGAAAGAGAAAATGGTTAGAAAAAAATTTAATAGAGCAGAGCTTGAAGCTATTGGTATAGAAAGAGCTCGACAGATAAGAGAAAGATATAATTTAGGTATAGATCCTATAAATAATGTGTTCGATATAATCGAGCAAGAAGGAATAATATTATTAAGGTACCCTTCAAATCATCAACGTTTACATGCATTTTTTGGAAAAATAAAAAATCGTTATGTGGTTTATATTAATTCAAACGAACCACTAGGTCGTCAGAATTTCTCTGGAGCCCATGAATTATGTCACTACTTTTTTGATAGGAAAGAGATGGAGAATATTTTTCTGTGTGATCCAGGTAACTTATATGTTTCTGACGAGAGGGAAATTATTGCTGATGCTTTTGCTAGTGAGTTTTTAATGCCTAAAGAAGGTTTAGAGAGAGTATTTACAGCACTCTTTGGAAGGCCTAACAGAATTACAGCAAAACATGTGATAATTATGCAAAATAAATTTAGAGTAAGTTATGCAGCGATGTTATATGCTTTATATAAAGCAGGTATAATAACAAGCGGCAAGATATATGGTAGGTTAAAGAAAGTGGGTAGTATTGAAAATGAAGAAATACTAAAAAATCTGTCAATCAAATATGCAAAATCAATTGAGCTATTAGAAAAAACCCCACCCAAATGCTCTCCAATTTTTTTAGAAGCAATAACGCATAATTTTGAAAAAGGGTTGATAAGTTTCGCTAAATTTGAAAGCTTGCTTTCACTATTGAACCTGAAACCGGAGGACTTAGGTTATAGTCGCCATGAAATTTGAGAAATTAGATATCTGCATTTCCGATGCTGATATCTTAGTAAAGCTTTGTTTAACAGGGCATTTGGGCATATTGGGAAAAGTATTTAAGCAGGTTATAATTGTAAAAACTGTGGAAGAAGAAGCTAAGAGAAAATTAGGGAGGAAAATTAAAGGTATATCTATATCCGAAGCTCAAAGTCAGGGTTGGTTAAAAATAATTTCTGTTAATGATTCAAATATTTTAGAAAAAGAACAGATCATGAACATTGAAGTTTTTAAACGCTCTTATGACTGTTACCTTCATCCTGGTGAGTTAGAATCAGCTGCACTTGCGAACGAGTTAGGTATAAATTTATTTTTATGCGATGATCGGGATGCAAAAAAAATTATTGAAAGGGAAACAGATATAAGAGGACTTGCTCATTGGGAAGTTTTAACTATTGGAATTATGATGAAAGTAATTAGTTTCGAGGAAGCAGAAAAAATCTTTAATGATATAAATTCAACTAGGACTCATCCTATTAAATATTCCTTTAGAGAACTTTATAAAAAAGCAATCAAAAGAATAAAAGATTTAAAACTATTTATGTAAATATGTGAACATTTGTTAATATTTGGTTATAAATTAACATATTAATAAAAATTTTGCCAACAATTTTCTGCCAAAATATACATAATTTTTTCTAAACTAAATATAATCATCAAAAAAATTAAAGACCCTAGAGAGGGTCTTTAATAGTTTTGCTTTTTTCTATGGTAGCCCTAAGGGGACTCGAACCCCTGTTTCCGCCGTGAGAGGGCGGCGTCCTGGACCGCTAGACGATAGGGCCATGGCTGCGGGACCAGGATTCGAACCTGGACAACATGATCCAGAGTCATGGGTGCTACCGTTACA
>DATCJO010000159.1:0-35143 GCA_036562765.1 Tissierellaceae bacterium | reverse complement strand
AGCAGTTCTAAAATAGGTGTTAAAGCCTTATACGCTGGTGTGGTATATGATACTTTAGTTCTTGAAGAGCGCCCGAAAAAGAAGGCTTTAAAGTCTTCTAAAAAGCAACCACAAAAGCGCACTCCTGTAAAGCCTACTGCTGATCATCCATGGCGACAAATGCCACAAAAGAGGCCCAATTTCGCGTACGAAGAAACCGACCGTGAAATTATTGAAATGCTCAATCAGCTCTTCAATTCCACACGAGCATGGGCCTGAGAGAGAAAATATTCTCAATTCATCATATCGCTTTTGATAAGTTTTATCAAGGGCTTATTTTCCAATACCCATTTTTAAATGCCCTATATCCACAGTGGCTGTCAAGTAGATCGTGGAATAAGTTGGCCTGACCAGCAAAGACGGGCTGCTTATGCCGCGAAAGCTACTTGACAGCCTCACATATACGCTTTTGTTTATGCAGGTGGGTGGCTCCATAGGCTTTACCCTAATTTTATCACGCACCCGGCCTTAGCTATAACTTAGCGAAAAAACTCACTTTTCCATCTTATCTTACTTTCATGATTTTTCTCTTGTCGTTATTTCTAACTCGTTACTTAAAAAGCAAAATTATATCTCGAAGGTGACATTTTCATAGAATAAAATCATGATTTTTTAGGTGACATTTTCACAGGTTATTGACATAGTTTATTTTAACTTATTAATTAATTCTTCAACACACATGCTTTGTTGTTCTCCGGTTTTCATGTCCCTTAAAGTGTATTCTCCCTTTTCTATTTCGTCTTGACCAACAACAATTACATAAGGGATTCCTAATTTATCCGCATAGCTGAACTTTTTAGAAATTTTGCCTTTTTCAAGGTATATCTGACTGAATATGCCTTCTTCTCTAAGCCTATTTATGATTTCAATTCCCTTTTCTAAACAGCCTTCCATTGGAATTACTAATGCCTTTGTTAAGGAACTATCTTCACTTTTTATCAAATTGGCTTCCTTCAATTGGTAAAATAACCTTGTCAAACCGATGGAAACCCCAACTCCGGGAAGTTTTTGTTTAGTATAATAAGTTGCCAAATTGTCGTATCTCCCACCTGAGCAAATGGAACCTATTGAAGGATAATCATTTAAAAATGTTTCATAAACAGTTCCAGTGTAATAGTCTAACCCTCTGGCAATAGATAAATCTATCTTATAATTACCCTCTGGAACTCCAAATAAACCAATATATTTAACTACTGTTTTAAGCTCTTCTAATCCTACTTTAAATACTTCATTATCAATATCTAATTTTTCAAGCCTTTCAATTATCTCTTTATTAGTACCATCTATACTTATGAATTCTTTTATGCTATTTATAATATTGTCTTCAAGATTCAAATTATTTAACTCTTTTTCTACACCTTCTACGCCTATTTTATCTAATTTATCAATAGCTCTTAAAACATAAGTAGAATCTTCTATATTTAAGCTCTTTAGAAATCCATTTAATACCTTCCTATTATTTATCTTAATAGTAAAGGCATCAAAGCCTAATTCTTTGAAAGTTGAATAAATTATAGAAGGAAGCTCAGCATCATTTACTATATCAAGTGTTTCATTACCTATTATGTCAATATCACATTGATAAAATTCTCTAAATCTTCCCTTTTGATTTCTTTCGCCCCTATATACTTTTCCAATATGATACCTTCTAAAAGGAAAACTCAATTCAGAATAATGTTGCGCAACATATCTTGCCAATGGCACAGTTAAATCAAATCTCAATGCCATATCAGTATCGCCTTTTTGAAACCTGTAAATCTGCTTTTCAGTTTCTCCTCCACCTTTAGCCAGTAGCACTTCAGCTTTTTCAATGAGAGGTGTATCTATAGGAAGAAAGCCAAATTTTTCATAATTGGCACGAATAGTATCCATCATTTTATTAAATAGTATTTGGTCTTGAGGGGTTAATTCCATAAAACCAGGTAAAATAGATGGTTTAACAATATCTGCACTCATATTATTACCTCCGTATCCATTATATAAACTATAATAGCAGAAATGCTATGATTTTCCAAGTTTATTTAAAAAAAAGAAGTTGAAAATTCAACTTCCAAACTTAACCTTTTTTCAATTTAGATTTTGATTTACAGATTTCACATCCACTGCAGAATTCCACTCTTCCGTCAAATACTTGCTTCATCAGTTCAACCAGCTCTTTTTCCTCTCCTTCTTTTATATGAATTATTAGTTTTTTCGGAGATAATACAATTAAAGAACTTACCAATAAGTCAGCTTTGCTGATATCTTCCTGCAGAAAGTCCTTTTCCATAGAAGCAAAGAGCTTATTTTCTTCTATCAAGTTGTTATTTTCATCTAATAAAAAATAATCCCCATCACTTATTATTACATTTATAAGCTCAGCTTTAGGTTCCTGAATATCTGCAAAGTACTGAAGCATATTTAAAAATTCTTGATATTCTTTTTCCACCTCAAGCTGGCTTATGGCTTTTTCAATGGCTATATCGATCATATACAAGAATTTCCTAAGCTTAAATTTAATAAACCCATCTATCAGCAAAACATTATTCTCAATTAAATGGTTTAGTATCTCCTCATGAACCATCTTTTTTTCCCTAGTAAAATAGTTTTCATCAAGTAAATTTGAATGCGTATAGGAAATTATTTCTTCTTTATCAGGAGTTGAATAATCACTACATATTTTTGACACTCTATCTTTTATAAGGTATTTTATATATATTTCAAATATTATATCATTTACCAAGTTTGCTATTTTATGATAAAAGGAAATATCATCTATTTCCTTCTTTTTCCCAGGAGAAAAGCAAAATTCAAATCTTCCGTCATAGTCATCTTCTTGGATGTTTACTGAGGAATTTGCAAAATATCTGCCAATTATGATTTTTACTTCGTCTTTGTTTGCGTCTCCTCCTATTTTTATGGCGTGCATTGTATCACTCCCTTCATTAACTAGTATCTACTTAAGATACCTACATATACTATTTAAAGACTAACTGGAATGGGAATATAGAGTAATAATAGTACCAATATCCAAGATGGGCTTTTCTGATAAAAAAGTCAATTTTACATTATTTTCCATAAAAAAATTTAAAATTTTATCTTTATCTGGATGTTCATCCAATACACCTGAAATAATCGATTCGCTGTTGGATAATGCCCCATTTGTACCACCAATGAATCCATATTTCTGCCCTTCCAAAGCAATATATCCAGGTTCGATTAATAAGATATTATACCCCAAATCTGTTAACTTTTTATATATTACAACATCAGCTGTAATGGCAGAATACTCATTAACTATAGCCAAAGAGCATTTGCTGTAGCCTTGCTTAACATTTACAAAAGTCAAATTATGCTTTTTTAAATAATATTTCAAAACCTCATCTGTAAACTTGAAATTATGGATTGCAATATTTTTTAGTCTTCCTACATTATATGCAATATCCTCTGGATATTCTCTACCTAAAAACCTTTCTCCTCTTATTAATTTTATGCCAAACCTTTCAAGCTTGTCCCTATAGTAATCATAAACATTTGGAGCCACAACTAAAGTATCATAATCAACAGGATGCAGTACAATATCGGGGTGATACGCAATGCTCTCATCAACTTCTTCGCACTTTATGGTTTTTATGACTTCTAAACCCAATTTCTTTAAATTATTTTCAATCTCATCATCAATTCTTCCATCAACAATAGCAATATTCGCTTTTTTTATAGGAATAAATGGATTCATACAACCACCTGCTAATTTTTAAAATATACAAAAAATCTCTAGGACTAAGTCCTAGAGATTTCAAAGGCGGCACCCAGATTCGAACTGGGGATAAAGGTTTTGCAGACCTCTGCCTTACCACTTGGCTATGCCGCCATATAATTAGCCCTATTAAATAGGGCCCAACATGGAGCGGAAGACGAGATTCGAACTCGCGACCCTCGCCTTGGCAAGGCGATGCTCTACCCCTGAGCCACTTCCGCACGATATTTACTTCGCTTAATTATAATAGCATTTTTTTAAACTATTGTCAATACTGAATTTACAGCAAATGCCCGGAGCCGGAATCGAACCAGCGACACGAGGATTTTCAGTCCTCTGCTCTACCGACTGAGCTATCCGGGCGCTCATAAATCGTGCGACATTTAATAGTATATAAAATCTCAGCCAAATTGTCAACTGTTTTTCATTTCCCTGGCAATATGTTCTATAAAAAGTTCAGTAGTGTTATTTATCCCAAGTTTACTCAACATCCTACTTCCAACTACATCTTCTATTTCATTAAATATTAGGTCATTGTTTTTAGTCAACAAGAAATCAATGCCAGCATAATCAAATTTTAAGCCTTTTAGTAAGTTTTCAACATATTCCTTTTGCTTATAATCATATTCATAATATTTAACATCTCCACCTTGAGAGAAATTTGATACGATTTTTCCCTTTGGTATCCTCAATACGCTGTGAATAATCCTATTATCTATTACATAAAATCTTACATCCCCTATTATGTCTGTAAGAAATTCCTGTTGAAGCCTTATTTCATCACCATTGATAACAATATTTTCAATTAGGTCTATTCCCTGTCCTCCATGGCCATTGTAGGGCTTTGATATTACATTCCTTTTATTTTCCCATGAAACGAATACTTCAGGAAAGGCATATCCTCTATCTTTAGCATATTTATATGCTGCTAGCTTATTATTCCCAAGGAGTGTTATAGTAGAATTGTTGAAAACCCTAATATTGTTTAATTCAAACATCAAGCTAATTTCATAACATCTAGTCCTATTAATTACAAAATCTACTTTGTAATCTTTTGATAATCCTTTTTTTAAAAAATCTTCTTTGAAAATAAATCTTATATTGAGACCATATTCTTTTCCTGTTTCAATTAGCCAGTCAATATAGGATTTGTTTTTTTCAAAATCTTCTTTGCAGTACATCAACAATCCATTCATTATAACCTCTCCATGATATAATCTAAAAGAAGGGAGCCAAAGTTAATGCCCGATGCTTCTTCAAAACTTAAATAATTTACATTGGAATTTAACTCACATAAAATTGGCTCACCATCTTTACCATAAAGTATATCCACTCCACTGAAATCAAGGTTTAATGCCTTGTGAGCCTTAAGAGCAACTTCTTTTTGAATATCGTTTAACTCAACATACTTTCCTACTGCACCTAAGGTAATATTTGCCCTAAAGTCTGACGGATTTACCCTTTCCATAGCCCCAATTACCTTATCGCCTATTATATTTACCCTAATATCTTTTCCACAGCTTGTATCTATAAATTCCTGCATTATAAACCTTCTACTACCTAATTCCATAATCTTAGATTTCAATTCTTCTTTGCTATTTATCAAGTATACCTGCATTCCAAAGGAACCATGAGTTTCTTTTAATATTATCTTATCTCCTAATTCTTCAAATACCCTGTCTAAATATTCATCGCTTAAGTTTTGCTGTTGAAATACAAAGGGCCCAACAATTGTTTTAGGTACCCTTAAACCAGTCTTTGAAAGCTTTAAGTGCATCAAAGCCTTGTCGTCGCAGCTTTCTATGGCTTCCCTTGAATTAAACAACTTATAACCCATTTCTTCAAGATGCTTTGCTAAGAAAATATCCTTATCCCAAAAAATAATGAAATCTGGCTCTTCTAAATCTATAAGGCTTTTTAACTCAGGTTTCCCAAACGGACTGTAGCATGGCATTATTTGGTTATTCTTTACAAGCATCAAATCTATCTTCTTTTTCTTCCCTTCCTGAGCAAGCTTTTGAACTAGCCTTTCAACTTTCTTTATTCTCAAGGCACCGTTGTATATTATCCAACCTTTCATATTATGGCCTCCAGTGAATTAAATCCTTGATAGAAGTTCTTGCAACTCTTCTTTTGTAAAATTATATTTTGTATTACAGAAATGGCAAATTACTTCGCCTTTTCCATCCTTCTCAATCATATCTTGAAGTTCTTCTTTACCTAAACTAATTAGAATATTTTCAATCCTTTCTCTAGAACAGTCACATTTATATTCAACATCTATTTTATCCAAAATTCTCATTTCAAAACTTCCAACTAATTTTTCCATTATCTCCTCAGGAGATAATCCCATATCTACCAGCTTTGATACAGGTTCCATTTTAGAAATAGCCTTTTCGATTACATTTATATCTTCATCTGGAACATTGGGCATTAATTGAAGAATATATCCTCCTGCTGCCCTTACTGTTATGTCCCTGTCCACTAATACGCCTAATCCAACTGCTGATGGCTGTTGTTCAGAAACTACATAATAGGTTGCCAAATCTTCTGCAATTTCTCCAGATACCAGATTTGTCTGCCCAACATAGGGTTCCTTTAATCCATAGTCTACTATGACTGTCAAGGTCCCTTGTTTCCCAACAACTCCTCCAACATCTAATTTCCCATCTTTTCTACTTGGCAAATCTGCATAAGGGTTGCCTACATACCCTTTTACTTTTCCCTTATTATCTGCTACTGCTAAAATAGTACCTATAGGCCCTCCGCCATTTATCCTTAAGGTTAACTTATCAGTTGGGTTTTTCATCATTGCTCCCATCATTACTGCAGCAGTGAGGGTTCTCCCTAAAGCAGCTGTAGCAGTTGGAGAGGTATTATGTATTTTTCTTGCTTTTTCAACCATATTGGTTGTAACTGCAACAAATAGCCTGATATTCTCTTTCTTATCTATTGCTCTAATTAAATAATCATTCATCTTATCACTCCTACATCTTATTTTAATGCCACAAAATTTATCCTTTCAGTTTTTTCATCTGGAATATCAAAGGTAAATGCTGAATAGTAATCTACACTGCTAAATCCAGATTCTATTAACATATTTACAATATCCTCTACTTTATATGCTCTTTCCCTGTGCTCTTCATCAAATCGGGTAAAGTTTTCCCCGTCTTCGCTAACAAAAAAAGTCAAATAAAAATTACATATATTAGTTTCTTCATCAAAGTAATTTTCCCAAACATAAAAAACATTCTCCCTGTCTTCAACAAATGTGTTGTTTCCAATTACATCTTTTAGCTTATAATAGGAATTTATATCAAATATAAATATACCACCATCTTCCAAATGATTCCATACATTCCTAAAGGTTTTTAATAAATCCTTTTCATCAGTTATATAATTAATGCTGTCGCAAACAGAAACTACAGCATCAAAGGTTTCGCTGAATTTAAAATTTACCATATCTTGTCTTATCAGCCTTACATTTTTTAATTTTCTCAGCTTTTCATAGGCTTTAGACAGCATGTCCTCAGAAAAGTCAAAACAAGTTAACATGTAGCCACTCTTTCCCAAATAATAGGAAAGATTACCTGTACCACATGCCATTTCAAGTATTTTCTTTGGAGCCTTATTATAGCTTTTAAATATATCTTCTATGTAGTTAAACCATTTTTCGTAATCAACATCTTCCATCAAATCATCATACAAATAAGCAAATTTATTGTAAATATTCAATTGCATTCCCCCTTATGTTTCATCTTTCTTATTCATCTTCTTTTTCCTCACTGCCAACAATCCGCCTATTTTCCCTGATTCCTTTGCAGTTAGTCCTCCCCAGCCTACTTCTTTAATCTTTTCAGTTAATCCAAGTTCTTCAGCTATTTCATATTTCAATTTATCTTCTAAAGTTTCTATTTTTTGCTTTTTCTTTTTCATACGATCCCTCCTAATAATTAGTATTAGGAGAAACCCCTATTTTTATACTCATACATACAAATATTTTACTTGTATTATTATAAATAATACAAGTATCAACAATATAGGCAGAAAGGAAAGAATACTTATATTTTCCTCTTGTTTTTCCACAATGTCAAAGTTAACTTCACTACCTGGCAAATTTTTCAATAGTTTCCTCAATACAAAAGATGAAATTAATGCAATTATACTAAACCAAACTAATGACAGTAAAAGCTGTACTTTATATGGGATTTCATAGGCTGCAACATCACCAGCAGAACTTTGAATCTTAGTTGCAAAGTAACCAAGGGTCATGGCAATGGTGTTGCTTATTCCATGGGCCATCATCGATGCAAATATTGAATTTGTCTTATAGAGAATAGTTGCTAAAATGAATCCAAGGAATATTGGTCCAAGCAAATTTTGTAAGTTCAAATGAAATATTCCAAAAAGGACTGCTGAGTATATAATTGCTTTCGCTTTCCCTATTCTTTCATAAGCCCTCAAAATAGTTCCTCTAAACATTATTTCTTCACAAATTCCTGGAGTTAAACCTATTACAAAAAGACTTAATAAATATTTTTCTTTTGTATCTGGAATGGGCACAGTGCTAATACTGGGCTCTCCAAATAGATTTAATATATTCAAGACTAGAGTATTTAAAAAAACTGCTATAGGATATGAAAATATCATAATTAAAACTATATAGGCAATCTGCTTTAGGCTTATTTTATTAAGCCTTAATGTATCTTTTAAAGACAGTCCCTTTATTTTTAGAAATATAAGATTAGGAAGCATTATAATCAAATACTCTGTAATCAACAGCCCAGAATAAATTTCCCGTCTTTGTACATAACTTCCTAATAAAAATAGCAAGATGCCCAAAATTAAATACAGTAAATTTGCTTCCAGTATAGTTGGCCTATTGGAATCCTTCATCATATCACCTCGAAACCTTTATTAATAGAATAAATTCACCTACAGAAAAAAATCTGTAGGTGAATTATTCAAAAGTAAAGATGTATGGAATATTCCTGTAATAATCGCCATAATTAAGCCCATATCCCACAATAAAAACATCCGGAATAGTGAAGCCAACGAAATCTGGTTGTATGTCTACCTTTCTCCTACTTGGTTTATCAAGTAGTACACATATTTTTATAGACCTTGGATTCTTATGGTTTAAAACTTCCTTAACCTTTTTTAAAGTATATCCAGAATCCATAATGTCGTCAACAATGAGAATATCTTTACCCTCTGCGTTTGCCCTAATATCATGAACAATTTCTACTACTCCAGTGGATGTCTCGCTGTTGCCATAACTAGAAGTAGTCATAAAATCAATCTCGACAGGTATAGATAATTCCCTTACTAAGTCCGCAGTGAAAATAAAACTTCCTCTAAGCAATGACACTACTAATAAGTTCTTATCCTTATAACATTCAGATATCATGCGTCCTAGTTCTTTAACTCTATGGCTAATCTCTTCCCTACTGTAAAGGATTCTTTCTCTTTTGCTGCTCTCCAAATTTTTCTCTCCTTTCATTTTAAGTTAATTTTCTTTGATTCTGACATCAGCACTTTTTTTATTTCCCTTAGTTCTTTTAAAATTAAATTTAATGTATATTGAAGACTAACTAGTATTATCAACATTATAGCACTAAAAATTAATTTTGTATCCATAATTTTTTTCCTTTCGTTAAATTTTATCCTTCAGCTCTGCAGACCTCCAACCTGTTGTTGTCATTTTCAATATATTCCAACCTTGATATGGATACTTCATAAGCAATCCTAGTTTCGATTTTACCAGAAGGAAGCTTCTTTTGATATTCCCTGCTTTGCACTCTACCCCAAACTTTAATGTGATCGCCAACTAACATATTTTGACAAAATCTTGCATTCCTACCCCAAGCTATACATGGAATATAGTCAGATTTATTGTACGCCCTGTTCACTGCAATCAGTAAATCAGTAATTTCCCTCCCAAAAGGAGTTGTTCTATAAACTGGCTTTTTACATATATACCCATCTAGGAAGATTTCATTTGGTTTTCTTATAGCTTCTTTTAATTCTTTTTCATCAGGTATGTAAATATCTTTTGCAAAAATAGTTAAGATAAGCTTATTACTGTTGTCAATCAATCTGTTGTAAGATCTCAACTGCCCTTCTATTATAACATAAGTCCCTATAGATAAATCCATATTAACAATAAGCCTTTCTGAAATGGTTACGGGAAGCAAATCTACCGCTTCACTTAATCTAGGGATTTCCAAAAAAACATTGTAAAATCCTTCACCATAAATCTCATGGCTGAATGTTTTCTCGCTGGCGATCTTACCTACTAATTTAACCATATTAGTTTCTTTTAAATTGTCTAGCATTTAATCATCAACTCCTATTCATATGTTTTTTAATCTATATCTAATATATTCTGGGAGGGAAAATAATATAACAAAAAAAGATATAGATTCTTCTTTTGTATATGTTTAAATTTTATCGTTTTAATATTAATTTCATACTATTAAAAAAATATGTTAATATTTTCTCAATATATTTTATCATTTCTGATATCTATTGTAAATCAAAGAAATATTAATATTTGTAAAATCTATCCCCATAACAATTCCGCATGCAATGACGGATAAAATAGAGTAGATGTTTATTTTCTCCCTTGAATTTATTTTTACTGGTAATTCAAAGGGTTCCACAATTTTTTTATCGATAGTTTGAATTTCACGTTGAATACAAATATTTGCCTCTATAGCATCATCCTTGTCAAAACTCGAAAGGTTAATAGTTGCCTTATTATTAAAACCATAGGTTATAATTATTGTCGTTATATTATCATTTAATAAATAGGTCCACTTTTCATCGTCAGAATTAATTATTAGATATTTTGAACTGGCAACTAATTCTTTTAATTTGTTGCTGTTGAATTCCAAGTTATCGAAAGAAGTATGGATGATTATATCAAACTGAAATCCCCACTTCAATAAGCAGCTTAAGGTATTTGATTCTATATCTATAAGTAGTATATTTGAATCCTCTTTATTAAAGATAAAAAAATTGCTGGATTTAGAAACAGAATTTTGGCTGTAGCCCAAAAAATTAAACATCTTCTTAAGTAGCTTAAAGGTGTTTTTATCATTTGCTTCTTCAAGTAACCCAATAATTATAATCTTTTCTTTCACCATATCCCCTCTAATCATCAGTTATTTTTAGAAACAGGTATTTGCCTTCCTGTATTATCTATAATGTAGTTATCTTTATAAATAAGTTCCGAAATTGGAACTATTTCATATCCTGCTTCTAATAATCTTTCTATTACTACAGGTAAGTATTCCCTAATATACTTTGCATTATTATGAAACAATACTATGGAACCATTCCTTACATTTCTTGTTACCCTATCTATTACTGATTGTGCACCTAATTCCTTCCAATCTAAAGAATCAACATCCCATTGAATTGGATAATATCCTTCTTCTCTTAGAGTTCGGATTAATAAGTCGTTGTAATCTCCAAATGGTGGTCTAAATAAAAATGGCTTTATACCTGTAAGTTCTTCTATTTTTTTCTCCGTTGTCTTTATTTCTTCAATTATCTTTTCTTTGCTTAATTGGCTCATGTTTGGGTGTGTAGTAGAATGGTTGCCTATGTCATGGCCTCTCCTTGCTATTTCTTTTACATCTTCAGGATATTTGTCAACCCAAAAACCCACTAAAAAGAATGTACTTTTTATATTGTATTTGTCTAGTGTATCCAATATAAATGAAGTATATTCGTTGCCCCAAGCTGCATCAAAACTTATGGCTATCTTTTTCTCATCTGTTTCTACGCTATAAATTGGAAGTTCTTTTGTAGGTAAAAAAACTTGGACTATGTTTTTTGTCGTTTTTACTGAAACATATACTAAAAGAATTAGCGCAATACATAAAACAATTAAAAGTCTAATAGTTATTTCATTTTTATGATATAAAAATCTCATTATCCCCCTCCTAACAGCTTATATATATAATTTATTCTTGAACTTTTTTTATATTACTGGGTTTCTGATTGTTGGCAATAAATCTCAAAAAACAAAAACCTTCCTTCCAATTGATTGGAAGGAAGGTTTTTATTTATTAATCTCCTTCTTTTGCATATTTACTACTCATTATCTGTATCGTATACATATAATTCCTTTTGTCCCAATTTGTTAAAATCTATCTTCTCTTCAAATTTTCTTGGCACTGTTATTATATCTTTTACTCCATCAGAAATATATCTTTTATCCGGATTTTTGTCAAAATACTCAAGCCAATTATAAATCCCTACATTATCCACATTCGTTTCAGAAGCTCTTATTCTTGGAAGGGATAATGGATTAAAATCAACAGATACTGGAGAAGGTGCTGGGTTCCATCCCACATTTAAAATAGCTATATTGTTGTAAGTGATACCATCATAAGTTCCTTTTTCCAGATACTTAACCAAATCCTTATTCTTTGGCCTTTCTCCATAACAAAGGGCATAAGTATTTACTTCATAATTTGGCAATATGCTGTTTATAAACATAACCTGTTTACCTATTTCCATTTGGATTTCATTTTCATTATCAGCATTTTTCACACTTTTATGGCTATAAGTATGATTCCCTATGTCATATCCGTTTTCAACTAGATACTTTAGCTTATATTCTACAAATTCCTTTTGCCTAAATGGATTTTCCCCATAAATAAAAAATGTAGCAGTGATTCCAAAATCAGGGTATTCCTTTTTTAATGCCTCTAATATTCCCACTGCACAATTAGGATCGATTATATATTCGCCCTTTTCATCTTTAATTATTCTAAAGTTGTTTTCATTTCCATCATCAAAGGTCAATACAACAGGAGTCTTTCCAGCTTCTACAACCATTGTATTATTTACAAAATCTTTTAAACTTACAAATCTATATCCTTTTTCATACAAGGTAATTAAATCTTTTTTGAAGTTATCTGGAGTTCTTGTCCATTCTGCTTCCTTATCTCCTATATTGTGGTACATAAGTATCATTACTTCTCCAGCTTCATTTGGTTTTAAAGAAAGGTCAATATCTTCTTTAGACACAGTATCCTTTTCTTCAGGTTCATTACCCTCAAATTCATTGTCCTTAGATTCATTGTCAACTGTTTGAATTTCCTTCTCTTCATTATGTACTTCTTCTGGTTTGTAAACTTCCTTTTTTTCACAGCTTGATAAAATCAAAATAAATAGGCAAAATAACAAAAAAGTTTTATAAAATTTTGTTTTCATGTCATGTCATCCTTTGCATATTATTTTTTCATTTACAAATAATTATACAATAAAAGCTAAAAAAAACTAACTTATAATTATAGACCTAATTGGATAATTTTATACTTATTTATAAAAAATGCCAGAATAAATTTTTTTATAGTGGCAATATTATTAGTACAACAACAAAAAAAGTTGTTGAAAAGGAGGTTTGAAAATGGCTAAGAATAACAACAATAGAATAGTTGTTCCTGAAGCTAGAGCAGCACTAAACCAAATGAAGCTAGAAATAGCTAACGAACTTGGATTAGCAAATTACGATAACATTGATAAAGGAAACTTAACTTCAAGGCAAAATGGATATGTTGGAGGTTACATGGTAAAAAGACTAGTTGAGACTGCTCAAAATCAATTAGCTGGAAAACAATTCTAAATAATAGCATACAATAGAGAAGTGGAAAACCACTTCTCTATTTTTTATTTGTTATGATATAATAATGAAATAGCAACAAAGGGGGTGTTTATATGCCTTTAGAAAACACTGAAGAATTAGCTCAAAATAAACTGCTTTTATTATATATCATTAAATTTTCAAACCATCCTTTTACCAATAATGAATTAACTGAATTTGTATTGAAAAAAAATTACATGAATTATTTTTTTATCCAACAATATTTAAGCGAACTAATGGATTCAAATTTTATTGGAAAAGTAAATGATGATTCCAAAGAGGTATACAAGTTATTGGAAAAGGGCGAAGTTGCCCTATCCTATTTTGAAGATAGAATCCCCAACAGTATAAAAGAAGAATTAGATAGGGAATTTAACAGGTTTAAAATTGAAAATAAGAAAAAAACCCAAGTTGTTGCAGATTATTATCCTAAAGAAAATAATCTATTTTCGGTAAATCTAAAATTAGTAGAAAATGAAGATGTATTGTTTAGCCTATATTTTGATGTAGCATCTAAAGAACAGGCAGAAATAATTTGTGAAAAGTGGAAAAAGGAAACAGAATACATCTATAAAAATATAATTGACCTTTTAACAGAAAATATTTAAGGACTATAAATATGTACATAATAATAAAAATTAAGTCATTGGACTATATATATGGAATTTACAGTCCAATGACTTTTAATTCAAATAATGTTTTAATATCCTCAGCGTGATTCCTATAAAGCTTAGTATAATTTAAGTTTTTTATTGCTTCTCCTATGTACCCATTTCTCTGATTTTACCATTTTTAAGGTAATAATTCTATCTACAGAACTTGTAACAGCAAGCTGTATGAAATAATAATTGCAGTTCTGCCATACAGCAACTTCAACATGGATTTATGGAGTTTATCCTCATTTCAATTAAATCTATAAAAAATAAAATCCCCTTTTCTGGCGAATCTAAACCAGAAAGAGAATTTTTCATTAGAGAAGAATGATTCCATTTGGTTCCTTACCTACTTTAAAATTATCTATAACTTTATTCAGTTGGCTATTAATTACCGTTAAATCATTGTTTATAATATTGGATACATAAATCTTATTACTTCCGTCATATATTATATTGTTTGGCATCCCACCCAAATAGATTTTAGATATCTTAATTGATTTATCGAGATGCATCCTGTAGACACAACCATCTTCTATGTTAGTTAAGTAAAATACAAGTTTCCCTTTAATCTTTACAAAGCTTCCAAAAATTCCTTTTATATCAATGCTATTAATTTGCTTATATGTTTCCACATCTATTATGGATAAATTGCTGTAATTGCTCATTCCATTGTTTTTATAGGATAAAATAAAAATTGCTTTGCCTTCGATTAAAATCTTTATTGGATAATTATTTAAAAATATAGATGATATGCTTTCCTTATTTAAGTCCAATATACTAATGTTAAAGCAGTTCCCATTTGCAATAAGTATTTTTAAATTTTTTTCATCGATTTCAATATCCGTAGGCTTTTCTCCTACTGAAATATTTTCAATCAATGTAAAATTCTCTTCATCAACTATAGAAATTGCATTGGAATCGCTGTTGGCAATATAGATTTTACCATTGAATTTCCTTATGCATGTCGGATTTTTACCAACCTTTAAATATTTTAATAATTTTTCATTTTCTATATCAATTTTCATAATGGAATCATCATAAGAATTAGTAAGATAAACTATTTCCTTATCCCCTAAAGCCATATCAAAGGGACCAAGATGTAGGCTTTCCTGAAAAGGGCCTTCAAATTCCTTCAAAATCTTCCTCAGAAATATGGTCTTGGTCCCTTTGCTCCCTTTTATAAACAAACTGTCATCGCCTGTATTGGCGACTAATATTCTAGTACTATCCAATGGATCACCTCCCTATTAATAGATAATTTATGCAGGGAGGTATTCATTGGTGAGATTGAAAATTATTGCTTCTCAAAAACCCTTTTTATCCTGCCAACTAAATATAGAGAGCCACAGAACAATATTAAATCTTTTCCTGTAGATAATTCTAAAGATTTTTTAATTAATTTGTTTATATCCTTTTCTATATAAACATTCTCATTGTATTTGTCCATTTCCTTTTTTAATATTTCTGCATCGAGTTTCCTTGGGCTTTTAACTTCAGTAATCAAAATTTCATCTGCTATAGGAGATATTGCTTCTGCTATATGGACATAATCCTTATCTTTCAATATCCCAATACATAATATTAGCCTTTCATAATCAAATAAATCCAATGATTTCCTAAGCTGTCTAATGCCTTGAAGGTTGTGGGCACCATCTAATAAAACAATTGGATTTCTCCTCAACACTTCTAGCCTACAGGGCCATTTGGCTTTACTTAATCCTTCTTTTATCTCATCGTTAGTTACTTGAATTAATCCTTTTTCCCTTAGAACTAATACTGTGGTTATGGCTAGACATGCATTGTATATTTGATGCTTACCCAGCATTGATATTCTAATATCTTCTATGGATAATCCATTATATGAAAAATCAAAGATGCTTCCATAGCTGTTCATTTCTTTTATAGAAATATTTTCAACTGGACAAAGATAAAATCTTGAATTCTTTTCTTCAGCTGCCTTCTTTAGAACACCCAAAACAGCTTCTTCTTGAGGATATGAAACTACTATGCTGTTGTTCTTTATTATGCCAGCTTTTTCTGAAGCTATTTTTTCCAATGTATCTCCTAAAATATCCATGTGATCATAGTCTATGGCTGTAAATACACTGGCTATGGAGTATGGGATTATATTGGTTGCATCTTTCTTGCCACCAAGCCCAACCTCCAAGACTACAAAGTCCACCTTTTGCTCGCAAAAATATATAAATCCCATTGCTGTTAGAATTTCAAAAGTAGTAGGATGGTTAAAACCTTCTTCAACCATTGTGTAAATTTTTTCTCTAATTATTCCAAGTATTCTTGCAAAGTCCTCATCTGGTATTTCAATTCCATCAACCGTTATGGACTCATTTATCCTATTCAAATAAGGTGAAGTAAAGACTCCTACTTTATACCCTACAGCTTTTAAAATATTAAATAAATAATTTGAGGTGGAACCTTTGCCATTGGTTCCACCTATATGAATATACCTTAATTTATTTTGAGGATTATCTAGTAAACTCAAAAGCTTTTCTATTGATTTAAGCCCCAATACGGACCCAAGCATGTTTGTTTTATTTATAAATTCAAGTGCTTCATTATAGTTCATAATCTCACCTATCTATATTTCTTTAAGTTTTCCAACCTTTCAACTACCTTTTCCAACATTTCTTCATATTTCATCTTCTTTTCCTTTTCTTCCAATACTAATTTTTCAGGCGCTTTCTTTATAAATCCTTCATTTGATAGTTTGCCAGCTGCACGCTTTATTTCTCCTTCAAGTCTTTCTTTTTCTTTTTCAAGCCTTTCTATTTCCTTTTCGAAATCTATTAATTCTTTTAGTGGCAAGTATACTTCACATTTATCCAATACTACTGATACATTGTCTTCACCAATTCCTTCTTTGTTATCCCTTATTTCTATTTCTTCTGCTGCTGCAAGGTTTATGAAAAATCTCTTACCATAGCTTATTATTTGTTTAATTTCTTCATCAGCAGTTACAAAGATTTGCTTAGATTTCTTAGAAGGTATTATGTTCATTTCTGCCCTAGCGTTTCTTATACCTTTTATTCCGGATTTGATAAATTCGATTGCCCTTTCAGATTTTTCAAAATTTAATTCTTCTTTATATTTTGGCCAAGAACTTACAATCAATGCTTCTTCATTCCCTGGTAAATATTGCCAAATTTCTTCTGTTATAAATGGCATAAATGGATGTAGTAGTTTTAAGATGTTCTTTAGTACATATAACAATGTGGATTGGGCAGTTTTCTTGCTTATTCCTTCTTCCTTATATAATCTGGATTTTACCATTTCAATATACCAGTCGCAGTATTCATCCCAGATGAAGTCATAAACTTTTCCTGCTGCCAAGCCAATTTCATATTTATTTAAGTTATCTGTTACTTCTTTTATAGTCTTATTTAACCTTGACAATATCCATTTGTCTTCTTCTTCTAAAGCATCAAAATCAAGCTCATCAGTTACATTTTCATCTAAGTTCATTAGTACAAACCTAGATGCATTCCAAAGCTTGTTTCCAAAGTTTCTGTTTGCTTCTACCCTTTCCATATAGAATCTCATATCATTTCCAGGAGTATTGCCTGTAACCAATGTAAACCTTAAGGCATCAGCACCATATTCATCAATTACTTCCAATGGGTCTATGCCATTGCCTAAGGATTTGCTCATCTTTCTACCTAAAGAGTCACGAACAAGGCCTGTTAAGAATACATCTCTGAATGGAACCTTGCCCATTTGCTCAATACTTGAAAATACCATTCTGACTACCCAGAAGAATATGATGTCATATCCTGTTACTAATACATCAGTTGGGAAGAAATATTGTAAATCCTCTGTGTTTTCTGGCCAACCCAATGTTGAAAATGGCCATAGCGCTGAGGAGAACCAAGTATCCAATGTATCCTCGTCTTGATGTATATGGGCGCTGCCACATTTTGTGCATTTTTCTGGTCTTGTCCTAGATACCATTACTTCACCACAGTCGTCACAGTAGTAAACTGGAAGCCTATGGCCCCACCATAACTGTCTTGAAATACACCAGTCTTTGATGTTTTCTAGCCAGTTAGCATAAACCTTTCCAAACCTTGGTGGTATAAACCTCAACTCACCTTTTTCATAGGCTTCTAAAGCAGGTTTAGCTAAAGGTTCCATTTTTACAAACCATTGTTTCGAAATAATAGGTTCAACAACAGTATTACACCTTTCACAATGGCCTACTGCGTGGTTGTGTTCTTTAACATCTATTAAATATCCCTTTTCTTTCAAATCTTCTACTATTCTCTTTCTAGCTTCATACCTGTCTAATCCTGCATAAATGCCACCATTGTCATTAATTGTAGCATCGCCATTCATAATTAGGCATTGTCCAAGGCCATGTCTTTCCCCAACTTCAAAGTCATTTGGGTCATGGGATGGAGTAATCTTAACAGCACCAGTACCAAATTCCATATCAACATATTCATCTGCTATTATTGGGATTTCCCTGTTAACAAGTGGAAGGATAACAGTTTTTCCTATAAAATGCTTGTACCTGTCATCATTAGGATTTACTGCAACAGCTAAATCCCCAAGCATGGTCTCTGGCCTTGTAGTCGCTATAGTTATATATTCTTCGCTATCTTTAAGTGGGTATTTGATATACCATAAATTCCCCTTAGTATCAACATGTTCTACTTCTGCATCTGAAATGGCAGTTTTGCAGTTTGGACACCAGTTGATAATCCTGTCTCCCCTATAAATTAACCCTTTTTCATAAAGCCTAATAAATACTTCTTCAACAGCTTTGCTTAGCCCTTCATCTAATGTAAACCTCTCTCTACTCCAATCACAGGAAACTCCAAGTTTCTTTAATTGATTTTTAATGGTATTTCCATACTTGTGAGTCCAATCCCAAGCCTCTTTTAAGAAACCTTCTCTTCCCAATTCTTCTTTAGTCTTGCCTTCTGCCTTTATTTTTGCTACTACTTTAGCTTCAGTTGAAATACTAGCATGGTCTGTTCCTGGAAGCCACAATGCAGAATATCCTTCCATCCTCTTCCATCTAATTAAAATGTCCTGTATAGTGTTATTCAATGCATGGCCCATATGCAAAGTACCAGTTACATTAGGTGGAGGCATCATAATAGTAAATGGCTTTTTGTTCTTATCTACATGTGCTACAAAATATCCATTATCATACCAGTATTTGTATATCCTGTCTTCAAAATCCTTTGGATTATACGTTTTTGGTAAGTTTTCCAACATGTAATCTCCTCCCTTTGCTTATTGTAAGTGAATAGTAAATAACTAATAGTTAATAGTAAATGATAGATAAATTCACCACTACTATTAAAAAATTTCTGACACCCAATTTCCACATTTCATCAATATTTTAATTTACAATACATAGTAAACCCAAATTTAATTACTTTCTGTCCACCAAAATTAAATATTCACTATTCACTATTAACTATTAACTAATTAAAAAACCCTTCATCCAAATATAAGGACGAAGGGTAACTCGCGGTACCACCTTATTTCCATGCTTATAGTATTTATGTAAGCATGGCTCTCAATTGGATAAGGGACCTACCCTTCAAGCTTACTAAAGTTCAGCTTGAATGCTCCAAAGCTACCTTCGGTAAACACTTCTTAAGGACCTCCCACCAACTGGCCCTCTCTCTGGAAAGGTTGTTTACCTACTCCTCTTTATCATCGCAAAATATAAAATTAATTTTTATTATATAAATACTGTTATTATTTGTCAACTTCTTCATTTTTCTTACTATTACTCATGTTCATAAAAATTATTAAGTAATTTATGAATGCGATAATATTTAATGCAACTGTTATTATAAATAATGTTCTGGAAACCACTACTGGAAGTTTGAATACAACTGATAAGGCAGCAGTATAAAAAGAAAATGTAGCAATTTTACCATATTTATTTGAAGGCAATACTTGTTTCCCCCTGAAAAAATATAAAATAACTCCACCTAATATCATCAAACATTCTTTAATACCAATTGCAAGTAAAATTCCAAGGGGTATAATTCCTTTTGTAACAAAACTAATAAGTATAGTAAAGGTCATTAATTTGTCAGCAATTGGATCTAAGACGATACCAACCTTTGTGGATAAATTGTGCTTCCTCGCAATATATCCATCTAATACATCTGATATCCCTGCCATAATAAATACAGCACCTGCCAAAAGGATATTATTCTTTAACTTTGAATAAAAAAAGAACAAATAAACTGGGACAAGTAATATTCTTAACAATGTTAGGGCATTTGGTAAGTTCATTCTATTCCTCCCTCAAAACAAAATAGTAACCTTTACTATATTATAGAATATTATAACATTAAATGATACTCTCGTATACAAAATATTTTTGGGGGGATTGAACAATGGCTTTTAAGAAAACTGCCCTAGTTATAGCCCTTTTGTTAATCATTGTTATAGGATTAACAGGCTGTAAGAAAGAATCCGATTTAATTCCTATTAGGTTAATTGAAGTAACACACTCCTTATTCTACACTCCACAATATGTAGCAATAACACAAGGATTCTTTGAGGAAGAAGGACTTAAGATTGAGTTAATTGACGGAAAAGGTGCTGATAAGGTAATGGCAGCCTTGTTAAGCGGAGAAGGGGACATTGGCTTTATGGGTCCCGAAGCATCAATATACGTGTATAATCAAGGAAGAGAGAACTATGTAATTAACTTTGCCCAACTAACCCAAAGAGACGGTTCATTCCTTGTAGGTAGAGAAAAAGACGATAACTTCACTTTTGATAAACTAAAAGGAAAAACCATAATTGGCGGTAGAAAAGGCGGAGTGCCTTTGATGACTTTAGAATATGTTTTGAAAAAGAATGGATTAAAAGTTGGAGAAGATGTAATAGTAAGAACAGATATACAGTTTGATGTTATGGCTGGCGCATTTATTGCAGGAGAAGGCGACTATGTAACATTATTTGAACCAGTGGCATCAACACTTGAAAAAGAAGGAAAAGGCTATGTAGTTGCATCCATCGGAAAAGAAAGCGGATATATCCCATATACTTGCTACTCAGCAACTAAAGAATTCATAGAAAAGAATCCAGAAGTAATTCAAAAGTTTACAAATGCCCTATATAAAGCCATGGTTTGGGTACAAGAACACAGCTTAGAAGAAATAGCTGATGCTGTATTGCCACAATTCCCTGATACAGATAAAGAAGTATTGATGAAATTAATCGAAAGATACAGAGAACAAGACTCTTGGAAACCAGACCTTATAATAACTGAAGAAGGATTCAATCATTTGATGGATATTATGGAACTAGCAGGAGAACTAGACAAGAGGGCAGATTATGATAAATTGGTTAACACAGAATTTGCTAGAAAGGCTATGGAAAATGTAAGCAAGTCTAAATAGCCTCAGGATTCCCTGAGGCTTTATAACTATAGAGAATTCTAATTAAGTTCTTCATTATCCATATATTCTTCTGGTGGCGATATTTTTGAAGCATATATACTTCTAAATAGGACAGCAGATATTACTATAATTCCTCCAATTATAGTAAATATACTAGGTGTTTCACCAGTGAATAGAAATACCCAAAGAGGATTTAGTAATGGCTCTATAACTGTCAAAAGAATTGCTTCCAATGCACTTACATATTTCAATGAATTAATATAGAAAATATAAGGTATTCCCAATTGAAAAGTGCCCATTACAATTACTGTAAGTAAATCTTTCATATTAGGCAAATCAGATATAATGAATGGTACAGACACTATAAATGCCAATAGATTCCCAAAAATGGTTATATCAAAAGGCGAACTATCCTGTTCCATCTTTAATACAATAGTTGAAACTGCTAATGAAAAACCACAAAAAACAGCAAGTAGATTTCCTACAGTATTCCCAGACGATAAATTATTCATAAAGAAAAGCCCAATTCCTAAAAAAACAGAAATTATTGATACAATGTCAAACCATCTTATTTTTTCCTTCAAAACCAATACACTTAAAATTGCAACAAATATTGGAGAAGTATACTGCAATAAAATAGCATTGGCTGAAGTAGTTAACCTGCTTGCTGCTACAAAACATAAAACTGTCAGAGTGCTTGAAATAATTCCAATTATTTTTACTTTAGATTTAGTCAACTTCGGTTTTTTAATATATGCTATTAATATCAATGAAGCTATAAAGCTTCTTGTACCTGCTAAGGCAACAGGATTCCAATCTATAATCTTGACAAATAACCCACCTGTGCTCCAAAGAAATGAAGCAAACATAATCCCCAATATCCCTTTTATTCTCTTATTCTTTACCTCATTTTGAGTCATATGTACACTCCTTTTCTAAATAAATATACTTTCTAATATTTTTTTAGGATATATAACATTAGTTTTCATAAATTTTATTATAATCGATATTTCTAAAAATTGTAGATATATAGATATTATAATTTAAAACAAACGAAATAAAAAGGAAGGCTCGATAACCTTCCTTATTCTATATGCTCATTTTTCCAAAGTCTTTCATATCTTAAAGCATTTTCTTTAACTGTTTCAATATCCTTTTCAGTTACTTCTCTTTTGATTTTCCCTGGTGCACCCATTACAACAGAATTAGGTGGTATAACTGCATTTTCTGTAATTAAGGCTCCAGCAGCTATTATACAGTTATCTCCAATTACAGCTCCATTTAAGATAATTGCTCCCATGCCTATTAGACAGTTATTGCCTATTTTGCATCCATGGACTACTGCATTATGTCCTACAGTAACATAGTCCCCTATTTCGCAAGGATAATCAGTATCCACATGGACAGTAGCATTATCCTGTATATTGGTATATCTGCCTATTTTAACATAATTCATATCGCCTCTTACAACTGCACTGTACCATACGCTGCTGCCTTCTCCAATAGTTACATCTCCCACCACATCTGCGGTTTCTGCTATAAAAGTAGCCTCGTGTATTTTAACCTTTTTTTCTATGTTCTTTTGCTTGTCCTTTAGATTTTTAATCATACCTCATCCCCTTTACATTGATTTTATAGATTGCCCTTTAATCCTATTTCTTCTGCAACTTTTCGCATTGCATTTATTGTTTCCCTTATAACGTCATCTTTTTCCATGCCTAACATTTCTATACCCTTTTCTATGATATTTCTATCAACTCCTGCAGCAAAAGCTTTATCTTTCCATTTCTTTTTTACAGACTTTGGTTCTAAGTCTAATATGGACTTGCTTGGCCTAACTAATGCAGCTGCTGTAATTAATCCTGTTAACTCGTCTATGGCATATAATACCTTTTCCATTCTTTCTACAGGCTCTATATCACAGCAGATACCATATCCATGGCTAGCAATGGCCCTAATATAATCTTCAGGATAGCCTTCTTCCCTAAGGATTTCCTGAACTTTAATACAATGTTGTTCAGGGTACATTTCATAATCTAAATCATGAAGAAGACCTACAATTGCCCATTTTTCAACATCAGGCTCATTAAATAGCTCAGCAAAATGCTTCATAGTAGCTTCTACTGCCAATGCATGGCGCAAAAGGCTTTCAGATTTATTATATTTTTTAAATAACTCCAATGCTTCTTCTCTTGTTGGTTTCTTCATTCCACTACCCTCTTTCGTAATATTTAGTATATTACTATATATAATAAAGTAGTGGCATCAAGGTGTCAAGAACTCATGGGCAGCAATTAGCAAATATAAATAATCTAAAGGATAATCGTTTATATCCTGTCCCCAAGAATAAATAATCTTTTCAGCCAAATCCCTATATTTCACATCTTGAGTTATTTTAAAGAGTTTCAACAGCCCTATGGTTGCCATTGAATTTCCTGAAGGAGTAGCACCATCTCGAAAATCCTTAGGTCTTAAAATCAACTCTTCAGATAAATCACTATAAAAATACAGTCCTCCATCATCTTTATCTTCAAATAGATTTATCATTTTATCTGCTAAAGATATTGATAAATCTAGATACTTATTATCTTTACACGATTCATACAACTCAAGCAAACCATATAGTAAAAAAGCATAATCTTCAAGGAAGCCAAAATTATAAGCTTTGCCATCAATGAAGGTGGACATTAAATTGCCATTACTGTCAATTAAATTACTTACAATAAAATCAGCAGACTTTACAGCCATTTGAATATAATCATCATTCCTAAATACTCTTCCAGCATTGGCAAGACTCCCAATGATTAATCCATTCCAAGAAGTTAAAATTTTTTCATCTCTATGGGGTTTTATTCTTCTTCCTCTATATTCAAACAATATTTCCCTTGCTTTTTCTAATTTCTCAATATCATCTGAAAAAATCTCTTCTAAATTAACACCGATTAAATTTGGATTATTGGCCCCTGAAAAGTTTCCTTTTTTTGTGATATTGTAATATTTACAGTATACTTCTCCTAAGTATTTACCTAATATCTCAATTATTTCATCATAGGTAAAAACATAATACTTTCCTTCTGTTCCTTCTGACTCTGCATCTAATGCAGAATAAAACCCTCCATCTTGAGACAGCAATTCCCTAACAGCAAAGGAATATATTTTTTCTGCTACATCCTTATAAAAACCTTTCCCAGTTAAGTTGTATGCCTTAGCATAGACAATCCCTAGCAAGGCGTTATCATATAACATCTTTTCAAAATGAGGTATTAACCATTTCTCATCTACGGAATATCTATAAAAGCCATATCCTATATGGTCAAAGATACCGCCTTTGTACATTTTCTCCAATGTTAGCTCTGCCATCTCCAATGCTTCTTTATCATCATTTCTAGCTCCATATTCTAAAAGGTACCAAATATATTGAGGCATGGGAAATTTGGGTTTAAAGCCAAATCCGCCATTCTTTCTGTCATATATTCTTTTTAGTTCTTCTTTTGCAGTCATAAAAATATCAGAATCTATTTTCCCTTTTCTTCCTGTCAAATATTGCTTTTTTACTTCTTCTACTATCTCGCTTGCTTCTGTTACTATTTCATTCCTTTTGCTTTCCCATAGATTATTAACTCTATTTAATAGGTCTAGCAGTCCAATCATTCTGTCCCTTGTCCTTTTAGGGAAATAGGTGCCTATAAAAAATGGCTTACCATCTGGAGTTGCCACTACATTTAAAGGCCACCCGCCAAATCCAATCATGGCTTCTGCAAAAATCATGTAGACCTTATCAATGTCTGGCCTTTCCTCTCTGTCAACCTTTATTGGTACAAAATACCTGTTTAACAATTCTGCTACTTCTTCATCCTGAAACGATTCCCTGTTCATTACATGGCACCAATGACAAGTAGAATAACCAATGCTTATAAATAATGGCTTGTTCTCTTCTTTTGCTTTATTAAAGGCTTCTTTCCCCCAAGGATACCAATCAACAGGATTATCCTTATGCTGAAGCAAATATGGTGATTTCTCAAAAGCCAGCCTATTCATAACATCACATCCTTTTCAATATAGTCATAAGTTATTATTCCCAAATAATTTCCACATATAATGAGAAAATTCAATATGTAATAATTAAAGGCCTTATGATGTAAGGCCTTGATGTCATAAAAAACAAAGTATTAGTATTTTTATAATACTTCCTTAATTACTCTTAATGCATTCCCATAAAATATCTTGTCTATTTCATCTTCAGTAAATTTATTCTTTTTAAGTGCTTCTCTTAGCTTGTCCATTTCCCCAATGTTGCCTATTTCACTATTAGGGCTGCAGCCATCAAAATCTGTTCCTATTGCTATAACATCTATTCCCCCTACATTCCTTATATGTTTTATGTGTCTTATCATGTCCTCTATTTTTGCATTATTGGAATCTCCAAGAAATTCCTTTTCTACGCTTATGCCCATGACTCCGCCTCTCTCTGACAATACCTTTATCATATCATCAGTTAGGTTTCTGAAATGATTCTTCATTGCCCTTGAGTTTGAGTGAGAAGCAATAAAAGGCTTTTCACTTAACCTTGCAACATCATAAAACCCTGCATCAGAAAGATGGGATACATCAATCAACATCCCTAATCTATTCATCTCACATACAACTTCTTTCCCGAATTCAGTTAATCCTTTGTTTCTATATTCATCATTAAGATTTGGATACCCTATTTCATTGGCATGATTCCATGTAAGGGTTATAGCCCTTACACCAAGCCTATAGTAATTCCTTAAATTATGTAGTTGCCCTCTAATGGCTCCACCTTCCTCTATAGTTAAAACTGCAGAAATTTTGCCTTCTTTATTGTTTTTTATTATTTCATCGTAATTAGTTGCAAGAGCAATATCTATAGGATTTTTATCTAATTCTATGTAAAACTTGTCTATCATTTCTAAACATCTTTCCATTGGGTCATTTTCCTTTTTTAAATCAATCCACATGGCAAAGAACTGAGCTAGAGAATTGGCTCTTTTTAATTTCCTAATATCAATGCTGAATTCATTCTCATATAGGTTCGAATTTTCTTTATCCTTCATAAGCTTTAAAAAAGTATCGCAGTGTAAATCTATTAACATAATATTTATCCCCCTAAGTAGAAAACTTTTTAAATAATGATATCATAAGTTAATTTTATCATATAAAATAATAAAATATATTAAATTGGCTCATAAAACCCTAAATATTTTGTAATTTCTTTCTTCTAAAGAAATAAGCAATCAACATTATAGTTGGAACAACCACTACTGATATTATAGACAGCAATCTGATTACATTATTAAGCTCTCCAGCTATGGGCAGCAAAGGTTTCCTGTTTTTTATAGTTATTGTCAAAATTACAAGCAAAACTGAGACTGGAATTATAAATAATCTATTGTTTTTTTTAGTAAGCTTTTCTAAAGCCACGGTTATATAATATAAAAACGCAGAAATCTTCATTAAATTTCCAATTATCCATATCCCAATATATAAAGAGTCAAAACCATAGATTTCTCCTACTGATAGCGTTCTAGTATAGACTAAAAATGGGAAATTAGCATGTTTTGTATATTCAACTCCTAAAGTTGCTTGGGTTGCAACAATAAGGATGGCTACCATTAATGTTGAAAACACTATGGAATTTATAAATATCTTATTTAAGTCTTTCTTATTTTCCAAACTTGGAGTTATCATACAAAGAAGTAGTATATCTATGAATCTAAAGGTTGAATTTATAGCACCTATATTAATATCTTTAAATGTTGAATCGCTTAATATTGGCAATAATTCACTAAAATCAAAGTTGTTTACTCCTAATATCAAAAGTAAAAAAGTTATGCCAATTATAATAGGTACGACTACTTCCCCTAATCTGCATAATCCTGTCATACCTTTATATGAAATATAAGCACATGCAAAGAAAGCAAGAACTACATTAACCCATGTTGGTGTCAAAGGAAATAAGGCAACATCTAATATTTCAACAAATATAGTCACAAATAAAATATTGGCTAGCAAAAATATAATGATATAAAATATTGAAATTAAAGTACCCAAAAACTTTCCCATTATTTTATCTGCAAATTCTAGCAGATTGTAGTTGTTAAACTTGTTGCTCAAATACACCAATGGCAAATTAAATATTATTTTATATACAATTGACAACAATAATATAATCCAAGTATCTTGATTCCCTACAGATACATGGACTACAGGCATATATGTTAACCCTAATATTAATCTAAAAACTATCATTAACAACAAAACTTGATTATAAGTAAATGTTTCTGTTTGACTTAGATTTTTCATATCATTTCACCTTTTTTAAGAATAAAGGAGTATTTATTAAACCAGTTCTAATCAACTTTGTATCTACCTCTATTTGAAATTCTGCCTGTGAAAAGATTTCATCCCAGTCATCTTTAATCTCCTCCCACTTTTTAGGATATTTTTTATGAAATACTGTTCCGAATCCAAATACATCTATCTTAAATTCATCCTGAATTTTTTTCACTGCTAAAGTAATACCTTCTTCAATAGCTTTTGAGCATGCTTCCTCCATTTTCTTGATATTTTCTATATTTGAAATGTCTATATCCCCTATAACTTCTCCCATAGAACCTCTTAATTTAATCTTTGCCTTTAATATCACCTTATCATCAACTATTTCGACATCCCTCTTTGTTTTACTTTGGACAACATCAATGGAACTAAAATCTTCAGGTCCGCCACCTGGCGTTGGAAATGTTATTATCCCCCCTGAAATCTTATTTAATATGAAATTTACAGATTTTGTATCATTGCCATTCAAGTAGCCAGCAAGCTTATCTCCTTTAAATACTGACATCCCTAAAGTGGAAAGTTCATAACCTTTTCCACCTGCATTATCAGCTTTATTTATCTCATCCTTGTCTTTTTTCTCTACAACACCAGCTACTGGATGCTGACCTTCATGATAATAGTTTTTTAGAAATTCTATAAAATCAACATCTGCATTTTTTGGGTTTCTCCTTATATTTTTCATAATTTCATATATATAATTGGCTGGAATTTGTTCTACACCGCTGGTTATACCCATTACCTCATAGGCTTTGGTCCCTTTGGCTATTAGGATTTTAGATGTTTCCCTTTGTTCTCTTTCCCTTAAAAGCTGGTCTATATTTTTAACTAATCCTCTTTTGGCAAATTCTTCTCCAAATATCACTACTTTATTGTGGGCTATAAACAAGCTTCTATCAAATTTCAAAGTAATATCCTTGGCTGCTTCTTGAACTGTATTGCCAATACCTTGTACATATTCTACAGACTGTATTTCATTGCCCTTTGCTTCTTCCAATGAATAGACTGGATTAATTATTTCTGCTGTTATAAGAATTTTGTCATTTTCAATATCAAATCCCATAATCAAAGATATTCCAAGCTGATTTAATTCCCTAGCATCCCAGCATCCAGTTAAAAAAATTAAAAATATAATTATTGCAATTATCTTTTTCGCCATAATATCACATCTTTCTTGGTGGTACTTGCCTTTTAATGTTATTTCCCCGTAAAGCCTTAGGTCTATATATCATCTTCCAGATAGGTGCCCTTGTAAATGTATCCTTCTTAAATCCTTCCCAATCCATTGGTGCTATTGGCCAACCAAAAGGCACTCCAAATGATTCCAAAGTTAAAATATGGACAGTAAAAATCATAAATCCTATTGTAATGCCAAATATTCCCGCCAGTGCACCAAGAATTAAGATAATTATTCTAGAAATCACTATCCCATGAGTAAATTCCGGAATAGTAAATTCAGCAATGGCTGCAATAGAAACAATAATAACAGTAAGCCCACTTACTATTCCAGCTTGAACTGCTGCTTGCCCTAAAATCAAAGCTCCTACAATACTTACTGTCATACCGATACTCTTTGGAAGTCGGAGACCGGATTCCTTCGTCAACTCCAAAGCCATAATCATAATAAATACTTCTAAAGCGGCAGGCAATGGAACACCTTCTCTGGCACCTGCTGCACTTATTAGAAGGGTTGTAGGTATCATCTCCTGATGATACAGTTGTAATGCAACAAATATTCCAGGCAAATATATAGCAGTAAAAAAAGATATATATCTCAAAGCCCTTAAAAAAGTGGCATAATGAGGTCTTAAATAATAGTCTTCGCTTGTTAGAAGCCCTTCTATAAATAGTTTAGGCACAACTAAAACATGAGGAGTTCCATCAGTAAGAATAGCCACTCTTCCTTCCAAAATCTTGGCAGCTACGACATCTGGTTTTTCTGCGTTGCTTATTGTAGAAAATAACGCCCTAGGATGGTCTTCAATTAATTCCTCTATATTGCCACTTTCTATTATTGCATCAATATTTATTATTGAAATCCGTTTTCTAACTTCCTCTAATACTTTCTCATTAACTATCCCTTTTATGTATGCTAAGCTTATGGTAGTCTTTGTTTGGGTTCCTAATATATAATCTTCATATACTAAATTGCTGTTTCTTATTATTTTCCTCAACAAAACTTTGTTTACTGAAATATCCTCAATAAACCCTTCTTTAGGCCCCCTTACTACTGACTCTGCCCCTGGTTTCTCTATGTTCCTTTTAACCCAGCTGCTTAACTCTATCAAATACGCAATTTTTTCACCTTCTATAAACAGGCCCACCTTGCCATTATTTAATTCATTTATAATTCTTTCCATTGAGCTTTCTTCCTGTACCTTGGTATTAAAAATAAGCTTCTTTATATCCTTCTTATCCTTTAATCCAATAACTAATGGCTTTAAAATGTCATCGTTTAATATTTTCCTATCAATAAATCCTTCAATATAGCAAATTAACATCTTTATATTTGAAATGGTTTCAAATTCATAAGCTATTAAATCGCCAGAATTATGGTAACTATTTTTTATTGTCTCCTTGTTTTCACTGATATCCCTTGAAATCATTCTATCATCTCCCATATCTGACATATATTATTTGCTAAATCAAATAATATTATTAGAATTAAAACCATGGAGATTAGCATAAAAAAAGATGTAAAGATTAAACTTTACATCTTACTTAACTACCAATACAGATATATCACTGTGATTTATTACTTTTGTTGATACACTTCCAAGCATTGCCCTTGATATTGTATTTAGACCTCTGTTCCCAATGACAATCAAGTCACAACTTTCTTTTTTGGCCATTTCAATTATTTCCCTTGCTGGATCTCCGCATTTTAAAAAGGTTACTGCTTTACTTGGATAGCCTTCAAATGCTTTTAATGATTCTTCAAGTATCTTTTTACCTTGTTCCAATAGGATTTTATTTATTTCCGCTTCAATTGTTTTATCGATTATATACGGATGGGAATATCTTAAGGAGCTAATTACATATAGAATAACTATCTCACTGTTGTATTTTTCTCCTAATTCTTTTGCCTTTGCAAGTGCCTTTCGAGAATAATCGGAACCATCTACTGCCACCAAAATTTTTTTCATAATGATTAACCCCCCTTTTAAATCCACCCCCATTGAACGCCACCATAAAACGCCTTTTGTTATTATATATATACCCTGATTGTTAAATTGATAACATTCCCAAATAAAATTTTTTAATATTAAAAATACCCCTTATTGGGGTATTTAGTCTTCTTGTCTTATTATTTCAATATCATATCCATCTGGATCAGTTACAAAATAGTATCTAGGCTTTTCTCCTGGAAGTCCCATTAATTCTGTAACTTCATATCCCATTTCCATGTGTCTTCTGCGTGATTCTTCCAAATCCTTTACGCCAAATGCCATGTGGCTAAATCCATTACCTATTTCATAAGGTTTTTCTGGATTGTAATTATAAGTTAATTCAACTTCACATGTACCATCTTCATCTGTTAGATATACCAATGTAAATCCATCATCTGGAAAATCTTTTCTCCTAGTTTCTTTTAACCCTAAAGCTTCTTTATAAAATTTTAAAGATTTTTCCAAATCCATAACCCTTATACAAGTATGAAGAAATTTATATTTCATAATTCATCCCCTTTCAATTTTTCATTATAAAATCTTTATATAAAATTCTACCCATATTATAACTAAAAAAACTTATTTTTCATCAAAACATTATTAATTTTATGGGCAAAATACTATAAAAGGAGGGATAAGATGTCGCTTAAGCAAATAGATACCAGTGGTTATGATTTAAATTCAAAAACTGAAATTGTATTAAACAACTTCGACCAACTGCCAGTTGGAGAAAAAATGATTTTAATTAATGATTCTGACCCTTCCCATATTTTTAATGAATTAGAGAAAAAAAGGTATGGTAAATTTGAATGGGAATATATTGAAAAAGGTCCAGATGTTTGGAAAGTTGCACTGGCAAAAAAATATTTGAATTATATATAACAAAGTATAAATAGATAGCTTCTGCTATCTATTTATACTATCTTGGTATGAATCCAACCTTCCTATATACCTTTCTAAGGGTTTTAATGGCTCTACTTTCAGCCTTTTCCGCACCCTCTTTATAAATCTTTTCAAGATAGTCCTTATTATTCATCAATTCTTTATATTTTTCTTGAACAGGTGACAGAGCATTAATAACTACCTCTGCCAAATCTTCCTTAAATTCACTATATCCTTTTCCTTCATATCTATTAACTATCGTATCTACTGACTCACCTGTAATACTACTGTATATGTTAAGAAGATTTCTAATTCCTAGCTGTTCATCATTATATGCCACAACCCCTATTGAGTCAGTAACTGCCCTTTTTATCTTTCTTCTAATGGCATCCTTATCATCTAATATCAAGATATATCCATTTTCATTGGTATCCGATTTACTCATCTTAGCTTCTGGGTTTTGCAGGCTCATTATCCGTGCTCCAAATTTATTGATTAATGGCTCTGGTACCTTAAAAGTTTCACTATACCTATTGTTGAACCTAATAGCCAAATCCCTAGCCAATTCCAAATGCTGCTTTTGGTCTTCCCCTACTGGCACCAAGTCAGTTTGATATAATAATATGTCTGATGCCATAAGTACAGGATAGGTAAACAACCCAGCATTTAAATTTTCTTCAGACTTCTTTGACTTTTCTTTAAACTGCGTCATTCTGTTTAGTTGCCCCATGTAAGATATGGTATCTAATACCCATGTTAGTTCAGCATGGGCAGAAACATGGGATTGGATAAATAAAGTACATTTTTCAGGATCTATTCCACAAGCTATTAAAGTAGCTAAAACTTCTAGGGTATTTTTCCTCAATTCGCTGGGAATTTGGGGAATAGTTATGGCATGTAAATCTACAACGGAGTAATAACAATCATATTCATCTTGTAATCTTACCCAGTTTTTTATAGCACCCAAGTAATTTCCAATGGTTAATGACCCAGTAGGCTGTACTCCACTAAAAACAACTTTCCTTTCCATTTTCTCAACTCCTTTCCTATGTTTTTGTGTCAATTAATTGTATAAAAAAACCTTTCATCTCATTAAAGAGACGAAAGGTTATTCCGCGGTGCCACTCTTTTTGCATAACGCCACTCTTATCCTTTAAGGGGGATTGACCCTATATCCTACTTATTTCGGATATATACTCCCAAGCCCATTCGTCATAACAGTGTCGCTGGGCTTCCACCATCCCCAGCTCGCTATAGACCTATATTATGACTACTATTCTTGGTCATCGTACCTATGAAATATGTTATTGTCTATTATACAGATTTATTACTAATTGTCAATACACTAAACTATATAAATGTATCCGGTTTTTTTCTTCCTTACTATCTTTGCTGGAATACCTACAGCTGTGCAGTAAGGTGGTACATCATCTAGCACTACTGCATTGGCACCAATCTTGGCTCCTCTGCCTATTCTAACTGGCCCAAGGATTTTAGCTCCTGCACCAATCATTACATCATCTTCTACAGTAGGATGCCTTTTTTCTCCTTTTTCTCCTCCAATTGCCCCTAAAGTTACTCCATGATACATGACAACGTTATTTCCTATTTCAGCTGTTTCGCCAATTACTACTCCCATTCCATGGTCTATAAATAAGTTCTTACCTATTTTAGCCCCAGGATGTATTTCTATCCCTGTTTTTCTTCTTGCCCTTTGAGATATTATCCAAGCTAATGTGTAAAGTTTCATGTTATATAATTTATGAGCAATCCTATGGTAAAATAGGGCTTTTGAGCAAGGATAGAAAAACATGGCTGTAAATAGGTTCTTTGCAGCTGGATCCTTTTCTAAAATTGTTTTTCCTTCCTCTACTAGCTCTTTGAAAAACTTAAACATTTAATCACTCCTTATACAGTTCTGTCGATAGATATCTTTCTCCTGTATCTGGCAAAACTGTAACTACTCTTTTCCCTTTTCCTAATCTCTTTGCTATTATAACTGCTGCTGCAACATTGGCACCAGATGAAATGCCGCATAGTATTCCTTCTTCTCTAGCAACTCTCCTTGCATAGTTAAAAGCATCTTCTTCATCAATGCTTAATATTTCATCTACAATTTCCCTGTCAAAAATCTCTGGTACAAAGTTAGCTCCTATCCCTTGTATCTTATGTCCACTTGGCTTTCCTCCAGTCAATACTGGAGATTTTGCTGGCTGAACAGCAACTAATAGGATATCCTTATTATGTTCCTTTAACCTTCTTCCAGCTCCTGATATAGTGCCACCTGTGCCAACTCCTGCTACAAATGCATCTAATTTTCCACCTGTATCTTCTAATATCTCAACTCCTGTTGTTTCATAATGGGCAAGTAGATTATACCTGTTTTTAAATTGGTTTGGCATGAAGTAATTGTTTTCCTTTGCTAATTTTTCTGCTAATTCTACTGAACCTGCCATTCCTTTAGCACCATCAGTTAATATGATTTGTGCGCCATAGGCTTCCATCAATCTTCTTCTTTCAACACTCATTGTATCTGGCATAACTAAGATTACCTTATACCCTTTGGCTGCTCCTATCATAGCTAGGCCTATACCTGTGTTACCACTTGTAGGTTCAATAATTGTACCGCCTTTTTTGAGAATTCCTTCCTTTTCTGCACCTTCAATCATGTATAATGCAGCTCTGTCCTTTACGCTTCCTGAAGGATTAAAAGCTTCTACCTTCACTAAAATTTCTGCACTGTCTTCATCAGCTATATTATTTAACTTAACTAAAGGGGTTCTTCCAACAGTTTTACTAATGTTATCAAATACCATATAAATACCTCCTTTTAAATTTAAGATATTATTAATACTAAATTTGGTTTATTTATTATCTCTATCTTTTTGATTAAGCCATAAATATTAAAAATAAAAAAACCTTTAACCCATGTATAATAAATATACAGAGGCAAAAGGTTTCCTTTCGCGGTTCCACTCTGCTTGAGGAATTCAATGTAATAGAATTCCCCATCTCATTTCAGGTACTTCCATACCCTAGCTCGTTAACGGGAGCAGCCGTAAAAGTCTACTGAAGGTTCGACCTTATGCTCCTTGGCGCACTTCAATTATATCTCGTATGGATTCCTCTCACCTGTGGAATCCTCTCTGTGATACTCGATATAATCTACTTTACCAATTCATAGCATTTTAGTATGTTTTAATATTATACTATAGTATAGCATAAAAAGTTACAAAATA
>DATCJO010000158.1:0-2406 GCA_036562765.1 Tissierellaceae bacterium | reverse complement strand
CAAGTATGCTATGGGTAAAGCTTCTATGCCTTGAAATAGCCAAGGCAAAAGAAAATAGTCCTATGAGTATGAATAAGGGATTTCTCTTTTCAACATACAAATACATAAACATGAAGCCAAGAATTAAATAAAAGGCTGTCTTATAAAAATTGTTGTTAATTAACAAGAGTTTTTGATTTAATTCCCCCTTTGGATGGTCCAAATCAGGAATTAAAGCTCCAAGGATAGATGCACTTATTATAGCAAATTGTGATTCTATTGGTTTTTTAAAGGCTAGAGTCAGTCCTATGGCCATTCCTATAGCTGTATGTGTTTTTCCTGTCATATTTATTCTCCTTTGATGTCTATGCAATTAATAAGTATATCTTAAAAAGATAGAAAGAACAAGTGTTTTAAGGAATAAAGCTAACAATTCTTTCATATATCCTATAAGGTAAAAGAAATTGTTAACAAGTGCAAATTTCATTGTGATTAAAATTTTAAAGTAAGGGTAATATATGAATATGATGCTTAGACAATAATCTAACATATTTAAATATAAAAATTAGTTAGTTGCAAAATGTAATTTTAAAGTTATCCACAGAAAACAAGTAATTAAATGCCTTTTGAGTAACCTAAGCCTTAGGATATCCACAAAAAAAGGCATGACAAAACAAAGGTTCAATAAAACCTTTTAAAATTAACTATTCAGTTTACCTGATTGATGTTAAGCAATTAAAGATTTAATAGCAAGAGGTTTATCATAATTTTTAGACTTAAATATAAGTATAAAAGCAATTAATTGAGAAATACAGGCAAGTAGAATATCTGACTTTAAAGATACTGTATTTCTAACTCTTGATGATTTAGTTTGAATGAAATTCTTAATTTGACAAATGGATCTTTCGCAGATAGTTCTAAGTCTATATAGTTTCTGCCACTTTAAGCTATCACGAGGGATAGAAGAATTAAAGCGATAATTATGATGTATAGTAATTTGTTTAATTCTTCCGCATTTTGAACCAGTGCAAGGATTTTCACAATTTAATATATAGCTTAGTTTACCATTGGTATTAATTTTCTTAGCCTTTGGACATATGTACTTTATTCTATCAGCTCTACCCTTTTCGCGAGTGATACCATCGTAAACCATAGGTAGAGAAGAATCATATGGACAAAGGGGAACACCTACCTGATTAAATCCAGGTTGAGGCAAGTCAGGGGAATTACGTGGATTTAAAGAGATAATAGGCATTATCTTTCTTTTAAGTAAATAAGCATAATTATCATCAGCATCAAAACCAGCATCGCCTAAGAAATACTTATATGAGAAATTAGGATGCAATTGAAAATATGTCTCTAGAGAAGGAATCAAAGATTTAGCATCGTAATTATCCTTAATATCCTGAGGTCTTAAATCTTGGTCAAGGTTGTTATGAGTATCATAGAAGTTAACATTTCTAACAACACCAAGAGCGTTAGTAGAGATAACACATTTTTGGAAGTAACCAAAATGGCCATTAAGATAAGTAAGCTTAACATCAGGATTAGAAGAAGCAAATTTAGGCATTTGACTTTGAGCATATTTTTCAACATCAAAAGTAGAGTTAGGATTACCTTTAGCAATTCTTTTAGCATAAGACTTAGCTTTCTTTAATTCTGATTGATAAAATTTAGGATTATTCTCAGTAACGTAAGCCTCAAACCCAGTGGTATCAGTGATTAAAATAGAAGCTAAAAATGGATTGATATCCTTAGAAATTTCTTCAGTTACATGAACAAGATTATTGAATAAGTCGTTTAAAGCATCAAAGAAATTAACCTTAAACCTAGAGAATTGAGACTTATGAGGAACCTTGAGAAATCCACAAAATTGACGCATTTCAGATGAAATATTAAGTAATGAAATCAATAGATCGATAGAAGGAAGAGATAAAATATTTTTAAGAATAAAAGCGTTAATCATAGACTCTAAAGAGAAATTTCTATTTCTACCAAAATGAGAATAATATTTTTGGTAAAAAGAAAATGGAATAAAATCACTAATATTAATGAATTGGTCTAACAAACCAAGTAAATTGTTTTGATTTTTATTGTAAAACTTATCAAATTCAGTAGAAATATCACAAAAGTTTAATTGTTTAGCTGAAATTGGCATAGGATTCTCCTTTCTTTGGTTATACACAATTTGATACTGTATATATACCCAAAAATGGGGGGAATCCAGCCATTTCAATATATTTAAATACAGTATTTATACGAGTTGCAGAGTTCTGCAACGAGCTATTATATGAAAAGGTTAAGGAGGGAAAGTAGATGTATTCAGAAAAAGTTTTAGATCATTTTAGAAATCCAAGAAATGTAGGAGAAATAGAAAATGCAGATGGAGTTGGAGAAGTTGGCAATCCACGTTGTGGAGATATAATG
>DATCJO010000157.1:0-15827 GCA_036562765.1 Tissierellaceae bacterium | reverse complement strand
AGAGGCATATAGAGTTCTTAAACCAGGTGGGAGGCTATCAATATCAGATGTAGTTGCCACAGCAGAATTACCAAATGAGATTAAACAAGATTTAAATATGATAACTGGTTGTATAGCTGGTGCAGAATATGTTGAGAACATCAGAAAAATGATGGATAAAGCTGGTTTTAAGGATATAAAATTGACTCCTAAGGACAATGGTAAAAAAATAATTAAATCATGGGTACCTAACAGAAATATAGAAGATTATGTAATTCCATACATTATTGAAGCAACAAAATAGTAATTAGTTAGAAAATTAATAGAGTATTAATAACATGTTCATTTATGACATTATGTTTGGTAGATTGACTTTGATATTATACATAACGTTTCCTCATTAACCCATAGATATAAATGAAGTCATATGGTTTGTGGTATTTATATATATGTTGCTTCGATGCTACTCGGTGAAATGAATTTGGAAATAGCAGTTAATATAGGTATATAAAAAGCGATGGAGTATTTTTAAAATATCATAAAAATGTGGATATATCCTCATAAACAAATGAAACGGGTAGATATCTCTATAGAAGCGAATCATGTTGAGGTGGTTACTTTGCTTATAAGGAACGAGGTATCGAAATAGACAAATGGTATCACTAATGCCAGGTCTGCCCAAGGAGACTAGTGTTGGCGAAGGCTGATTGGAGACAAGCTATGACTGGGTGTGTAAAGGTTTTAGATTAGTATGTTTCAATTAATAGATGAGATAATAGATTTCATTATATAATCAATTATATTTAATGATATAATATAGGTGCAAAAAGAGATGATTTTATTCCTAGTATTGTTACTCATTGAGTTAGATAATTAAAGAAAATAAAATTATTAATTTCAAGTTACGGCGGTTGTAGTAATATAAATACTATGTTTTTATTAACAATCGGTAAGATAACTATCTTTTACTAGATATGAAAGTTACAAGTCTGCTATTTCAATTTACAAATAATAACATAACAAATCCTTAAGGTAATGTAATGTAGTGTTTTTTTGGAGTATTGGTGTAAGGGGGATAATCTATGGGAAAAATAGTTGTTGTGGATGATGAAAAAGAAATAGCTGATTTAATAGCTTTGTATTTAACAAACGAAGGATTTGAGGTGGTTGTTTTTTATGACTCTCAAGATGCTATGGAGTACTTAGAAGATAATATTCCTAAAGCCTTAATTTTGGATATTATGATGCCTAAAATAGATGGTTTGACTATGTTAACAAAAATAAGGGAGAAATATTATTATCCTGTAGTTTTAGTTACGGCCAAAAATGAAGATTTAGATGTTATTAAGGGATTGATGTTAGGAAGTGATGATTACATCAAAAAGCCTTTTAATCCTCTAGAGCTAGTGACTAGGGTAAAGGCATTGTTACGCAGAATAGAAGTATATGAAGAGCTTGACAAAAAGCAGAAAATGATATTTCAATACAAGGATCTACAGCTGAACTTGGAGACCCGAGATTGCTATGTGAAAGGAAAGAAGATAGATTTAACAACAACAGAGTTTGAAATATTAACATTATTGTTGATGAATATTGGCAAAAAACTTTCATCCGAGTGGATTTATAAGAGTATTACTGGAGATGACTATTATAATATGGCTTACAATAGTGTGGCAACCCATATCCGAAATTTAAGGATAAAATTAGGAGATTCTTTTGAAAATCCCCATTATATCAAGACCGTTTGGGGGGAGGGATATGTTATTGAAAAAAACGACTAAAAGTTTTCTTAAAGGTTTAATTATATTAACTCTCATATTGATTCTTATATATATGATTATTGGAAGTAATTTCCTACACATTTTTACAAACAATTTTATGTTTGACACAAGAGAAGTAAAGGTTTATGGTAAAACTTATATTGAGGGGAAATTGGATTGGAGTAGTATTAGGCAGACTTCAATACTACTAATCTATGCAGTATATATTATAGTATTTATTATTTCAGAAGTTTTCATTATGAGAAAAGTTTTAGAAGTTAAAAATGCGGTAGCGTTAGAAATCCATGAAAGAATTCAAATGTTAAAAAATAACCTTGTGCCAGAAAATAAGCTGGAATATCTAGGCATAGATAAAGAAATTAAAGCATTAATCGAAGAAAGAAACGAGCTTATAAAACAAAACCAAGACCAAGTTATACAACATAATCAATCTATGGCATTTTTAGCACATGATTTGAAGACGCCATTAACCTCAATATTTGGATATGTATCCTTGCTATTAGATGAACCAAATATATCAGAAGAAAATAGAAAGAAATATTTGAAGATTATTCAGGAAAAATCCAAAGAACTAGAGAATCTCATCAATCAATTTTTTGATTTGGCCAAATTTCAACTTCAAATTTCTCATTTGAACTTAAAAAAAATAGATTTATTAAATTTGCTAATACAGATGAGAGAAACTTTTTATCCTAAAATCACCCAAAAAAACCTTAAATTTGAGATTGATATAGAAGAGTCTATTATATTTCTTGTAGATCAAGATTTGATTGCTAGAGCATTTTACAATATTATAAAAAATGCTATACAATATACAAAACCAGGTGGGAAAATAAGAATTTACACCATTTCAAATTCGGAATATCAATCTGTTATTATTGAAAATGATGTCTATGGTATGACTGATGAACAAGCTTCTAAGCTGTTTCAACCTTTTTACAGGATAGATAAGTCTAGAAATAAATCTATTGAGGGTTCTGGTTTAGGACTTGCTATATCAAAAGAGATTATGGAAAAACATAAGGGTAGAATTAATTCAGAATTGACTAGTTCAACTTTGAAAATCATTATGGATTTTCCACTTAAAATGGCAAATAATTAAATATAAAGAAATATTTATTTTTTATTGATATTTTCTTCAAGTTTAAAAGCCTATTATTAAGTATACTTATACTTGATAATAGGCTTTTATTATATTAACAAGGGGGATTTAAATGGCAAATATGAAAATAATAGCTCGTATTATTAAATTTGAACTAAAAAAGATATTAAGTTCTAAATTGACTATAGGTGCCCTTATTATAAGTTACCTAATTTTAATCTACTCTTTTGTTCCAAATATCTTTAAATATACTTTTTATGATGATGATGGCAATTTAATTAAAAGAAAACAGGCGGTAAATTATGAAAAGGAATTTTACAAGGAATATTTAAACCAAGTACAAACAGATGAAAGGATTCGGGCCAATATAGAAAATTTAAAAGAACATTACATAGTAGAAAATAATAAAACTGGATTTGAATATGATAAAGCATTACCTAAAGACATATATTATGAATATTACAAACCTAGAGAGTCTTATTTTCATTGGCTTGCACAAAATTTCATATCCGGTCCATACCCTCATATATTGATGATAGAGTTTGATGAACTGGGCGACTTTTATGTACACAGACAAAAAAACTGCGAAACATGGTTTGATTCAATGAATCTAACAAGTACTGAGAGGGAATTTTGGCAACAAAGAGCTAATATAACAAAAGGACCCTATCAGTATGGTTATTATCAAGGTTGGAATTATATCAATGATTCTTTAGACATAGTTGTATTTTTAGTTCTAGCTATAGGAATTGGCATTAGCGGTGTTTTTTCTGAGGAACATGAAACAGGAATGGATGCCATTTTATTGTCTGCAAGATACGGGAGGACGAAATTAGTAACAGGAAAAATTACTGCCTCTTTGATATTTGCGATTGTTGTTGTTCTAGTGGGGCTTTTACTATGCGTAGTTCCCATATTACTGTTTTTTGGCACTGAAGGATGGAATCTGCCTATACAGGTATTAGATGCGAAAATATTGTATAATTGGACATTATTAAAAACTATAGGAATCAGGATATTTATGAGCTTTTTAAGTGCTTTAGCTGTTGCAACAATAGCTTTAAGTTTATCTTCCAAAATTAAGAAGACAACGCCTGTTGCGGTAATTGTAATCTTATTTTATTTAGGTGGGTTATTTATTCCAGTGGAAAGAGGAAATAGGATATTTCAAAAAATAACAAGGCTTTTACCTGCTTTTTTAAGCGGCCGTCAGTACTATGGATTAGTCACATATTCCTTCTTTGGGAAAGTTTTGACATTTTATCATATGGCTATAGCTGTTTATATATTACTTATTTTAATCTTATTACCCCTTTCAATGATATTTTTTAAGAAACATCAAGTAGAATAAAGATGATTTATTTATGATTGGTTTATATATGGAATTTGTAGAGGAAGGAGAAGGTGTAAATGGAATTAACTCTTATTAATGTTAACAAAGTATTTGCTGGGAAAAAGGCAGTTAATGATGTTTCATTAAAAATTGGATATGGGATACATGGGCTTTTAGGAGCAAATGGCGCTGGTAAAACAACATTAATGAAAATGATATGCGGAATATTAGAACCTACTAGTGGTGAGATAATGCTTAATGGCCAAAATACTAAAAAACTTGGAGAAGAATATTTAGAACTACTAGGCTATCTACCACAAAATTCTGGTTATTATCCAGAATTTACAGGTATGGAATATGTAGACTTTATAGGTACAGTAAAAGGCCTTCCAAAAGGTATTATTAAAAAACGGGCTAATGAATTATTTGAGTTATTTCAACTGTTTGATATGAAAAATAAGAAGATAAAGACCTATTCTGGTGGTATGAAACAGCGCTTAGGACTAATTCAAGCAATGCTTAATGAACCTCGTATATTAATATTGGATGAACCAACAGCAGGTTTAGATCCTAAGCAGCGACTAGTTTTTAAAAATTATCTTTCCCATATTTCTAAGGATCGAATTATCATTCTATCAACCCATATTACATCAGATATCCAAGATATTGCAGATGATATCATTATAATGAAGTCTGGTAAAATAATATGCAAAAGTGATGAAGAAACATTACTTAATCAATTAATTGGAAAGGTATGGGAATTCCCCGTTGATGATATAGAATTATTGGCAAATACTGAAAACTTCCCTGTTATTCGTTATTACAGAAATGGCAATAAAACTAAAGTTAGAGTGTTTTCAGAAACTTCTCCAGCAGAGGATGCTCATTTAGAAGAGCCTAATCTTGAGGACCTTTATCTATATTATAATCCAGAACAACTTCAAGGTTAAAAAAGGGAGAATAGAAAACTCTGTATTATCAATTTAACATAGTTATATTTGTTTATGCTATGATAATTGTATTATTATCACCAGAAATAATTCTTGCAGAAACAGGATGGGGATATTTAGCATAAACACAAGAAAAGGGTGAAAGGCATGAATAGATTTTTTTCCACGATAAAAAGATGTTTTGCTATATCCTATCATAGCTCTCCCTATTTATTTGTTATAAATGTATTTTTTACTTTAATGTTGGGAATTTTTTCAGGAATTAACATATATTCAATGACTATGTTAGTAAACGGTATCCAGATGGCTATTATTTACATCAAAACCTTTAATAATCATCCTTTCCATATAATTTAAAATCCTTATAAAATCCTTAAAATTATTTATTACAATTAAGCTAGTAAAAAGAGAGGATGATTATATGGATAATTATATTTTGCAAACGAAAAATCTCTGCAAATTTTACAAAAATCAAAAAGCTGTAAACAATATATCTATTTCAGTGAAAAGAAATTCTATTTACGGACTACTTGGACCTAATGGAGCTGGAAAATCTACATTTTTGAAGATGATTACTGGAGTTCTTCATCCAACATCAGGACAGATTATTTTTGACAATCATATATGGAGTAGAAAGGATTTAGCTAATATAGGAGCATTAATAGAATCGCCTCCATTATATGAAAACCTAACTGCCAGAGAAAATTTAAAGGTTAGATCTATTTTACTTGGGATTCCAGATACTAGAATTGATGAGGTGCTCAAAATAGTAGGCTTAACAAATACGGGGAAAAAGAAAGCATCTCAATTTTCAATGGGGATGAAACAGAGACTAGGAATTGCCATAGCCCTTTTAAATAATCCAAAATTATTAATTTTAGACGAACCAACAAATGGCCTTGACCCTATTGGAATTCAGGAACTAAGGGATTTGATTAAAACCTTTCCTTCCCGAGGCATAACAGTTATACTAGCTAGCCATATTCTATCTGAGGTAAAACAGCTGGCAGATCATATTGGGATAATAAATAATGGTATTTTAGGATACCAGGGAGAAGTAGATGCCAATGTAGATTTAGAATCTGTGTTTATGGAGGTAGTGAGAAGCACACAACAGGAGGGAGTGCAATGATTAAATATTTAAAGACTGAGAACTTAAAATGCAAAAGAACCTTTACTAAAAAAATTATTATACTAAGCCCTATTATCACCCTATTAATTGCACTCCTATCACCTTTGTGGTTTGAGGTAAACGGATATAATTTTTGGTATGTGCTTATGCTACCTGGAACAATAACATTGTTAGCCATACTAATTAATCAAAAAGAGGAGAAGAAATTATTCTATAGGGGGGTATATTCTTTGCCTGTAGATTTAAAAAAAATATGGTATGGAAAATTGTTTTTAATTTCTATATATCTACTTTTATCAAATATGCTACTGGTAATAGGTATAAAAGCTATAGGAACTATATTTAATCTTCCCCTGAGAATTTCATTTACCAAAGGCTTTATCGCTATAATTATTATGTTAATTACATCTTTTTGGCAGATTCCATTTTCATTATTTCTATGTAATAAGTTTAACCTTTTATGGGGTATCTTACTTAATTTTGGCCTGGGAACAGTATTAAATATTATGTTGGTAGATTCTAGTATATGGTGGATTTCTCCATATAGCTATACTTCTCGTTTAATGGCTGTCCTTTTAGGAATCCACCCAAACGGTACCCCACTAGAGCCGGGGGATTTATTGATAAACTTTAGCCTTATTCCAATTATTATAGGAATTTCCCTTATACTAGGTGTAGGCTTAGCAATACTAACGGCTAATTGGTTTCAAAATCAGGAGGCGGAATAATATGTTAATGTTGTGGAGAAGTATAAAAGCAGATTTTATAAAGCTAAAAAGGACCTCAATCATATATATTCATATATTAATTCCAATAATAGGCGCTTACCTATTTTTGACCTATTATTCCATATCTAGCTGGAGCACTGAAACAAAGTTAGCTGCATATTATCATGCAATGGCTATTATATTTCCCCTATTAATTGGAATAATAACAGGCATAATTACAGACCAGGAGGAGGGGGCTGGGGGTTTTCAAAATATGTTTACTATTCTCAAGGGGAAGGCTACATCCTATTTTAGTAAGCTTTTTGTTTTACTTTTATTATCTGTTTTTTCAATTATAATGGCCATCTTTACTTTCGCCCTTGTATTTAAAAACTATAGTCTAGAATTTTATACAAGCTTAGGGATTGCACTTTTTTTAGGAAATATACCCTTATACATTTTACACCTATTTATTAGTTTTAGGTTTGGGAAAGGGGCCTCCATAGGCTTAGGGCTTGCTGGAGCATTAATATCGGCATTAATGGAAACAGGTCTTGGCGATGGAATATGGCAGTTTATTCCTTGGGCTTGGGGAATTAGATTTGGTGATTTTTTAATGCTAAAGGAATTGAATCAACTAACTTTCCCTTATATATTTGAACTTATAAGGAAAGGGGTATTTCTTTTAATAAGTGGCATATTTATTGGCCTAGTCCTTAGCATATTCTGGTTCAATAGATGGGAGGGGAGAAAATCCTATGATTGAGGCTATTTATAAAAGAACTAGCTTAATAATATTTATAGTTGTCTTGTCTATTATACTATCAGCTTGTTCTATTATAGATAATAAAATTTCTACATTAAACGATGAAATTCCAAAATGGGAAATAAATAAAGACAATGGGACACAGGTAATTTATGATAATAAGTTTTATCAAATTATGAAGGATGAAATAGATAAAAATGAGATAGGAAAATTAATTGGTAGAATAGGGAAAATTGCAATCCTAGATGGAAACTATCAGCTTATAGGTCAGGAAGTATTAAATGTTTTCAATTTATTTGATATAGGTGTAAATCTAGCAGAAGAACCTATATATATAGTGCCCTTTCAAAATATATACGAGAGTCAAAATGAAAAGAACTCAGATATAGTAATCGTAGATGTTAATGGAAAGTATCACAAAGCTATTTCTCTTGATAAGAAAATCCAAAGCAATATGGCAATTGAATTTGAAGATATTTATTTAAAATTTAGAAATGGCTTTAAATTAAATAAAGAAAATTATAATCAGATTTTAAATGGGGATAAGATCTATCTTATAACAAAAGAAGTAGTGGATATAGAGAATTTAGATTTATTATTAGATGCAATAAACAAAACTGAAATTATTGATATAAAAACTGGGAGGAAAATTGATAAAAGTGAATCAAAACAGATTGAAATAATACCAGGTAAGCTATCCTCTCAAGAACGTAAATATATAAAGTTTGGGGATATTTATAGTATTAAAGATATGGATATAGATGAATTTGTCGCAATAAAAATAAATGAGGAGTACAGATTGGCTAAAGCTATAAATTAAAATTATTATAGACAACTAATGAGAGAGGGCTTGATTTTACAGAAGATAATTATAAAATGTATATAATTATATTTATTAGGTGGTGAATTATATGGCTAAGATATTAGCTATTGACGACGATCCGAGAATTTTAAAATTAATAAAGAACTCCTTGGAAAAAGATAATCATCTTGTTACTACAATGGATAGTGCTCTAGATATTGATTTCAATCAATTAAAGGAATACGATTTAATCCTATTAGATATTATGATGCCTAATATAGATGGCTTTACATTTTGTAAAAAGATTAGGGATTTAGTAGATTGCCCTATTATTTTTTTAACTGCTAAAAATATGGAAATTGATATTATATATGGCTTGGGCATAGGAGGAGATGACTATATTACAAAACCCTTTGGCATCGGAGAATTAAGAGCCAGGGTAGGGGCCCATTTAAGGCGGGAAAAACGAGAAAAAAGAAATATGATTTATATATCTGGCCTAAGATTTGATTTAGCAGGAAAAGAGGTATTGGTAGGGGATAAAAAAATACCATTTACTAAAAGTGAATATGAAATATGCGAATTTCTTATGAAAAATAGGGGGCAAGTTTTTTCAAGGGATCAGATATATGAAAAAGTATATGGGTATGATGGGTCTAGCGATAGCTCTACCATTTCTGAACATATTAAAAATATAAGGAGCAAGTTAAAGAAATTTAAAAAAGAGCCAATTGAAACAGTTTGGGGGATAGGATACAAGTGGATAAAAGACAGAGAACTTTAAGAGTTGTATTTTTAAAATATTTGTTTATATCTTTTGTTACTGTGGGAATAGCGGCGATCCTCCCCTTTTTTGTATATAATATTATTTTAAATACAGATATATTATTACCTGCAAATTATGTGGAAAATCAAATTAATAGGGAAATGGAAAGGCTTTCTAATGCTCCTAAGATTGAAAAAAATATAATTCCAGATGGGGCTTTCTATATGATTTTAAGTAAAGACTATGCCCCCAAAGAGGGAGATTTAAAAAAGAAGTTTATTGAAGAAGCAATTTTGTATGCAAAAGGGGAGATTGAATTAAAAGGGAGTAAAAAGAGTTATAAATTAATAAGAAGGGATAATGAATATTTAATACTTCAGTATTTTGTCCAACCAAGATATTCTAACTCTAAATTAAATAGATATCTTCCAAACCCCGATACTATGTTGATTACCATAATGGCTGTAAATGTAATGTTTTCTAGTATTATTATTTCGGTTTTATTTGCTAAAGATTTAAAAGAGGAATTGAGGCCTTTATTTAGTGCAACAGATAAAATAAAACAAAAGGACCTTGAATTTAGTATAGGACATTCCAAAATAAAAGAATTTAATGATGTCCTTGATTCGATTGAAGATATGAAAACTGAATTAAAGAAATCATTAGAAGAACAATGGAGTTTAGAACAAAGTAAAAATGAGCAAATTTCAATGTTAGGTCATGATATAAAAACGCCCTTAACTATAATACGAGGAAATTCTGAATTATTAAAAGAATTAAATGAAGAGGGAGAAAAAGATGAATATATCGAATATATACTAGAGGGTACAAAAGATATAGAAACTTATATCAAAATTTTATTGGATATTACAAAAACAGAAAACAAAATGAATGTTAAATTTGAAAAAATTGAAACCTCAAAGCTTGTAACAGAATTACAAGATAAACTAAAAGCCTTGGCTAATCATGAGGAATTAAAAATAATATTTAATCAACGAAATCTACCAGATTATATAATAGCCGATGCTAGTCTTTTAAAGAGGGGAATTATAAATGTTTTATCTAATGCAGTAGATTATTCAAAAAAGGGCGGGGAAGTACAATTTATAGTTGAAGGAACTAGAGAAAGCATTAGATTTATCGTTATTGATAATGGAGAAGGGTTTACAAAGGAAGATATTGAAAACGCATATAAGAAATTTTATATAGGGGATAAGAGTAGAAGTTTAAAAGGTCATTATGGCATGGGATTGTATATTACTGATATGATAACAAAATTGCATAATGGTAAATTAATATTAGGAAATCGTTATGATGATAAAATAGGTGCTAAGGTAATTATTGAAATTCCATTGAATTCAGAAAATAAAAGTAGAAAACACCATTAAGAAAGAGAAGATTAGAAAATCAAGATTATTAGGATTATAAGTGGATATGTGAACTATTTTTACTCTAATAAAACAGGCTAAACAACTAGCCTGTTTTATACCTTAAAGACCAGCTATTAAAAGTCAAGAGATAAATTAATTTATTTTGCCTTTGTGATTATAGAATTTCTGTCAGAACCCGTCAAGGGGAAAAACATCCCTTGACAGAACCTGCCATAAATACTTATGTAAAATTAGGCAAAACAAATAGACCTAAATATAGAGAAAAAATTTAGGTTCGAAAAGTAGGTTAGTTTTTGTTAATCCTACTTAATATTAGGCACATAGGGTTTGTTATCACGTAGAACAGCAAAAATAATATTACACATTTTTCTAGCGACAGCCCCAATAGCAGTTAAATGATGTTTCCCTCTTGCCCTAAGTGATTGATAATAGACTGACAAAGCTGGATCTTTAAAGGCTGCAACAGTAGCAGCTAACCAAATTGCTCTACGAAGATATGGAGAACCACGTTTAGAAATTTTAGTCTGTGTTCCCACAAAATCACCAGATTGTTTTACGGCTACATCAAGACCTGCATAGGCAACAAGTTGGGGTGCAGCTTCAAAACGGGAAATATCACCAATTTCTCCGATAATAATAGCACCAAGAACATCACCAATACCTGTAATAGTAGTAATAACTGAATTGGTTTGGTGAAGGAGTGTAGAAATTTCAGTTTCAAGTTCTTTTAGCTGTTCTTCGATAAAATTAATTTGGGCAATAATTTGCTTAATTTGAAATGCAAATGCATCTTTTGCAAAGTTAATACCAAAAGTATTAGTAGCAGACTCTTGTATTTCAGAAGCTTTTGAAATACCAAAACGTCCTCTACTAGCTTCGGATAGAAGTTTGGAAAGAGTCCCTGTATCTATGGATAACATATCCTCTGGAGTAGGATATTTAGAGAGTAGCTCTCTAGAAGTTACTCCAAAGGTATCAGAAAAAAGCTTAGAGTATTCAGGGAAAACTTGATCCAAAAGAGCAATACACTTGCGTTTCCAATCAGAGCATTCATCTACTAAAGCGAGACGGTACCTGGATAATTGACGTAAGGCCATAATGTCCTCATCAGCTAAAGAAGTAGTGGAAAATTCACCGAAACGCATAATTTGAGCAATGATAAAGGAATCTTTAGAGTCGTTTTTAGTTTGCCTAATATACATTTTTCGAAATGCATCTGATTGAATGGGATTAATAACATTTACAGTAAACCCAAGATCCAATAGATAAGAATAAAGGCTAACCCAATAATGACCAGTAGCTTCCATACCAATAACAGTATTGGAAGTATTAGCTTCAAATCTTTCAAGCAAGGCAATTAATTTATTGCAACCTACTTGAGAATTTGAAAAGGATATACTTTTATCAAGAAGCTTACCATTAGAATCAATAATAGAAGCTTCGTAGTTTTGTTTAGCAATATCAATACCAACATAAAACATAAAATCACCAGCTTTTAATATATTTACAGATAAAGTCTAGGACCTCTCTACTTTACAACAATACAACCTCGTTAGATATTCAGTAACTTTTGTACTATCCAGCTCATTCGCATATGGATGTAAAGAAGAGGCGTAACCCTTAAAAAGAAAGACTAGGCTTCAAGGAGGTTAACTACGACCTCTATCTGTACAATTATTATCTCACAAGAATAGTGAGATAGAAAAGAAAATATAGTTTTTAAACTATGACTTTATTATACGAGGAGGTTAGGAAGGATGGCAAAAAACATTGCATTTATACCAGCAAGAACAAGAAACACAAACCTTGCAGAGAACCTTATACCAAAGAAAAGAAGATGGCTGCCTATTGCAGAGTATCGACAGACCAATTAGAACAACTATCAAGTTATGAAGCATAAGTAAATAATTATACCAATTATATTCAAAACCATCCTGACTATGAACTGGCTGGTATATATGCGGACGAAGGTATAACTGGAACTAATACAAAGAAAAGAGAATAGTTTAATAAAATGATTAAAGACTGCAAGGCTGGAAAAATAGATATGATAATTACTAAATCCATATCAAGGTTTGCTAGAAATACCTTGGATTGTCTTAATTATATTCGAGAATTAAAAGAATATGGAGTTGGAGTAATATTTGAAAAGGAAAATATTAATACATTAGATTCAAAAGTTGAGGTTTTAATAACCATACTTGCTAGTCTTGTACAAGATGAAAGTAGATCCATTAGTGAAAACTGTACCTGGGGAATTAGAAGACAGTTTGAACAAGGAAAGGTGAGAGTTAACCATAAGAAATTCTTGGGTTATGACAAAGATGAAGATGGAGAACTTATCATAAATAAGGAAGAAGCAAAGATTATAAAAAGGATTTATAAAGACTACTTAGATGGCAAGGGTGCTAATAGAATAGCGAGAGAACTTGAGGAAGAAGGGATACCAAACTGGAATGGAAAAGCAAAATGGTATGAAAGTAGTATCAGGAAAATGTTACAGAATGAGAAATACAAGGGAGATGCGCTACTTCAAAAAACATATACGGTAGATTTCCTAACAAAAGAGAGAGCAGTAAATAATGGAGAGGTTCCAATGTATTATGTAGAAAAAAGCCATCCAGCAATAATAGATAAAGAAATGTGGGAAGCAGTACAGCTTGAAATGAAAAGAAGAAAAGACTATATGGAAAGGTATGGGGTTAAACAACTTGATTTTGCTAAAGTAGAAGACAATCCTTTTACAGGAAGGTTAATTTGTGGAAGTTGTGGTAGAGCATTTGGAAGGAAGACATGGAATTCCACTGATGAAAATCTAAAGATAAGGGTTTGGCAATGCAATAGAAAGTATGAAAAGAAGGGAGAAGTAAGGTGCAAGAATAAGCATATTGATGAAGAAATTTTATATAAAGCATTTGTTAGTAGCTTTAATGCATTAGTTGAAAACAAAGAACAATTTATAGAAAAGTGGAAAGTTGCAGATGGAGATGAATTAAGAAGGTATAGAGGAAGAGAATTTATTGATATTATTGGGGATGGAGAATTAATTGAAGAATTTGATATAGATTTGTATTTTAAGATGATTGAGAAGATGATAGTAATTGCTGGAGGAAAGATAGTTGTAAGTTTCCTGGATGGTACAGAGGTAGAGTGTGTTCTTAGCTTAGAGTAAGTTGATAAAGTTTGTTGTCTATAGAAATAAAGAAATCTAGTAATTCAATAGGTTGAGATAACATAAACATATATAAAATAGATTTGAGGAGGATGTAATTTGAAATATGGTGTGTGTTATAAGTGTGCAAATATAATAAGGAAGGATAATAAATACTGGTGTATAAAACATAATAAGATAGCTAATAAAGAAGATACTGTTGTATGTGCTTACTATTAAGCCCCCTAGTTAGTGTAAAATAATTGTAGGAAAAAGTACAAAAAAGAATAGCCGCATATGTTATGATGGAAGTATGCTAAACAACAACATAACATAAGGGAGGCTATTCTTATGAATACAATTATACACCAAATTATTGAAAAAATCACTAAAGATATTAAGGATAATATAGAAGATTTGATGTTAAATAGCAGAGATATATCCAAATTTATTCAAAATACCAGTAAATCATTGGATGAGATAGGAGTTATGATAGTAAAAGAAGCCTTAGAGATGCTAGATGAAGTAATAAGGGAATCTAGTAAAAGGAAAAGGGAGTATTACATACAAAGAAGAAATGATAGAAAAACTTTAATTACAAAATTTGGAGAAGTAAATTATGAAAGGACCTACTATAAAAGCAAAAAAGATGGAAGTTATAGATATCTTTCAGATGAACTAGTAGGAATATATCCATATGAAAGAATGGACTTATCATATGAATCAGAACTAATAGAAGAAGCCATTGAGACTTCCTATGAGAAATCTGGGAAAAGGGCATCAAATAATGTACAAGTAACAAGACAAACAGTAATGAATACCATAAGAAGGTTAGGTAACGTAGAAAACGATGAAGCAGAAATACCCCTTAAGAAAAGGGTAGTAAAAACCCTATACATAGAAGCAGACGAAGATCATGTAGCCTTGCAAAATGGGCGTAATAAGGAAATAAAATTAATATATGTCCATGAAGGGAAAAGATTTAAATCAAAAGGCAGATACGAACTAATAAATAAAAGACTATTTACAGGCTCTTTAATTGCCAGTGAAGATTTATGGTTAGATGTAGCTAACTATTTAGAAGAAGCCTATGATTTAGATAGAGTAGAAAAGATATACATTTCAGGCGATGGTGCAAGTTGGATAAAAGAAGGATTGAATTGGATTAAGGGAAGCGAATATGTATTAGATTACTTTCATCTATCCAAATATGTAAAAACAGCAACGGCCCATATGCCACAAACATTTGAACCATTGTGGACTTATATAAGAAATCTAAATAAAAAAGGCGTGATAGAATTACTAAACTTCATAACAGCAGAAACAGAATCAGAAACTAAAAAAGAAGCAGTAAAGAAAAGCAAACGATATATACTAAATAACTGGAAAGGGATAGAAAAAGGTATGGAAGAAGGGTATATAGGCTGTAGCGCAGAAGGCCATATAAGCCATGTATTATCCTCTAGATTAAGTTCACGACCAATGGGATGGAGTTTAATAGGAGCAGATCAAATAGCAAGATTAAGAGTATACAAAGCAAATGGCGGAGATATATATGAACTTATGAGCAAGAAGAAAAAAGAAAACAAAAAAGAGAAAAGAATAGTGGAATTAGAGAAAAGAATAGTAAAGAAGAAGATAAAGACAGCATTGCCAGGGAGTATAGACAACCTACCATGTATAAACGATGGAAGGCGAACATGGCAAAGGCAGACATTAAAGGCATTAAGGGGTGCATAAAAGGGTTTTTGAAGGCATTTTAATATAAATATACTAAGCAATAATATTTGAGAAAACAGAGGTTGTATAGAGTTTAAGATAACCGATGTTTTAAAAAATATTATTGTTTATTTGTTATGCCAAAAAAACATATTGTAATAAGTATATTAAATTAAGTATTTTAGCATACTCCATCAAACTGGGGATAATACTAATTATTTTTTTCCTACAGTAACTTGACACTATCA
>DATCJO010000150.1:0-2221 GCA_036562765.1 Tissierellaceae bacterium | reverse complement strand
TCTTGTCAAATATCCACTCACTTCCTGGAAGACCGAAAAAATTTAATATCTGATTAAGGAGCCCAAAATTCGGGTTAAAAAGCCATTTCCACAACATACCACTAGCTACTGCAGGTACAATACTTGGGAGATACACTAGAGTTCTATATACTTTTACACCTCTCACTCCATCTACATTAAGAAGAATTGCAACCATGAATGCATATATTAAATTAATAGGTACACTCATTAGAGCATAACTAAAAGTTACTTTAAGAGAAGTTAAGAAAAAAGGATCTTTAGTAAATAACTTCTTATAATTTTCCAAACCTATAAAATTACCTTTAATACCTAAGGTGACATCGGTAAAACTAAAATAAAGACTTGCTATCATTGGCCCTATTGTAAATACCACTAATCCAAGTATCGCCGGCATAGCGAATATCCAGCCCCAAACTTCATTTTTATTTCGTTTTTTCCCTTTTTGAACGAATACGTGAACTTTATTTTCAAATAACATTAACATGTCCACTTTATAAGGCACCCCTTTTATAAAAAATAAGTTAGAATAGGTGGATAGAATTAATTCTATCCACCTATTCATATAATTTAATTATTAATTATTATTGATCAAAGCGTCCTTTGAAAAGACCATTCTCTTCCACAATCCTTTGTGCTTCATCAAGAGCTTCCTTGGGGCTTTTTTCACCTCTAAATATTGATTCAACAGCAGGAGTGAGCACATTCACTAACTCTCCCCAGTCATTAATGTAAGACTGTGGAAGCCTTAACATATTTTTAAATATGTTATCTACAATAACACTTCTATATTCTTTTGGATGAGCTTCGTTATCTACCCAAAAATCAATTTTTTCTTCATCCGTATAATATTTCTTAAATATTGGTTGCCATAATCCATTCTTGTACAAGTCAGTAGCACCCGTTTCAGGGTCTAAAAAATATTTATAGAATTCTAAACATTCTTGCGGGTGTTTTGTTTGACTAAATATAGCTGTAACTCCGGGAGCACTAATTGTATATGGACCATTTCCTAAATCTGGGTACATGGTTACACCAATATTATAACCACCTTTATAATAATCAAGAAGTGACCAATTTCCATCAAAAGTCATTGCTATCTGACCAGTCTGTAAAGCTTGTGATGACAAAGTATCAGCAATTGCTGGTGACGGTGCACAGTGATGTACATAAATTAATTCTTGGATCTTTTCCATCAATTCTATCATTTCTGGTGAATTGAAAGTAGTATTAGTATAATCTTCGTTAAAAATATCTCCACCTAAACTGGCAAGTAGAGGATACCAAGTATTAAAACCATACCATATATACACTCCATAAGTTTTAATATTATTAGGATCAAAGTCAGGGCTATGAGCATTATTACCATTAATATCTATGGTTACTGATTTACAAAGATCAACGAACTCATCCCAAGTTAGTGCATCTTCAGCCTTATCTGGTGGATAAGGGACTCCTAATTCATCAAAAACATCTTTATTATAAGAAATCATCAAGCATTCTGTAGCCGTGGAGATAAAAGCAACTTTACCATTGATTATCCATTTCTCTTGTTCAAGAACTTCATCAAGAAAAGATTTATCATCACCTAAAATATCCTCAATAAATATGATATCACCTTTTTTGGCATATTCCACAGCTGCTGCTGATCCTACATATGCAACGTCAGGGGCTTGATTGCTAGCTATCATCGTATTTAACTTAGTAGTATAATTCTCATTTGGAACATGTTGCGCAGTTACTTTTATCTTTCCTGCATATCTTTCATTAAAACGCTCTACTGCTTCTTGAACAGCTTCCTTTTCTACAGTACTGCCCCAATACATAAAATTGAGATTTGCAACTTCCGAAGAAGACCCTTTTGAGTTTGATGAATTGTCATTAGAGTTTACTGCGTTTGAATCAGATTTATTACTACAAGCAGTAAATGATAATACTAACATCAAAACCAATAATACAGATAATAATCTTTTCATTTTAAACCCCCCTTTAGACCTGAATAATATAAATAATTTATTCAATTTAGTTTTAGTGGTTGATAGTTTACCCTCCCTTCAAAGAATGTACGCTCTCGAAAAGTCCGAGAGCTTTATTTATATGTGTTTCAGGGCTCAGCCTTTAAGCTTCACCCCTACTTTGTAAACAACTTTCATATCCTAATTTCCATTTATTACAACTTTACTTTCTTAGCTCTTACCCCCAA
>DATCJO010000144.1:0-4548 GCA_036562765.1 Tissierellaceae bacterium | reverse complement strand
CATCAGCGCGGACAGTCCATAGTAAGGTTTTATCTTCCGCCGGAAGCGCGTTGGAACGAAATCAGAAAGAAAACCACCGGCCTTGGTGAATATCTTACCGATGCAATGCGTGCCGTTGCTAGGGAGAACCCGAAACTACATGGAGTAATAGATGTAGTAGACTTCAATGCTACTGCAGCGGGGCAGCGTATAATTGATGATCCTCCACTGGCAGAATTAATACAGGTTCTCAGCAAATACCGTCTGGGGTTGAATGACGTAGAACCCGATATTTTGGGCCGTGCCTATGAGTATCTCCTCCGGAAGTTCGCAGAAGGTCAGGGGCAGAGCGCCGGGGAGTTCTATACACCTCAACAGGTAGATAAATTTAGATAAAGCAAATAAAGGGGCTGTTAAGATTAGTTAACGTAACTGTTAGGGAGTGAATTGCTGACTATGAAAGAAAAAAGAATTGTAAATAATCTTAATAACTACCAAGAAAGGGTTTTCTTAGATTCAAATGTATTATTAACAGCTGTTTGCGATAAAAATTCAGATTCAGCCAAACTATTACAAATGTGTAAAGAAAAGGAATTTATAGGCATTATTTCAAACGAAATTATTAAAGAATGTCACCATAAATTAAGAAACCATTCAGAACTCCAAGAAGAATTTAATGAATTAGTGCATAATCTGGAAATAATTGAGATTTCAGATAGGGACACCGAAAAGTATACCTCAATGATGACTGATTCAAATGATCGCCACGTTTTGGCTGGAGCCGAAGCGGGTTGTGCTGATTATTTAGTTACTTTAGATTGGAAACATTTTCTTTCTTCTTCAGCGAAAAAGCGGTTAGCAGAATATCCAATCCCAACGGTGTTCCCGGGGATATTAACCAGTGCCTTTCGTAAAAAACAACTTCCAAAAATTAAAATTTACACAGCTGAAGGAACTTTTGCGATAGGTGTGGGCCCTCAATGGAACAGTGAAATTATTAAGAATGCTGGGCGGCCATTTTTCGTCCTTGATTTCCCAGGAATATTTAGTATTTGGTATGAACCAACACGATTTCAAATTAAAATGCGTACTGAGGTTTATAAGAGTAATGAAGTGCTAACATTTCCTAGGTATATAAATGTCAACGATGCCTTTCTATGCATTGTGACTTGGAGTGCTATCCATGGATTTTCGTGCATGGTAGATGAAAAATTAAAGAGAATTACTCAACGTTGGCATAAGATTCCTACAAAAAGTGTGCTTTGGATAGGTTCGGATCGAAATGGAGCTAATCAAATAAATAGCTTGCTTGTGTTTCATGGATGGTCTAGGGCTTTAACAGAGAAAGAGATGAGACGCATATTTGAAGGCGGTTATGTGACGCTGCCCGAAAAACCGGCGAGTTTATAAATAATAAAAGGGCCGTGTAAAAACATGAATTTTTTGATCTATTACCTCTAATTTATACCCTTTTATACCCTAGCAAGATCTGATGATCGGCTGTTGCGTTTAGATTTTACAAAGGACTTTAGGAGGGATAAACGGTTGTTTAGAATTATAGAATCAATTGTTGACGAATTATTCAAAAAGGCATTGAAAAACTTTATAGGCGAAAGGTATGAAGTCCATAAAGAGAATAATGCAGCTGGACCAGTTGTAGATGAAAATGTTTCGATAGTAAATAATAATAGAGTGAATATTATAGAGCCTACGGAAGAGCAAATTAAGGTGGTAAAAGCTGTAGAAAGTATAGATATGATAAGCATAAATGCGTTTGCTGGGACAGGGAAAACTACTACACTTGGGTTGATAGTTGAACAATACAAAAACAGAAAAATTATGGTACTAGCATTTAACCGAGCGATGGCGGAAGAACTTAAGGAAAAATTTAGTAAATTTGGCAATGTAGAAGTTTATACAACACATAGCTTGGCATATAGACATGTACGAAAAATACTTGGAATACAAAAGATAGAAGATGAACGAGCATTGCTGAAGTTTATAAAAGAACAGTTAGTGATTGAGGATTTTTCTTATGCAGCCTTCCTTGGGAAGCTTTTGATTGATTATTGCAGGTCAGCGGAGAGAAGTATAAGTATAGATGTTGTCGATGGTTTGCTCAAGAATAATAAGGAACTGTATGCATATTACAATTATGGTTTAAAGGGCAAAGATTTGCGGAAAATTGCATATAACCTTAAGGACGTTTATGAAAGAGCAATAAAACACAAAATGATTTTTCATGATTTATATTTAAAATACTTTCAGGTGAACATAGAGAATTTTCTACCATTACTTAGAGGTTATTATGCTGTCTTATTGGATGAAGCGCAAGATACAAATCCGGTTACGTTCGATTTATTCATGAAAATTCCTGCAGTTAAAAAAGTAATTGTAGGTGACAGACATCAAAACATATATTCATGGAGAGGTGCGCGAAATTATCTGTCAAGCAGTGATTTTAGAATTTTTTATCTTACCGAAACATTTAGATTTGGAAGGAATATAGCAAATGTCGCTAATAAAATATTGAAAGACTACAAGGGAGAAACACATTATATCAAACCAAGTCCAAGAATTAAGGAAGGAAATGGCAAAATTGCATACATCACACGAACCAATTCCAAGATAATCGAATTAATAAACAAGACCCAAGAGAATAGAGTTGCATTTTTAAGATCCCTTGATGACATTTTTAGGCCTGTTTTCTATGCTCGTGAAATTATCTATTATTACAAGTTTGGAAGATTTTATGGTTTTATAGAATTACCCGAACACCTCATTGCTTTAGTAAAAAACTTTAAAACACTAGAAGAGTTTGAAGGTTTCTGCAACATATTTGACAGAGAAATGTGTGTAGCGATTCAGATTGCAAATCGTTACGATATAGATACTCTTAAGAGAAAAGCAGAATCCTTGTATGATAAAGATACAAAGACTGTATTTGCAACAGCTCATACAACCAAAGGGCTTGAGTTTGAAAAAGTTTTCATCGAAAATGATTTTCCAAACTTAGAAAAATTGATTTATGAATATGCGCTTATTGAATCAAAGAAAGAAGTAGAAAAAAAGTTAAGCATGAGAGTATTGATGGAACTCTGGAATTTGGAAAAGTTTTGCTTAATAACGTAGAGAAAATACGAAAAGCTATTAAAGAAGATGACCCAAATTATGCAGACCTTATAAATGAAGTTAATCTTCAATATGTGGCTATAACAAGAGCTCAAAAAGAAGTAGAAGGAGAATTCTACAATAATAATTTAACAAAACAAGATATTGAAAAGTATATAGAACAATTAAAAGTGTATTTCGAAGAAGTTAAGAAAGTGAAACAAACCGCTGAATCAGAAAACGTAAGAATAGAAGAAAGTTATAAAACAAATAATAAAGGTAATAAAAACAATTTGTTTAAACCTAATGAAACTAAACTGTATCATAAGATATATGGAGAGGGAATTTTTATTAGATGGGGGAATAAAAAGGATTTAAATGGGAAAGAAATTACTAACATATATGTTAGATTTGGGAATGGAGATATAAAGGCTTTTATATATCCTGATTCGTTGGGAAAATATTTATTTTTAGAAAAGCCTGATGGGGGTGAAGCAAAAAAGAGCCACATAAATAACAAGCCAAACATTTTTGAACTTGGTAAAGAACAAAATCGCACTAATCTACAGGCAAATTTTCTCGAGAATCTCTCGATTGAAACTTCAGGGGAAATTTTTAACAAGGAATTATTAAGTAATAATAAATGGAAGAGTAAAAAATATAACCAAGCACAAAAAGAAAAATATGAAGAATATGCCGATTCCTATAAGATGAAGGGAAATAACCGAATATCAACTGAAAGTTACGTAGTATTTAGTTTATGTGTCAATTGTAAAAAATTCGGTAGTGCCAATTGTCCAAAACTACTTACAACTGAAGTTGGTGGGAACTTTTATTGTTCTGCTTATCTGCCGAAGCAAATTGAAAAATATGAAGGGTAAAAATTATAACCCCCCGAGTTTGTCAGTTGAAGAGTAAGCGTCAAAAATAGAGCACACCTAAAAATTTGCAAACAAATGTGAGATAATCTCTCCGTAAAAATGATGGGGAGGGATTATCTATGACACATACGGAACGCAGGCAGCAATGGAAAGCCAGAATTGAAGCCTACAAAGCCAGCTGCTTGTCTGCAAGGGAATTTTGCAGGCAACACAGCATAACCACAAGACAGCTGTACTACTGGCTAAGAAAAGAAACTTTAAAAGAACAGACTGGTAATACGGTGCAATGGTTACCTGTTAGTTTAAGCAGCAAAGAAGACATAGCTTTAAGCGACTTTTTAACCGTAAAAGTGGGTCCTGCTGTAATTGAGGTAAGAGAAGGTTTTAATGAGGGACTACTGCTTCATGTAGTAAAGGTGTTGAGCGCTCTATGTTAGGACTGGCCAGTACTTAAAGGTTTATCTTGCGTGTGGGAGTACCGACATGCGGAAATCAATAGATTCCCTAGCGGCTATCGTACAGCAAAACTTTGAATTGGATCCTTTTTCAAGTGCTTTGTTTGTGTTCTGTAACAAGA
>DATCJO010000141.1:0-2783 GCA_036562765.1 Tissierellaceae bacterium | reverse complement strand
ATTAATATCTTATATTATATAAACATAAGTTGTAACAAGTTTTTTTACTAACGATTAAAATGATAGTATAAGTCTTTCTATCAAGATAATGAATAAAAACTTATGGAAACGGCATTAAGAACAAGCAACTTGTTATTACCCGAAGGCTTCGTGGAAATGGACCGCGAAGAGATGATGTATGTTGATGGTGGAGGAATTCCTACTTGGGTTGCCTACTATAGTATTGAAATAATTATTTGGGCTGTAGGTTTAGGTTTTACAATCGGCGGTTCGATAGCGGCTAGAAAAGCTCTTATGGAAAATGGTGGAAAATACTTAGCAAAAAAGACGATACCACAAATTTTAAAAAAGGTTGGTGTCAAAACTTCATTAGAAATTGCACTTGGAGCTTTTATTGACTTTGTGTTAATTTTCTTTGATCCAGTTCAAGCATTAGTTGATTGGTTTGACGGACTTGATGGCAAAAAAGATGGATGGCTAGGTAAAAAAGGATGGTTAAATTGGTAAATGAAATGGTTTCTTAAAAATATTTATCCAATCGGATCAATTATAATAACAATAGTATGCTTTTTGCTTATTATTATGCTTAAGCTGTATTGGATGTTTTCATTTTTTGGAATCTTAATAATTATGTCCATTTTCTTACAAAAAAAATATAAAGATTTTAATGAAGTAACTCTGCCTGTTTATATGGTATTTTGCGTAATTATATTATTGGTTCTTTCGATTTTAACTAAGATTTTATATTGACTAATATTGTAATTTCAATAAATAATTATAGTTATTAATGATAGTATAAGTCTTTCTATCAAAATAATGAATAAAAACTTATGGAAACGGCTTTGAGGACAGGCAACTTAGTTTTACCTGAAGGCTTTGTGGAAATGGACCGCGAAGAAATGATGTATGTTGATGGTGGAGGAATTGCTAGAAGCACTTTTGCACTTTGTCTTGATATCACTATTGTAGCAATATCGTTTGTTTGTACTGTTGTTGGAGCAGCTGTAACATATTTTAATTTTGCAAAAATTAATAAGGGATTGATAGGTAATATTCTTAAAAAACAGGCAAAAGATACTTTAAAAAAGATGATAAAAGAGGCTGGAAAATCTTTAGGTATTACATTAATAAGTGCAACTATTGGAGCTGTTGACGCACTTGCCGGAATTTTATTTGATTTTTCTATTGGTTACGCAATAGCTCATTTAGTGGATTGGGCTGATGGCAACTATAATGGTATTTGCTTTGGATAATAAGTTTAAATATAATGGTGGATTACATGACAATTCAAAAAATTTTATTAACAATATCAATCATTATGTCCTTGATATTTACGATATTAATTATGCTAAATATTAGATATCGGAAGATAAAATTTATTAAAAATCATATTATATCTTCATTGGTGTTAACAATACCTTCATTGGTCTTAGCATTTATAAATCTATTTATTGATGGAAGCGGTGATCTAGAAGAAATATTTATAAAAGTTGTTGCATTTGCAGTTCCTATTATGCTGTTTTGTGTAGTTATAGCATTTAATAGCTATATTAATATTAAGAGTTTATCAAAAAAGATTGATGAATTAGAAAAGGATATTAATAATTAATTGTTTTGGCGGAGGACTTCCTACTTGGTTTGCATAATATGTTTTGGCTGTAGGTTTAGGATTGACAATTAGAGGTTCAATAACGGCTAGATAGACTTTAATAGAAAATGGTAGAAAATATTTAGCAAAAAAGACGATACCAGATATATTAAAAAAAGGCATTAAGAACAAGCAACTTGTTATTACCCGAAGGCTTCGTGGAAATGGATCACGAAGAGATGACGTATGTTGGCATTCATTGATGGTGAGATTACAGGCGAACTGACGGGAAATTTATTAGGCTGTTACGAACATATTGGAGGTAGAATTACTTGTAAATTTGGTTTTCATAAGAGTTCTTTAAGCGTTATTCAAAATGTACTGATTGCTCGAAATTATGAGCATCAATGGATCTATGCGCATCAAAAGGTTGTATATTTTGCAATTACCTGCTTATAGAATTATTCCGCCAATGTATTATGTTTCTTTTAGAAAAAAAAGGGTGCAGCCGTAATGATTATGAAAAAATTTGGGAAAGTATATTATTGTGGAAAAATATGATAATGGGCGATGATCAAAAATTTCATCCATAGGAATTTTGCGGTGTTGAATATTTTCGCGCAGTAGACAGCGATATAATAGCTCTTTTTAATCAATGCAGAAATATTTGCATAAAAACGGAGGATAATGACAGTCTTTGTTCGCGTTTGCTTACAGAGTTTTTCTCAAGAGTTTATAAAAAGAGCTTATGGAAATCATTTGCGGAATTTAATATATTCTTTAGTTTTCTTTCAGATGATGAAAAGAGAAAACTTCAATTTTTAATTTCATCAAATGATGTAAGCGATTCCTTTAATAATCAGTATGGATATTTTAAAGATGAGTGGGAATCCAAGTTTAATGAGTTCGGTCTAAAAAATGTAATTTGGGTTAGCGCCGACAGCAAGCTGAAAGCGCTAGACCCAGACAAGACCTGTACAGTATTTAAAGATACAACAATAAATTATCGCACAGTGTCATTATCACAAGATATTCAAATTGAGCTAGAATGAGTTTCTTCTATATTTATTACAATAAAATTCCCGGCAAAGAAATAGATTACCAAGGAATAAAAGATTTTATTCATAGTCAATTGAAAGCATTTTTGCAAAAAAATTCTGACCACTTATTTTGAGATAGATATTCATTGTTATAT
>DATCJO010000118.1:0-12405 GCA_036562765.1 Tissierellaceae bacterium | reverse complement strand
AAATAGTATTGCACTTGTGAATAAATCTCCTTTCTATGTGTAGTTAATTTGGGTACCTACATTTTAGCAGATTTATTTCACAAGTGCTTTTATTTTTTGCAAAAAAGGATAAATTGGGATGCATTTTATTTACACCCCAACTTTTATTATAGAACCTATTTTTTGCAAAAAAGGATAAATTGGGATGCATTTTATTTACACCCCAACATTTATTATAGAACCATTTAAAATAAGAGATTATATCCCAAAGTTAAATATTTTTAATATTTAAAAGCAACATAGCTAATTGTTTGAATATTGCTATGTCTTTTATTTTATAGATGTTTTTTATCCAGCATTATGATGTATTAAAACTTTATTTATTTATAACTTTAATTATTTACAATCATATAGTTTAATGTTATAATAAAAAATTATTGTTACAGGAGGTGTCATATAGTGAATTATATTTCAAAGGTATTGGAAAGTGATTTGCTATTTGTTATAAAGCCATATGAGCTCACTAAGGAAGAACTTATAAATTTAATTAAAAGTCATCCTGAAATTAAATTTTTATCTTTAATGGGAATAGATTTATCAGGTAATGATACAGATGAAAAAATCCCAATAAAAAACTTCTTGGATAATGCTGATGAGTTTTTAAGCGGAGGAATTCAAACTGATGGGTCCAGTGTTGTGCTACCAGGCATTGCAACTCTAAATAATGCGAAGGTAGATATTGTGGCAGATTTAGAATCTAACTGGTTTGTAGATTATAATTTTGAATTTCTAGATAGCACTTTGGGAAAACCAGTTGGAACATTGAGAATACCATCATTTTTGTACCATAGCGGAAAGGCAGTTGACTCAAGGTCTATTCTTAAAAGAGCAGTTGATACATTCTGTAATAGATTAATGAAGTTAATTAAAGAAAATCCTAATCTCTTGGAAGGTACTGGTATAGAACCTGAGAAAATTGATGAAATCATTTTGACTTCTGCTACTGAACTGGAATTCTGGGTTAAGACTCCAAATGAAGATGCAGATGTAGAGGCATTATCAGCATCTCAAATTCTGCATGAACAATATTGGCAAAGAACTAGGGGGTCTGTAAGGACAGCCTTAGAACAATCTTTACTTTTAATTGAAAAATATGGACTTTCACCTGAAATGGGACATAAAGAAGTAGGAGGAGTTAAAGCAAAATTAGACATCAATGGAAACCTTACTCATATTATGGAACAGTTAGAAATAGATTGGAAATATTCTTCACCACTTCAAGCTGCTGATAATGAGCTACTTGTTAGGATAATCATAAAAGAAGTATTTAGAAAAAATGGTTTAGAAGTTACATTCCAAGCTAAGCCAATTGAAGGAGTAGCTGGAAGTGGGAAACACACTCATATCGGGGTTGCTGCGAAACTAAGAGATGGCTCTAAGGTTAACCTTTTCTCACCGGGCGATATGAAAAAAAGCTTCATGAGTAAAATTGGATATGGAGCACTTATGGGATTTCTTCATAACTATGAGGTTATTAATCCTTTCATATCTCCAACAATAGATTCATTAAACAGGCTTAAACCTGGCTTTGAAGCACCTGTTTGCATAGTTGCTTCTTTAGGCCATAATGTTGATATTCCTTCAAGGAATAGGACAGTATTAATTGGACTTATAAGGGATATATCTAACCCTCTTTCTACGAGATTTGAAGTTAGGTCACCAAATCCAATGACTAACTCATATTTAAGTATTTCTGCAATATATCAAGCAATGCTTGATGGCATTGAAGTGGTGGCTAGGACACAATTTTCGATTGATGATCTTCATAATAATTTGATAAAACAAAAAGGTGAGGAAAAGTTCTATTTAGATAAAAATAGAGAATATGTTAGCGAAAAGGACATATATGATGAGTATTCTTCTGAAGAAAGAAATGAACTTTTTGGGATTCATCCTTCGACAGTCTATGAAAACATGATGAATTTTATAAAATATCCAGAAAAGAAAAAGATACTTTTGAAAAATGATGTTATGACTGAAGCAATAATTGACAGTTTTGTTTCAGCTTCATTGACAAGGTGGATAACAGAGTTATTGAATAGATATATACCTGAATGTATTGAATATGTAAGAAGTTGCAAGCAAATTCATAATGTAGATGAAGCTACAGATATGGATATTTGCCACTGGAATAAGATAAATAAATTAAGGCGTTTTATAGTAAAGGATACTATGAATGAAAAATCTCTTATTAGCAGGATAAAATCAGCAGCAATGAATAAGAATTATGAAGAATTGTCAAACTTGGAATTGTTATTGAAAAAGACGCTGGAAGAATTAAAAGATGAATACAATGTATATAGAAAAAATCTTATAGATTTAGAATAAGATTATTATATGTGTTTATTGAAAATCTATTTGATAGAAATTATAAACAAAATTTATATTAAAAAAGTGGCTACTGAATAAACCAGTAGCCAAATCTATTATAAATCTTAATATTATCTATGAGTTAAGTTAAAATAAAGCATATACCAACTGGTATATGGTGGTGAAGGCTTAGAGTTTTTTAAATTAACCCTATAAAATAGTTTATTTATTATATTTATTAATTATTTGTTCAAGCCTATGCCTAATTTCTTTTACATCTTTTTCAGCTTGTTTTAATTCATCGTCTTTATTCTTTTCATCATATAATTGTTTTTCTAAATCCTTGATTGTTTTATTCTTATTATCTAGCAGGTTATCAATTGCATCTAGATAAGATTCGATTACTTCAACATCTTCACTTCCACTCCAGGTGGCACCTACAGCGAATCCTACTCCTCCGATAATTAGTACTGCTATTATAGATACTAAAAATGTTTTAAGTGTTTTTTTCATTTTAGTCCTCCTTTAATTATGTATATCACCACCTTATTAATAGTACATTTCTAATATATATTTGTAAATTATATTATTTTTCCACAATTTCCAATCAATGTTAAATACTGATTATATATTGCGTTTATTAGTTCAATTTATCTGTACTCTTGATATTTTTTGTAAAAATATCTTACACCAACTATGCAAATAATCAAGCCCAAAAGTGCTGGTTTTAGAATAGACATACCTGCTTTTCCACTAAAGGCAATGCTCCAAATGAATTTCAACAAAGCAGCTCCTATAATCACGCCAAGTAGCCATTTCCAGTTTCTTTTCCAAGCAGCTGTAAGAAGCATGAAGAAAAATAGAGGTACTGCTAAACTCATGATTATTTTAGGTGCTGTCCATGGACTTTGTAGATAATCCATTTCAAAGGACAAAAATTCTAATACTTTTGGGTCAACTGTATCTGGTACTGGGAACCAGAACATGCTGGTAAATAATGCAAAGATAGAAGCAAAAATGCCTGCAAAGCTTTTCTTAAATGCAAAAATAACCATTGGTATAATGAACAGTGGCCTTATATACCAGCTAAGAATATTATGATGCCTTTCAAAAGTCCAGTTAAAGAAATTGTCATTGGTAAGGAACAATATAAGAAATATAATAGTAGCTGCTGCAAATATCATTCCTATTATAAAATCAGTTCTTTTTTTCATTATAAGCCTCCTTTATTTTAATCATTTTTTATTCCATAAAAGATAATGTTTAATAACGAATCAATAAATTTGTTAACTTCAATTACATTGTCTTCATAACTCGTATTGCCAAATTTGTCTTGCATGTATTTATTGGCTGCGCTATATAGGGATTGAAGCAACAGGCTTAAAGCAAGAGAATCAACGCTGTTGTCTAATTCGCCTTTAATTTTTGCATTTTCTATCATCTGCATAAACAGTGATTCTGATAATTTTTCTCCTTCCTTTATAACTACTGATTTAACGGATATATCATCTTCTTTAGAAAATTGCTCACCTAATGCTGCATACTGGGGGTATTTTTTAGAAAATTCTATACCCTTAATGAAAAGTAAGCGGATTTGTTCTAGTAAAGTTAAATCATTAAATTCAGATACAATAGAGGAAAAGAATTTGATTTTTTCTTTGATGGCTAAGGTCATAATATAGACATAAAGGTCTAATTTATTTGTAAAGTATTGATAAAAGCTTCCTTTAGCAATATTAGCTTTTTTGCATATCTGATTTATACTAGATGTCTTATAGTTTGATTTAGAGAATTCCTCTATTGCAGCTAATATTATTAAGTTTCTTTTGTCATAAGGCAGATTAAAAAAAGTTTCTTTAGGCATATAATCATCCTCCATATTGATGTGACCATATGGTCATATTGTTATTTTTCATTATATGACTAAGTGGTCATATTGTCAAATAAAAATTAGTTATATAATGCAATCTATACTTTGGCAATATTTTGATTAATGTGTAAATGTTTTTCAGCTTTATAAATTATGGGTATTATAAATATAAAGTTCCTAGACAATTTGCTGTTTAGTAAATATATTGTCTTGAGATACTAATAATATTTAATTATAAATAAAGGGGGATTTTATATGGGTAAATTACAAGATAAGGTTGCAATTGTGACAGGTGCAACTTCTGGTATAGGCAGAGGAATACTTGAGGTTTTTGCAGAAGAAGGTGCAAAAGTAGTATTTTGTGGTAGGAGAGAAGAGTTAGGGAAATCTATTGAAGTTGATTTACGTGGTAAAGGATATGATGTAAAATTTGTCAAAGCAGATATGTTGAAAAATGAAGATGTAAAGAAGCTCTTTGATGAAACAATTGCAACTTATGGAAAGCTTGATATTTTAGTCAACAATGCTGGAATGTTAAAGATGTTGCCATTAGTTGATATGGATGTTGAAAAGGATTGGGATACTGTTATCAACCTCAACTTAAGAAGTTATTTTGTAGCAACCCAACATGCAGTTAAACTAATGGGACCTGGCAGTGCAATTATTAATATTGCTTCAATTGGCGGATTAGCTGGAGCTCCAAATCTAGCTTCATACGGTGTATCAAAGGCAGGAGTTATTTCATTAACAAAAACATGTGGTGTTGAACTAGCACCTAAGGGAATTAGGACAAATGCGATTCTTCCTGGTACAATATATTCCGAAATGATGCCACCTGAAAGTGAGTTTACGAAAGCAACACTATCATTGATTCCAATGGGTCGTGCTGGTGAACCTAGGGAAATTGGTAAAGTTGCTGCATTTCTTGCAAGTGATGAAGCATCATACATTTGTGGTACAACAATTGTAGTTGATGGAGGAATGACTGCATCATAATAGTTGAAATGTGATTTATATGTTTCCTGCCTTAGATGGAAATTGTTTATAAATATCAACATGACAGGACAAAAAAGGTACTGTTAAATATTAATATTTAGCAGTACCTTTTAAAATAGATAAAAATATAATAATTTTAAGTAAAACAACTTGAAAAATGTTATAATGGACTTGATATTTACAAATATTTTGAAATCATTTCATTATGAGTAGGTGAAAGTTATGGATGCAAATTTAATATACATAATTTATGGGAATAATCCAAAATCAATGATAAAAGAAATACTAAAAGAACTAAATTTAGAAAGTGAAATACCAAGTAAGAATTCTTTAATAGGTATTAAGCCAAATTTAGTAGTAGCAAAACCTTATACTTCTGGTGCTACTACTTGTCCTCAATTAGTTGAGGGATTAATAGAATACCTTAAATCTAATGGTTATAATAATATAGCTATAATGGAAGGTTCATGGGTAGGCGATAGGACTCAGTTAGCTTTTAAAGTATGTGGATTTGAGGAGATATCTAAAAAATATGATGTGCCACTGATAGATCTGCAAAAGGACAGCCATAGTGATTATAGAGTTGATGATATAGTCATATCAGTTTGTGACAGTATAATGAAAGTTGATTACTTAATCAATGTGCCAGTATTGAAGGGGCACTGTCAGACAAAGATAACCTGCGCGTTAAAGAATTTGAAAGGATGTATTCCAAATAAAGAAAAGAGGCATTTTCATACTATGGGATTACATAAGCCTATTGCTTATCTCAACAAGATTATAAAACAGGACTTAATAATAGTAGATGGAATAATGGGAGATTTAAACTTTGAAGAAGGTGGGAATCCTGTTCAGATGAATAGAGTATTAGCAGGAAAAGACCCTGTCTTAATTGATAGCTATGTTGCTCAATTATTAGGGTATGATATTGATGAAATTCCTTACATAAGGATTGCAGAAAAAATAGGGGTAGGGAAAACCCTTATATCAGATGAACAAATAAAGGAATTAAATAAGGATTCAACGCCAATGACTATTCCAAAGACTAAGTTAGTAGAAAAACTTACTAAAAATGTAGTTGAAAGTATGGCTTGCTCAGCTTGTTATGGTAGTTTAGTCCATGCATTGGACAGGTTAAATGAATTAGGATATCATTATAATGGAAAGATTTATATTGGGCAAGGTTTTAAAGGTAAGAATAAAAAGGGTATAGGAATAGGTAGTTGTACAAAGGACTTTGAAAAAAATTTACCAGGTTGTCCACCTAAAGCAAAGGATATAATAGAATTTTTAAAGGATAATATTAATTGCAACTTTTAGAAAGCATTTTTATTTATTAGATAATAATGATTAAAGCCATCTGATTGTATTTAGGAATACCTATTTCATTGGATTGTTATTCATGTGGAAGTTATAGACACTGAAGATATATTAAGTAAAAGAAATGCATTATAGAATTATCAGAGAGACATTATTTTGTAAAACAATACTGTATATTTTTTTGAGGAAATAAATGAACATAACAAAAGTAAGGAGTTAAAGTATAATGAAAAAATATTTTAATTTAAATGTAAAAATAAAGGCTTATACAAAATCTATATTTAGATATAAGGTTTTATTAATAGCAGTATTATTTAGCACAGTGGTATTCTTTGCAGGATGTCAAAGTAAAGAAGTAGATGTTAGTGGAAAACAAGGAACGGGAACAAATACAGTTAAAAATGCAAGTGAATCTGATACAGCCTATAATTCTATTACAGAAAGAGATTTTAATTTTTGTGATTTATCGAAGTATCAATTTGTATTTTCCAGTGGAGCTGGTGCTTGGCAGACTATGTTAAATATTAATGAAGATGGAACTTTCCAAGGATATTTTTCAGATTCTGATATGGGTGATATTGGAGATGATTATCCAAAGGGAACTGTTTATTTATCCGAATTTGAAGGTAAGTTTACAACTCCAGAAAAAGTAAACAGTTATACTTATTCCGTGGAAATTGAATATATCAAACTTGAAAAAGAAGTTGACACTGAAGAAATAATTGATGGAATAAAATATATCTATTCTGAACCCTATGGATTAAATGATGCTAAAGAAATTTATATTTACACCCCAGAAGCACCAATAAAGGAATTACCTGAAGGTTTTAGAAACTGGGTTGGCTACAGGAATTTAAGTAATGTAGAAGAAGAATATTTGCCATTTTATGGATTGTATAATGTAGATGCAGATTGTGGGTTTTCTAGTTATTTAATAGATGAAATAGAAAAGGATTAAAAAAATATCTGACATAGATGTAAATTTCAGAAGAGATGCTACTGAAAGGAAAAATAATCTGATAAAATCGGTTTAACGCAAATATTACTAATGAATAATGAATTCATTTAATAACCTTATATTGATGTCATGAAAATATAAGAGATATTTATTGAGATAATTAATTATTAAAAGGAGAGAAATAAATTTGCAATATAGACTAGGAACAAAAGATGATTTAAAAGAAATATGTTGTTTAATTAAAAAAGCAATTGAGCATATGGAACAACAAGGGATTCATCAATGGGATGAATTATATCCCTCAGAAGAAGTTTTTTTAGATGATATTGTTAATAATACTCTTTATATAGCCATTGAAGATGATAAAATAATAGGGATTTATGTTATTAACAAGGAGTGTGCTGAAGAATATTATAATTGTCAATGGGAAAATCCAGAAGAAACTGCATATATAATTCATAGATTTTGTATTTCACCGGATTATCAGAATAAGGGCATAGGTACAAAGGTGTTATTGCATATTGAAGAACAAATTAAGAATATGGGATATTTATCAATTAGACTAGATGTATTTTCTGAAAATCCATATGCTTTGAAATTATATGAGAAAAATGGTTATGAAAAACGTGGACATGCAGATTGGAGAAAAGGACGATTTTTCTTAATGGAAAAAACACTTTAAATAGCATTGGGTAAATTTTCTTATCCAATGCTATTTATCTAAATATAAGTCTTTTAGATAGTCAGTTTTTTAAATCTTAGTTTTTATTTTTTTCCTATGTTTCTTATAAAAATAACATCTAAATGCCATTTCCAGTTTAATTTCCACGCTGCTATAAGAAGAATGAAGAAAATAGTGGTACAGCTAAACTAATAATTACCTTGTGAGTAGTCCATGGACTTCTAAGGTAATCCTTTCAAAAGCTAAAAATTTCACTACCCTTGGGTTAATTTTATTTGGAATTGGAAACTAAAAATACTAGTAAATAAAGAAAATATTGAAGCAAATATTCCAGTTAAACTTTTCTTAAATGCAAAGACAACTATTGGTATAATAACAAAGGCCTTATATACCAACTTATAATATTATGATGTCTTTCAAATCTTTTTTGCATTTTCTATCATATGAATAAATAACGATTCCGATAGATTTTCTCCTTCCTTTTATAACTGCTGCTTTAACAGATTCATCGTTTTCTCTTAAAACTGCTCACCTAATGAAGCATATTGAGGATGTTTTTTTGGTAAATTCTATACTTTTAATAAAAAGCAAAAGAATTTGTTCTATTGAAGTTAAGTTATTAAATTCTGATATAACTGATGAGAAAAATTTGATTTTTCTTCAATGGCTAAAGTCATAATAAAGACATATATATCCAATTTATCTAAAAAATACTTATAGAAGTTTCCTTATTTTCAATTGCAGAAAATAGTGAAATGTAAATATGAGCATAGTGAAAAAACTTGAGGGCATGAAACCTGCTTTTGGAGTTTATGTAATTTTTAATGTGCAGAATTTTTTTATTGGAATTCGTTATAAATTATAAAGTAATATAGGCACGGTTATTATATAGTGAAATAAGAAAATGGAGGGGTTGAAATGGAACTAGTCATTAAAGGCATAACAAAGCAGTTTAAGAATAAAACTGCAGTTGACAATGTTTCTTTGACCTTAAGAGAAGGTGTTTATGGACTGTTAGGTGCCAATGGTTCAGGGAAGACAACTTTGATGCGAATGATATGTGGGGTCTTAAAGCCAACAAGTGGGAATATAAAATTTAATGGCATTGATGTGAGTGAAGAAAAATACAGAGATTTATTAGGTTATTTGCCACAGGACTTTGGATATTATCCTGAATTTTCAGCTTATGATTTTCTACTTTACATGTCAAGCTTAAAGGGGATTAACAGAAAACGTGCAAAGGACAAATCAAAAGAACTGTTGGAATTGGTATCCCTTTCTGATGTAGCAGAAAAGAAAATCAAGACTTTTTCTGGAGGAATGAAACAGCGTTTAGACATTGCCCAAGCTTTGTTGAACGATCCTAAAGTTTTGATTTTAGATGAACCTACAGCAGGTCTTGATCCAAATGAACGTATACGTTTCCGAAATTTGATTTCCAGATTAGGAAGAGACAGAATAGCATTATTGTCTACTCATATAGTTTCAGATGTTGAATATATTGCATCCACCATTTTTTTGATGAAAAATGGACAAATAATTCATAAAGGGCCACTTGATGAGATTATTCGTATAATAGAAGGAAAAGTTTTTGAATGTTTAGTTGATAGTAAAACAGCAGACTATTTAATGGCTAATTATCCCATTATAAATATCCGTGAAGAATCAAACAAAACTTTAATACGCATGGTAGCTGAAAATGCCCCATGTGAAAGTGCAGTTAAGGTACCTGCGACATTGGAAGATTTATATTTATATTACTTTAATAGGAGGGTAACAAGGGATGAGTAACTTCTTTGAATTAGTTAGATTTGAATATAAAAAAATTTTAAGAAAAAAATCAACATAATAACATTATTCCTTGGTATTATACTTACTATTGTTAGTGCAGTGGGAACTTTACTTGGAAATTATTATATAGATGGTAAGGTCTTTGAGAGTAATTATGAAGGTATGAAAAAAGACAGGGAATATAGTAGAAATCTGTCAGGAAGAGAAATAAACAGTGATCTTTTTTCAGAAACAATAGAAGCTTATTCAAAGATTCCATTCTTTGAGGGAAGATATACGGATACTGAGGAGTATCAGAAATATGCCCGTCAATATAGTGAAATCTACCATATTATCAGGAGAGTATATAATATTAATAATATGAGGGAAATATCTTCAATAAAAAAGGAAAGCTTGAATAACTTCTATACAATACGCCAAAACCTGGTAGAAAAAGCCATAGATAACACTTATATGACTGAGAAAGAAAAGGTAAGTTCTATAAATTTAAGCAGGAAAGTTAACATTCCATTTATTTATTCTTATACGGGAGGATATAACAGATTTTTTGCAACAATGTATCCAGTGGCCTTTTTAATATGCTTTATCTGTACCATACGTATTTCTCCCTTATTTGCAGGTGAATATTCTGAGAGAATGGATAGCCTTATTTTTTCATCTAAATATGGGAAAAGCAAAATGATATGGGCTAAAATATTTACTGGGATATCATTTACTGTTTTAATATGTATTGTGTTTACGATTGTTTCCTATCTTACAGTGATGATTTTTTTGGATGGGATGGTATTGATTCTCCAATACAACTTTTATTTCCATTATCAATAGTTCCATTTACAATGGGACAAATTGCCTTATTATACTCTATTCTAATCTTATTTGGAAATTTATTATCATCTTCATTAACGATGGTTCTATCGGCAAAATTAAAATCTCCATTTATAGTTCTTGCAATTATGACAGCGATTACGATTATTCCTGGTTTTATAAATGCATCTGAAGATGTATTATGGATATATCATTTATATAATCTAATTCCTGCACGTATGTTTAATATAACTAATATTATAAGTATTTACTCCATTGATTTTCTTGGATTGACTTTACAGCCATATGTTTTCATTATTTCTTTTGCTATTATAGCAAGTATTACCTTAGTACCACTTGTGTATAGAACCTATAAAAAAGTTAATTGATATAAATATTATCTTGTAATTTTATAATATTGGAAGAATTATAAAATAATAAAACAGCATTGGTTGCTAATAAACCAATGCTGTTTTATTATACTACTTGAAAAATATAAAACTTAAGATAATCCGTTTCTGGCACATTCCAAAGGATTGGATGGTCTGGGGCTTGTTGGCGATATTCAATCTGTCTTAATGAAACATTAGCATCCTTAGCAGCACTTACAAGTACTTCTTTGAATAATTCGTCAGTCATAAAATGGCTGCAGCTACAGGTGGCAAGATATCCTCCGCGTGGAAGCAACTTCATAGCCTTTAAATTAATTTCTTTATATCCTCGTGCAGCAGATTTAACAGTATTGCGGGATTTTGTAAAAGCTGGTGGATCGAGGATAATAAAGTTATAGTCGTTGCATTTTTCTTCCACTAGTCTTGTTAGTAAATCAAATACGTCCTCACATATAAAATCCATTTTTCCATCCAATCCATTGCGTATAGCATTTTCTTTTGCCATTTCAATAGCTGATTGAGAAACATCTACGCAAGTTACATGTTCTGCTCCGCCCATTGCAGCATTTAGTCCAAAGGAGCCTGTATGTGTAAAGCAGTCCAATACTCTTTTTCCTTTTGCAATTTTAGCTACAGCAGCTCTGTTATATTTTTGATCTAGGAAAAATCCAGTTTTTTGTCCATTTTCAACATCCACAAGATATCTTATGCCATTTTCACATATTTCTATTATTGGGGACTCTGGCAGAGGTTTGTCATCAAAATGATACCAGCCTTTATATTCTTCTAGCCCTTCTTTTTTACGAAGATTAATATCATTTCGCTCAAATATTCCAGTTATTGATTCTCCCATTTCAGTTAGTACATCCAAAAGAGCACGGTAAATTGTATCCTTAATTAGTTCCATGCCTAAACAAGTTATTTGAACTGACAGGATGCTTTCATAGCGATCTACAGTAAGTCCAGGCATTTGGTCAGCTTCACCGTGAATTAGACGGCAACATTTAAAATCGTCTCCTGGCATAACAGTTTTTCTATAACGCACAGCATATTCTACTCTGCGATGCCAAAAACGTTCATCGAATATATCGTTGGCATTCCGTGAAATAAGCCTAACAGTAATTTTGCTGTTGCTATTGTAAAAACCTGTACCCATAAAGGAGTTTTTGGCAAAAACATCTACCAATTCACCGTTATTAGGTTCCCTATCTATGTTTATAATTTCTTCTCCATATATCCATGG
>DATCJO010000103.1:0-2584 GCA_036562765.1 Tissierellaceae bacterium | reverse complement strand
GCATGGGATCCGGCTCGCCTAAAAATTTCAGTAGCATTTTTTCTAAATTTACGGTATTCTTATGGTAGGCCATCGGGGCAACACTCCTTTTGGTTTGTTTTTTGAGCAACTTACCATTTCGGAGTCCCGATGGCTTTTCCTTTTTGAAATTGCGAACTTAATTTTACACTAACTTATTAAAGCCAGAATATCTTTATCAGTACAAGCATAGGCATCACCTCCTTGTCTGGATTGATAAATCAAATTTCACATATATAAAAAACACCCGTTGGGGGTGTTTTGGGATAATAGTAGGTTATTATTGTTTTTAATCCTGCGATTATGCTATTCATAGCAATGTTAATTATTTAATAAATTTATTAATTTCCCGTTAACTGTCTTGACTACTTGCCTGTAATGCAAGAGCTTTTCTATATACTTCTATTAAATTCCATGAGGAAATGTCGATCAAAGGTTCATACATGAAAGAATTAAGATGAATGCTCTCAGGTGTAATCAAGTTAATTTCTTCAATGATCTCTTTTTCGTCATCTGTCAAATACTGTTTCGACTTATTAAACCATTCTCTTGTCTGATTATCTTTTGCATCAGGACAAGTCCCTTCGTGCTCAATGATTTTGGCTTTCATAAATTTCTCAATCTCAATTCTTGCTGCTATTGAAAGGACAAGTTTGTTCTCCAAAGAAACTTCATCGTTGTCTTTAAGTATATTTATTGCAAGATTTTGAAGTAATTGTAGATAAGGCTCATCGTCAGACTTAAGGGTCTCGTTTTCGAGAAATTGACTTATAACTCCCCATATATCCGACACCATCAATCGTGAAGTATCAAGGGGTGCCGTTTTATAATGGAGACAGCATGTCAGTTTTTCATAATCGTCAGTACTTCCGCTATATTCAGCTAAATTACGATAAAATGGAATGCTAGCAATCAGACATTTTTTCTTAAAGTCACTGTCTAAATTACCATTTTGAATAGACGAACGAATAACATTTTTAAAGAAATCCTTTTGATACTTAAATTCTGCTATACTAATAATACCATCGTCATTTCTTTGAGCTATGTAACAGTTTTCCCGGCTAACACCACACCTGTACTTAACGGTTCTAAAGAAATCAAAGTTATGTGTAAGCATAAGTAAATCGATTCCCTTTGTTTCAGCAAGATCACATAAGTACTCGATAATTGCATATTTGTTTTTATAATCGAAGGAATCGGAAATATCATCCGCAATAATAAGGTATTGTCCACCACCTTCCCTAGCTTGTTTTCTAATTCTCTCTAAATCAAACAATATATAAAGTAGATACAGTGCTCTACGCTCACCCATACTTAAAGAAACCATCAAGTCTTCTTTATGTAAAACTGTAGACTCTTTGCTGTCACCAGTACCGCGAGTGTATTCAAACTCAATATTTGGAGCCTCATCTTTTAAAACAAAATTTGACTTATTTGTGATTTTTACAGTAAATGGTACGCGGAATCTTCGGTTAAATTCACTCACTACCTCTACCCAACGTTCAGATTGTGCTGATGCCTTTTCATATAGATTATGAATTTCTTCTTTAAAATCAGCGATTATCTTATAATATTCCATAAATGGCCTTTCAAGGCGTTCAAAACAATTACGCCATGTTTGTTTCTTTAATGTTGCTATATCTCTGAGTAAAGGAATAATTTCCCTATGCGCAACGATAATTTCACGAACTTTCACAGATTCCGCATTTTTGGAGAATAATTTTTTCAATTTTTCAAACGTTTTTGCTAGTGTAGGCGTTTGGTATAATTGGTCAAGCTCTTGTTGTACAAGTTCCTTCCACTCGGCAAGATTATTAACTTGCCTCCCATTTCTAAGAAGAATCTTATGTTGAGCCTCAAACAGATTGTGATTTGTAAAACTTTTACTTAATTCTTCTGCACTTCGTTCTGTAAAATGCGTATTTAATAATGAGCTATTTCGAAGTAGGTTTTCAAGATTATCAATATATTCTGTAATATGGCGTTTAAAATCAGGGTTTTCATAAACAGCCATAGTTTTGTCATTAAATAGTTCTGAATAGAGAATTTCATCCAGGAATTCATAATTCTTATTCTCTATCTGCCTAATTGCTTCCATAATATCTGGCCAATCGGCTGTGGCTTGTAAACCAAGATCTTCAATCAGTTTTATTTTAATTTGAGGTTTAGTTAGACCAGTTATTTCTCTTAGCTTATTTAAAATCTCAGTAATAATGTCATTCAACTTTCCCATAAGAACATTATATTGATTTCTAGTTCCTTCATCGGCAAGAAGTGTGCCGACTGTCTCTTTACTAAATTCAAACTTATCTGCGAATGAATTTATCACATAGATGTTATCCGACTGTGGAATAGCGTTACCGCCTGATGACGAGTATTCATAGTGCGAAGCATAATATGTAATAGAATAACGGCTCACAGCATCCTTAAAAATACGATCGGATGTTGCTGTTCCTTTAGAAATATCTTCAAAAACTTTTGCCAAAGAAGTCTTCATTACACCATTAGGCGCATAAATTATTGCTTTATTGCATTTTTTAAAATTTATATTAGGTAAAGTGAACTG
>DATCJO010000095.1:0-3588 GCA_036562765.1 Tissierellaceae bacterium | reverse complement strand
GATAATGAGACGATATTGAGGTACTATGCAGTACGTTGGATGATAGAGACCAGTTTATCAGTATTTAAAGGAGAATCTAGGTTTTGATGAGTACAAAGTAAGGAACCTTGTTTCAATTGAAAGATATATGTTACTTTGCTTTCTGGCCTATAACTTTTTAGAATAATACAGGGTAACACAAAAGCATCTAAATCTTAAGACAATAGGAGACACGATATAGAAATATGAATAAGGAGGCTATCAAAGATTTTGTAGATTTTGTTTATTACCATGCAAAGAATGATGTTCCATTAGTGGATATATACACCCAATTAAAGTTGGCTGCTTAAGTGTTTAGTACTATTATACCAATATAGGATTATATAACCAATATTGGTAATTTAACTTTCAAATTTGCAGAACAGGAGTTATATAGTTAAATCATATTATATGGTATAATTTATAATTAATGGTTAATGCTTATTAGGGAGGTAAAAATGGAAGGCTTGAATTTATCAAGAACATATAACAATAAAAATACAAAACCTTTAATTATTGATACTTATCCATCTTTTATTGAATTCTGGGATAGAGTGAAAGATTTACCGATAGATACGCAGATTGAAGCCTGGCATAACGAGTACATGTCCCAGTGGCCTGAATTGTTAGAGAAGCAAATTACAGAATATAAGAATGATGGTTTGGATTGGAAGGTTATTGCAAAAGAGAGGATTTTTCCATTAATACCAGAATACGTAGATAAGTTTAAACGGGCAAGGGATAACTTGTTAGAAGTTGCCAGCTATGTATATGAATATGCAAGTAAGGTTTTTGACATTGACTTCGAAGTTGTGTTCGTCATTTACGTTGGAATTGGATTAGGCGCTGGGTGGGCAACTACATATGATAGTAAACCTGCTTGCCTATTTGGGTTGGAAAATATTGCAGAATTAAACTGGTCTGATAAAGAAACCCTTGCCGCACTTGCTGCTCATGAATTAGGTCATCTTATTCATATTAAATGGCGAGAGAGCCTTGGTTTATCAAGAGGTTCAGGTTCATTGTGGAACCTTTATGAGGAAGGCCTTGCCATGAGATTCGAGCATATAATTATGGGAAGAGAAACATGGCACGAACAAAAGGGACAAAATGAATGGCTGGAATGGTGTAATAAAAATAAATCGGGGTTAGCGTCAGAGTTCCTTAAAAGGGTTGATAATGACGAGACTGTTAAGGATTTCTTTGGAACCTGGTATAATATTCAAGGGTATACCCAATGTGGCTACTTCATTGGGCATGAATTAATCAAAGAGATGGAGCAGGATTATTCAATCAAAGAAATCTCGGTGTTACCGCTGCATGAAATTGAAAGACTGTTACGAAAAATGCTGAGTAAGTTGGCCCAGTGTTAAATAAGCATTGGAGAGTTGAGATATAACGTCTCAAACACCCATAGTAGCTATAGGAGGTCTAATAAGCAACAAGGAAGGAAAAATACCGCGGGCGAAAAGCCCAAGAAGAGGATGGGCGATGTTGATGATTCGATTGCTTAAACATGCTGATAAACAAATAATTCTTGGGTACTTAGAGAGAAATGAGATTGAAACCTCATTTTTATACTCTAACATCGTTGAGTTTGGTGTTGAGAATAGGAAAGACATAAGAAGATGTGCTGACTATTATGGGTTCTTTGATTGTGAGGTGTTAAAGGGTATAATACCATTTTACAATCTTGGCAGTTGCATACCTCATTACGAGGTGGAGGATGCTGTGCCTTTATTTGCAGAGCTTATGAAACAGAGAAAATTTGAGTTCTTATTAGGTATGCATAGGGTTATAAAGCCTTTATATGAAGAGGTTAAAGCGTATAAAAAAACTGAGTCATATGATGAAAGCTTATATTTTATAAACAGGAGTTTTAAGCCCTTTGTATTGGATGGGATGAATTTTATCGATGCAAGAGAAATAATTTGTGACAAAGTAGTTGATTTTATCATAGATGCTCGTATGAAAGGGTTTAATGAGGTTGTAACCAGGGAAGATGTCAGGAAATCCTTAATCCAGAGAGGAAAAGAGGAGGATTTTATTGTTGCAGAAAAGAATGGCAAAATTGTTGCTCAAGCATGCGTACAGACATATACTCCTCGGATAAACCAGATTGGTGGTGTTTATACGGCTGAAGAGGAAAGAAGGAAAGGATATTGTAAGGCAATTGTGTCCGAGTTGTGCAGAAGAATTATAGCCAGAGGCAAGATTCCAACTCTTTCGGTTAAAAAGAAAAATATACCTGCTGTTAAAGCCTATACTGCAGTAGGATTTGAGCCATATGGCGACTATCTGATTATTCGGTTTAGTCGAGATTTGTGATAAAATCCAATTTGTACGAATAAAAGTAGATGATATTATTGTAAATATTGAAAAGAAGGGAGACTATAATGGGGTAAATAGGCATCTTGAAAACATACATATTTGTCTACAAAAAGAAGAATGGCTTGAAATATGATTTACATATTATTACCTAAATTCTGGAGATTTCAATGGTTTCCCATTAAGTAGGAGGTAAATATGAGCGGGATAATTAACTGGACAACTTTATTACTTTTTATAGTGGGTGTCATTATTATTGCTGTTAAAATGAAGGAAGATGATGAGCCATATTATGCTTTAAAGATTGTAGGTTACTACTTACTTGGTGGTCTCAGATTATTCTTTAATAAATTGCATATACCTCTCGGATTTATTATTTTCTTACTATTTCTACGTAATCCAGAAAAAAATCAACGAGCTAAAAGGTATGCAGCAAGTTTAGGCTTACTTGCTTTTATAGTATCACTGATGATTCCAGCTATCGTCGAATCATATTATGAACGTCCACGATATGTAGAGGCTATAACTACTAATATATATGAGTTGAATTTTCAAAACCATTGGGAAGAAGTTGCAGAAACACTTGGATTAGATGAGCATTCTATAAGGACTGCAAGGGTGGAAAATTTAAAAATTGATTATAAAAAAGATGGAGAACTAAGAGGATTAAGATATGAAGTGACATGGAAAGAAGAAGGCCAATTCAGGCATGCGCAGGTTTATCTTCATGAAGGGGAAAGGAAATTTGAGATAAGGGTAACTAAGGTAGACCAATGGCTCCAGTATGACAGATTAATAAATGCCGAAAGATTGTTTGAGAAGTTAGAGCAAATTAATATAAAGGACTTAACTCCTGAAGGAGAATTTCTTTATTATGGTTTTGTATTTGGAGGGTGGGACAATTTCGCAATAAAAGATGGAGAGATATTTATCATAGAAAATAGTAAGATTATGCCATATGCAGGAGAATTGCCTGTTAAAGGCTACTGGATGATGACTTTTGGTATAAAACAAACTGGGGAGGATAGTTACAGTTCGACAGATCATTATTACTATTTATTCGATATACAGCGTAGTTAATGAAATATAGTAATGATAGTAATGATCAAGTCCAAATTTTTGTGTAAAATTCCCTCTGGCTAGAATCAGGTTAAATTATCACCACTAATCTTTAAATTTTACTGCTTCCGGCTTCTTTTAGGTCAAGGATTCGCTATCGCCGGGCTGCGCCCGTCCTTGACC
>DATCJO010000090.1:0-4497 GCA_036562765.1 Tissierellaceae bacterium | reverse complement strand
GCATGTATTTTATATTCCATAAAACCCTTATCCCCCCTTTCTATAATATTTTTACGCAACCAAATCCCTGACTATTCTTGCTTCCAAATCCTGCATCAACTCCTACCTGCAATAACTCTTTTGCTCCTTTAATTAGAAATTTTCCAGAAGCGCCTTTTATTATAGTACTTTTATAGTAAGTTAAGTTTTGCTTAACTAGCCCTAATGGTATTACTTCTATATCAGATTCTATCTTTTTACTCGTTAAAGCATTATATTTCTTTACTAAGTTGTCTTTTATCAATCTATTAAAATCGTGCTCTTTAGGCATAAAATAACATGTGTATTTACTATTATCAGGTCTAAGAAAAGTTGAATAAACTACTATTGGTGATAATGTGATTACAACAATTTTATCTTCTATAACCTTTTGATTACTAATTTCTATATTTTCCGTTCTTATATCATTTTGCCCAATATACAAATTATTACTTCTTAATATGTTATTAGCAATAGTTTTACAGAAGTCATCAAGTGGTGAAGATATAACAAGCTGAATTTTAGTACCAAAATTTATTTTATCCCCTTCCATTTTGTATTTTCCTAAAACCCGAGAAAATGTAAAAAGTTTAAAAGTTCTTCCATTTGAAATAAATCCTTTGTTATGCAAAAAAGTAGATAAATCTTTATCAATATTAGAATATATAAAAGCTTGTACAATACTATTGTAATGAATAGGTAATACAATATCTTTCTCACTAATAAAGTTTACCTTTATTTGCATTCCAAGTCCTCCGCCTAGTTGTGAATTTAAATTCAAATAAACTATCTTTTAAAATATATATTGAAAAATAAATATTGTTTGAATTTCCTATTTAAATATACTACAAAAATCAAAAAATTCCTTCCATTTTTTACCAATATTTCTGATTTTTTTTTATTATTTACAAGGAAAAACTACATAATCATTGATATCCATAAAGTATTACTTCTAAGAATGAGTAAATAATAATTTAAATCAAGTATAAGTAGATATTAAATAATATTTTATATATAATAAGTGTATTTTTAGATATGTATTATTAATTAAATTAAAATCAAAACTTTATATAAGTTTTGATTCATATTAGAAATGTTATTATTGTTTATGCCCTTATTGATGAAGTTGTTTTAATCATGTGATTTTGTATTTTTTTCCATTTTAATGTTATATCGCTACTGTTAGATAAAGTTAATCAGATATTTTGAAACTTTTTGAAGGATTTCAAGCCTTTAAAAGATTAAAAATAAATGAAAAATATCGCTTGACTTATTTCTAGACGCGAAATATAATTTTGTTATAATTGTAACATTTTTTTAAAGCATTAATACTGCAATATAGTTAGGAATTTGACAACTTGTGTTTTGCAAAATTTTCTTTTTAATTTATTTTTTTGTTTTTTTATTTTTATTTTCTCAATATTCTTTTTTTTTATTTTTTTGCTTTTTTACTTTATATAATTAAACTTGCAGGGTATTATATGCAGTTTAAATGTTGTATTAATCATAGCTGCATTTTCAATAAATACGCAATATTCTGTAAAAAGCAACATTTAACAACCAAATCAACTAAAATTGCCATGTTTTTGGCAATCCTAGGAGGTAGTATCATCTTTATAATTTTAACTTAATCATTACTTAAATTCTTAATACTTTATAACAATTAAGGAGGTATATTATGAGTCAAGAAGTTGTAAAATTTGCAAACTCTGCAGGAGCATGGATAACTGCATCATTCATCGTAATCCTTGCAATAATGCAAGCAATACTATATGCAAGACATGCTTTTAAAACAGCAGAAAAAATTAACCTAGATAAAAAAGTCTGCAATAAAGCTTTTAAAGTAGGTATGGTAACTTCTATTGGCCCAGTTATAGCAATATTTATAGTAATGGTTGGTTTGATGGCAGTAATTGGTGGACCAATGGCATGGATGAGATTGTCTATCATCGGTGCAGCGCCAACTGAACTTACAGCAGCACAAGTTGGAGCAGAAGCTATAGGTGTTGAGTTTGGTGGTGCTGATTATGACTTATATGCATTATCAGTCTCTTGGTGGACTATGGCAGCAAATGGAATTGGTTGGTTGTTATTTGTTGGATTATTCGCTTCTAGACTTGAACCAATTCGTGAAAAAGTAAGTGGTAATGATGCAGCATGGTTAGCAGTTATTACTGTAGCAGCAACTCTTGGTGCATTTGGATATCTTACATCTCAACATATAGTTGCAGGTGGCGGAACTCTTATCTCTGCAATTGTTGGGGCAGTAGTCATGGTAGCTTTAGGTATTGCAATGGAAAAAATGCCAAAATTAAGAGTATTAAAGGAATACAGCCTTGGAATATCAATGCTTGTTGGTGTTATAATGGCAGTTCTTTTAAGTTAATAACATCGGAGGTGGCTTAAATGAATAAGAAGGAATTTCATGAAGTATGGAGTAAACCTGTTATTAAGATAGGTAGAACAACTCTGCTTTTATCAGTATTATTAAGTTTTGTACCTGTATTATATCTATATTTTACTCATGGTATATTTCCAGAACTTTCAACTGCATTAAAAGCATGGGGTATGATTGCTAGTATTTTTGGAGCTATGTACTTTGTAGAACCTATATCATATTACCCAACATTAGGACTTGCTGGAACTTATATGTCATTCCTATCAGGAAATATCGGTAACTGTCGTTTACCTGCTGCTGCTATGGCTCTTGATGTTACAGAAACTGAATCCGGAACTCCTGAAGCTGAAATAGTTTCAACTCTTGGAATTTCTGGTTCAATAGTTATTAACATTATAGGAACTACACTTTGTGCATTTATAGGTGCAGCAGTTATAAAAATACTTCCAGATGTTGTAGTTAGTGCATTATCAACCTATACTGCTCCAGCTATATTTGGTGCCATGTTTGGCTCATTCGCAATGAAGAATCCAAAATTAGCTGTATTTGGTATGGGAATACCTGTTGGAATTAGACTTGTAGCACCACAAACTCCAGCTTATATAATTATCATTTCAGCAGTATTTGGAACAATCCTTATTTCAAGATTATTCTACAACGCTGAAAAGAAAAAAGTTGCAAAATAGTTTATGACAGGAGAATTTGGGAATTACATACTACATAATTATAGAACTGCCATCTAGAGTTTCTATACATATGTGGGTGTAAAGACCAATTCTGTAATCTTAGTATCAGCTAAGTTTCATCAATTTAATTTAAGATACAGATATGGCCTATAGACCTATAGCTCATATCTAAATATAATTTAAAGTAATCCTTACATTTAAGTAACTGAAGATCTTTATAAGGATACTTGACAAATATAAGGGGGAATTACTGATGAACATTAATATTTTAGAAGAAGTTAAAAAAGTAGAAGAAGACATAATTAAGTGGAGAAGAGATTTGCATCAAATACCAGGAACAGGATTTGATTTGAAAGAAACAGTAGAATATGTAAAAAGCAGATTAGATGAAATGGGAATAGAATACAAAGAACTAGTAAATGGCACAGCTATAGTTGGACTAATCAAAGGCGGAAAAGAAGGAAAAACAATAGCATTGAGAGCAGATATGGATGCACTACCAATAAAAGAAGAAACTGGTCTTCCTTTCGCATCCACTAACGGAAAAATGCATGCATGTGGCCATGATGCCCATACTGCTATGTTGTTAGGTGTTGCTAAAGTATTAAACAAATACAAAGATTCATTAAAAGGAAATATTAAACTATTATTCCAACCAGCAGAAGAAGGCCCTGGAGGAGCAAAGCCAATGATAGAAGAAGGAGCTTTGGAAAATCCAAAGGTAGATGCTGTATTAGGGCTTCATGTTGGTAATCTATCAGGGGAATTAGAACATGGTGCAATAGGAATCAGCTACAGCAACTTAATGGCTTGCCTTGACAGATTCAGCATTAAGATAATAGGTAAAGGAGCACACGGAGCATATCCAGAATTATCAGTAGACCCAATAGTAATAGCAAGTCACGTTGTAAGCAGCATACAACAAATAGTAAGTAGAGAAATACCACCACAAACACCAACAGTAATAACAATAGGAAAGATTCATGGAGGAACTGCTTATAACATAATTCCAGAAGCTGTAGAACTAGAAGGAACAGTAAGGGCAATAGAAAAAGAAACAAGAGAATTTATAGCAAAGAGGATAGGAGAAGTAGCAGAAGGAATAACAAGTGGATTAAGAGCAAAATGCGAATATGAATACGTATTTGGATATCCACCACTAGTAAATAATGAAGAATTCACAAAAGAATTTGTAGAATCAGCAAAGAAAGTATTAGACGAAGATAAAATTATAGAAATAAAGAAGCCATTAATGGGTGGAGAAGACTTTGCATACTACTTAGAACAAGTGCCTGGAACATTCTTCTTCCTATGCAATCCAATGGAAATAGATGGAGTAAAATATCCACACCACAATCCTAAATTTGCACTAGATGAAAGCCTATTCAAGACAGG
>DATCJO010000089.1:0-2386 GCA_036562765.1 Tissierellaceae bacterium | reverse complement strand
GATTATATATTGCTTTTAAATAATGATACAGAGGTCGAACGAAATTTCTTGTCAGAAATGTTAACAACAGCAGAAGAAGACGAAAATATAGGTATTGTTGGTTGTAAAATAAAGTATTTTAATGATAAGAATTTGTTATGGTATGCAGGTGGAGAAATTAAGTTGTTTAAGTATATTGGGAGCAATGAAGGTATAAAAAAAATTGACAATGGATTTTATGATCAGAAAAAAGAGATCACATTTGTAACAGGTTGTTGTATGCTTATTAAAAGAAAGGTTTTTGAAAAACTAGGTTTATTATCTGATGAATGTTTTATGTATTTTGAAGATGTGGATTTTTGTGTTAGAGTTCAGGAAGCAGGGTTTAAGATCATTTACGAGCCTAAAGCTGTTATTTATCATAAAGTAGGTAAATCTGGTGGAGGAGAAGAGTCTCCTTTTTTTATAAAATGGTCTACAAGAAATAGAATTTATTTTATGCACAAATTTAAGTATAAAGTAAACAGACCACAATTTTTAATAAGCAATATATTTTTTTATACTACAAGACTCGTAAGAATAATTCAATATTATTTAAAGGGAGATAAAAAAAGAGCAATAGCTATTATACAAGGTATTAAAGAAGGTCGTAGTATGAGCAGTAGGAACTGAGGCCGGGTACTTTAACGAAATAAAATTAGTGAACATGAAACTATTTTGAGGGAAAAAGCTTAAAAAGTGAAGTTGTAATATAAGGTAATAGAGAAAAAGATAAGTAAAGTGTCTCGATAGTAACTGGAAATTTGGATATAAAAAGTAGGGATGAATCTGAAAAGCTAAAGCCTGAAACATATAAAAATAAAGCTCTCGGACTTTTTGAGAACATACTAATAGAGCATAAGGAGAATAAAAAATGAAGAAATTAAAGCGTGTAGGTTGTTATATATTAAAAATATATAATAAAATTAAAAACAAAGAGATAAATATTTTTATATTAAGTTTGTCTGTACTAAAATATCTATTAATTAATAAAAAGATAATAGTTTCTACAAAAACTATTATTACAAATAAAAAAAATATAATTTTAAACAAGGGTTCGGAACTAAGAATTGGTACAAATGACTTCAATATAGCAACCACCCATGATTATACAATAATTAATATATCTCCTAATGGAAAACTTTACATAAACGGAAGAGTAGTTTTAGGGAGGGGAACAAGGATATCGATTGGTAACAATGCTGAGATACATATTGGCAATAATACATATATTACGGGACTTTCTAAATTAATATGTCATAAGAAGATAATAATAGGTAACAATTGTGCAATTAGCTGGAACGTACAAATAATGGATACTGATTTTCATTCTATTATAGAAAATGGAGTAAAAAAGATAAATTGTAAGCCTATTATTATAGGAGATAATGTTTGGATTGGAAGTAACGTTAGTATATTAAAAGGTGTTAATATAGGTAGCAATTCTGTAATAGCAGCAAATTCAGTAGTTACAAGAGATGTTCCGGCAGGTTGTTTAGCGGCTGGTAACCCAGCGAAAGTAGTAAAAAGCAATATTAGTTGGGAAATTTAAAAACATTGTTTTCTCCAGATTGTTAAAAAGGAGTGAAATCTTAATGAAAGGTATAATTCTAGCAAGTGGGTCAGGTACAAGGCTTTATCCTATTACAAAAGCCATAACCAAGCAAATTTTGCCTATTTATGATAAGCCAATAATATATTATCCTTTATCTGTTCTTAAGCTTGCAGAAATTAGATAAATACTGATTATATCTACTCCAAAGTAGGGGTGAAGCTTAAAGGCTGGGTTTTGAAACACATATAAATAAAGCTCTCGGACTTTTTGAGAGCGTACAAAAAGAACACTCTCGAAAAGTAGCTGGGAATAATTACAACACAGTTAAATATGGGTTATTTTAACAAAATTGCAGGTATTATGAGAAAATAAAAGAAATGAACCTTGAAAAATTCATATGGTATTACCTGGATAACCGAAAAAAGGGTATAACAACCTAAGCTTTAAGGAACACGATTTTTAAAGCTTCTAGTTAAAACTATAAAAGCTGTAAACCAAGCTATCTACGCCGCTCCGACGATAAAGGTATCTACAAAACTAAAGTTTGTATGTTTGACCCAAGCATCAAGATGGATATTAACTGCAGCAAAGGTAGCCATGGCAAACCTCATCATATTGCTTCTTGAGCGAGCTCTTTCAATATTGTAGTCGATAAACAATCTCTTATTAGTCCGTTCCACCGATGTTCTGGTTTTGAATTTATCCTTGAAAGCCTTGGTGTGGCGTGGAACAGGTGGGAACATTCGAGGGTCATAGTCGGGTTTTATATAAACTACTTTACCGTAGGAGCTCTTGGAACACAAACAGTCATGA
>DATCJO010000082.1:0-6650 GCA_036562765.1 Tissierellaceae bacterium | reverse complement strand
TTTTTAGCTTTAGCTTGTCTCTTTTTAGGTTCCTCTTTCTTTACAGGAGCTTGTTCTTTTATTGCAGGAATAGGGCTAAATACTAATGTAGAATTAAGTCTTGAAGGGTTTAGTGCTTCTACACTATCTTCTTGGGCTTTAGGAGCTACATTAATAGTGAATCTATCACCTAATACAGATTTATATCCACCCTTCACCCTTGTTGTTTTTAAAACTCCATTAACTACTTCCACCTTATTATAGGAAGTTGAATCTAAAGCCTTTTTATCTATATTGTATGTTTTACTAAATAAGAAGTTTCTAAGAGCTTTATACCCAGCAGAATTTGAATCCAATAAATCACTTACATTCAAACTATTAGGTCCATAGTACACTGTTACAAACTTACCTTCTTTATTCATGTAAGGGAAGAACCTATATTTATTAGTTCTATCTCCTCCATAGTAAGTGTTAATAATAGTTTTAATATATTCTGTAACAGACTGGAAGGCTGCTCTATTGTTTGGGTTATTAGCTAAGAAAACTAATAACTTCATTATTTCATCTACAGAGGCTTCTGAAAGAGTTTTATTAAATATAGGCTGTAGAATTCCATCAAAATACACATAACCTGCTCCAGGAATTAATTCATACATAATTCCATTTGGAGCCATATAGCTTGTAGTCTTTTTATCTACATCTACGAAGGTTTCTACCTTAATATCAGGAGAATCTCCAATAACATCTTTAATGTCTAATTCTCTAAATTCTCTTCCAGGGTTTCTAACTCCAGGATTTATTTCACTAATTTGTAAATACTTAGCTTCTGATTTAATTTGATCTCTGAATTGTTTATAATCTTCAAGAGCTTCTTCTAATTCAGCTTCAAGGTTTTCTTCACCATTAATTTCAATCCATTGTTTATATGAAAACCTGTCTTTACCATTTAATGCTAATGTAGGTGTAATTAAGCTTGTAAATACAGGTTGTCCGTCTATTGTATAAATACTTCCATCTTTATTTAAAGCAAGAACAACTATATCATCTATATCCTTACCCGCAGCTTCCTCAATGGAAATATGTTTTTCTCCATCGTAGAATGTAATACCATCAATTTTATATTGCTCTGGAATTGAATTAGAACCAAATGCAACAAATCTAAAAGCACCTGGAGTTCTTTTAGCAGACTCCATAAATGTGTACCATCTATGTTGTTTAGTTCCCGCTGTAGCCAGTTCTTGGTTACCAGAACTAACTATAAATGAATCCCATCCTTTATATACATGTCTTTCTCTACTTTCATCTTCTAATTGAGCTACTAATCTCTCTTTTAATTCTTCTCCTTCATTAGACTTACTTGTAGATGACAAATCATTTTTAGCTACAGAAGCTTCAAAATGTTTTTGTTCTTCTTGTCTTTTAATTGTAATATCAGCAGCCTGTTTAGCATCCTTCATAGCTACATATTCAGGAAACAGCGTTTTAAAGGCTTCTGATAATGTACCTTTCATCATCCCATCAATTCTTTTTGAGAATTGTGCTGGATTATTAAACGCCTGATTTACAGCGTAAACAACTCTCTTTTTAGAGGCTTGTATTTTGTTTAGATCATATATTGCAGAAGCTATCTCATTTAAAGTTTTACCTGATGTGTTTTCTCCTGACAATATATCGTTTATTCCTTTGGCTGTAATAAAACCAGCTAAAACATTAGCAGCTTTCTCTCCAGCTTTTTCATCTGAAGATACTAGATTAAAAACTAAATCCTCTACACGTTCTTTAAAATGTGGGAAATAGTCAATCAAGGAGTCTAATTTTCCTCCTTCTAATTTATGATCTTTAAAGAACTGTTCAAAAATAATTTCCTGCTCTTTCGTTAGCTTTTTATTTTTAACTACATAGTCTATAAAACTATCTAAGCCTTCTTTAAAGTAGCTTGAAATTTCCTTAGATAGGTTTTCTTGTCTTTTATCTAAATCCTCTTGTTGATAGAGCAAAGAAGTTAATTGAGCATGAGCTATATCAGATAATTCTCCATTAGTTCTAAAACCAATACCTCTATATATATCTTGTATTTTTTTTACATTCTCTTTTATTTTTCCAATTCTTTCTCTATGTTGAGCTTCTATTTCCTCTCCTGTAAGACCTTCATAAGGATCAACAGACTTCACTTCTCCTTTTTCATTAACCACTTGCTCTGAGAGCATTTCTCTGATTTGTTCACCAGACAACACTCTAGATTCATCAAGCATTTCAAGAAAATCTTCAAGTCTATTATGCTTAATTAGTGTAAATATATCTGTAGCTAATTCTTGAGCTTCAAGGTTTTTATACTCAAATATGTCACCATCAGCTAGCGCTTTCTCTCTTGCTAATGTTGTTGAAAGAGAACTAATAATCAGATCTCTTTTAGCTCTAATTTCTTTAGCCTTTTCACCTTCTACTTTCTCATCTGTTAGAATAGCTTTTAATTCTTCATCAGTAACACCTAAGTCAAACAAAGCTTTCTTACTTCTATCTAATGCTTGATTAACTTCATTAGCAGCAATCTTACTTCTTTCTTGGATTTCTTTGGCTTCTTTTATTGTATCTCTAAACCCTTTTCCTAATTGAAGTTTATTTTTACCATCCTTGTCTTTACCAATACCAATAGAAGGCATTACAATTCCTGATGTAATAGCTCCAGCAAGCATATTCTCCCAACCTTGACTAGTAGTGAATTGTTGTTCAAGGCCATAAAAAGCTGCATCTAAAACGTCTTTAAATGTTCTTTGAGCTTGTGGGTCTTTAGCTCTTTGTAAATTATAGTGTTCTACACCTTGTTCAATAGCAAATTGAGTTCCTTCTTCTATAAGACCTTCTGCTAAAACAGCCTTACCAAATTGAGTGATTAAAGCTCTACCAACACCTTTAGCTCCTGATTTATATAAACCATCCGATCCTTTTACTAAATTAGCTTTAATTTTATTAAATTCTAAAGGAGTGTTAAACAAGTGTTTATATTGAACAAAGTTACTTGCAGTCAATAAAGCTAAGTTAAGAGCAAATGTAGTATTACCAGCACTTGAATAAATATCAGCTTTTTCTGCGTCTGTAAGCTTGTCCCAAGTTCCATTTTGAATTAATTTCTCCTTAATACCTTCTGCACTTCCAATAGCTTCCATTCTAGCTTCAGCCATTGCCCCCATTGTGGAACCAAAGAATTGGTTTATTCCTATTGGTACATTAGGGTTTTTTAGATTAGGTAGAAATCTGTTTAGATTCTTAGTACTTTTAATAATATCATCTGTTAAAGCAGCCCCTCTAACAGCACCTGAAGCTGCATCTTCAGCTAATTTTCCAAGTTTAGCAGCATCTTCTACAGCCAACTTACCAAGTCTTGGGAACATATTTTTTACAGCTCTAGCTCCCAATGTACTCCAACCCATACCTGGAACAATCATACCTACAGCATAGCCTGTATTTTTTAAAATACTATCAGCCCAGAAATTAGCTGTTCCCAGTTTTTGCCAAGCATTCATATTCTGCTCTTCAATAGAATAGAAATTAGGCATTAATTCTTCAGCAGCTGTATTAATAGAATGCATTGCCACAGAGAAAGGGTTATTCCAGAAAGCACTTGCTTCTCCTTCTATAAGCATATTACCAATACCTACTAGAGTACCAATAGTACCATCTAGTATTGTAGTACCAGCTATTACTCCAAACTTACCAGCCCCATGTAACCATTTCTCAAGTCTTCCCTGATTTAAAGCTCTGAGTTCATCATAATTAGTATTAGCTCCATAACCAAATGGAACATAATCTGAATATTCAGAAATTCTTCCATATTCAAATGGAGTTACACTAGCCCTTAAATGAGGGTTACTTGCAGAGACTATTCTAGAAGCTAGTGTTAAATTGTCAGGAGTATCAAGTGGTTGTAATGGTTTAAGCCCATTATCTGGTACTACATATTTTCCGTTTATTAGAGGCATATTTTAATCGAATATTTACAAAGATAGTTAAAATTCTCCAAAGCTAAAATGCCACCACTCATTAGGGTGCTGTTTAAAACCGTATTTAGAGAAAACTTGCTTTATTAGATCTATATTACTTTTATTTTGACTGTTTTGACTAATATCGAAAGCTTGTCCTTTAACATGGAATGATCTCTCTGGAGGAGCAACTCCCTTTTTACCAGAATCATAAGCCATTTTTTGAGTTCCAAAAGTTCTTATATCTTCCAATATTAATGGAGCTTTATCTCCCAGTTCTTTCATAGCAGCTTCAAACTTGGGTATTAGACTTGCTCTCAATTTAACTGGTCTGTTAAAATGATTTTTAATAGAGGATTCTTTAATTTCCTCATCCTCTAAAAATATTTGACCTGGTGTAACCACTAGTGACCGGTCTTTATCACTAGTGGTTACTTCTTTCCCACCATCATCCAGCTTGTAGCAAATTCCTTATTTGCAAAATAGAATGGTATATTCCTAACTCCTTCTATAGGTTTTTTCAAATCACTTCCTTTCAAACTTCCAGCTTCAGCTTTATTTATTAGTTCTACAGCTTCATCTTCTGTTATAGCATTACTATTTTTTAACACATCTACAAAGTTTACTACAAACATTAGATTATTTATATTATCTCCTGTAGTTGGAATATTTGATTTTTCATATTTCTTAAACCATGTATTATAAACAGCATCAACATCCACTCTACCATTGTCAAGATTTATGTATACTTTCTCGCTATAATCATCCATTATAGAACTACTTGGGTTAGCATATTCAAATCCAAATTTACTAGACTTCTTAACTTCTTCTCTAACTTGCACAGGATAGCCAGCCCATTTACTGCCAATAGATTCTAGTGAGGGAATAATAACATCAAGCTCTTTCTTAGTGTTAACTCTATTTCCACTCGTAGTAGGTATTCTATTTATAATTCCTTCCCAAATAGCATCATTAGTTATATTATTACCAGAAGCAGCTAAATCTGATCTTCTCTGTGGTTTTTCCCCACTACCAACTAAAGCACCATCTGTAAATCTATCGTATATAGCTCTAAAAGGATTTAAAGGATCATTCATAAATTCTTCAAATCCATTATCATTTAATTTAGCTTGTATTTGGAATTCTCTTTTCTTGTTAGAATCCCTAGGATCTGGGATAGTAACTGTAAATCCAAATGTAGGACCTTCATCACTATCTATTAAAGATATATCACCTGTAAATTCTCCTTTAGCTAATAAATCATCCCATTGAGTTAAATTTAAACCTGATTCTAAATACTCATCTTCTTTATTGTTTTTTAACTTAGTATTTTTACCGCCTACAGAAGTGAATATTTGAGCAGAGTTAAAATCAAGTTTAGTTCTATCTTGTTTAACTGCATTAGAAAAATCTACTCTATTACTTTCTTTTACAGCTTTACCACTACCTTCATCTGAAATACTATACGCTGTAATACTACTTTGTAAATCAGCTATATTATCTTTAAATCTTTTGTCTAATTCATTAGCAAAATTTTGATAACCAGTTGCTGCGTCCAAATATCTTTGCACAGTAAATCTATTAGGTTCTTTACCTGTTTTCTCTTTAATAACTTTCTTCATTAAATCAAAACCACCTTCTCCTTCATCAATAGTAATAGTTTGTCCAGCCGAACCTGTAGATGTTACAGAAGGTCTATATCTAGATCTATAATCACTTAATATTTGATCATCTTCATCTGTAATACCATTATCTTGTTTATACTTATCCCACAAAGGTTTAACTTGCTCATTATGTCTTTTTAGAGCAGCTTGGTATTCAGAATTCATTCTTGCTAACAATCTAAACTTAGGATCTGAAGCACTAAGTTTTCCATCTAGTACATCTTGTTCAGCTTGCTTATAATCTTTAGGAACTTGATGTATATCTCCTTCAAATTGAGTTAGTTGCTTATTTCCAACCTGTTGTCTTTTAACTTTGTAGTGATAGCTGCCACCATCCGTAGTTCCACCTGTTTTCGGTTTACCAGAACCATCAGCATCCAAATATGGTACTGTTCTTACGTTAGTGGTTTTTTTAGTATAATCTGTTGGAGCAAATGTTTTAATAAAATCTGTAACAAATTCCTCAAATGACCTAGCTTTATTATAGAACAAAGCAGTATTAGAAGATTGATTATCATACTCAGTTCTAAGCATATTCATCAATCCCTTATCTTTAATAGCGTCCATAACCTGTTTAGATTCTGTTATTACAGTACCATCTTGAAAGGCTAATACAGGGCTTCCATCTGGAGTGTATATAGTTTTAAATCCAGTCCGTAGTTCTTCTTGTATATCAGCAGGGAGGGATTTATACCATTCACCATAATCAGCTCTATAGTTTGGACCAGCATATATTTCCATATATCTGTTTCCCAAATCATTAATTGTTGCTCCTTCTGGTAAAGGTTTAACTTTCCCATCATAAGTCCCTGTATCAGTGAAACCAAAATATCCATTCTGGTTTTTCATCATCATTTCTCTAACTGTAGGAGAAATTGCAGCATCAAACTTAGCCAATTGCACATCTCTATCACTTTCAAACTGACTTTGTAAAGCTACCATTGCTTGAGCAGCTTTATTATAATCTTTTGTAGTGATTAAATCTTCTGTTATTTTAGTTAATTGAGGTAAGTATTTCTCATTAGCTCTT